>NZ_JBEZZS010000028.1:0-77334 GCF_040639295.1 Nocardioides sp. NPDC023903 | reverse complement strand
ACGTCACGAAAGTCGGCAACACCCGAAGCCAGTGGCCCAACTCGTAAGAGAGGGAGCTGTCGAAGGTGGGGCTGGCGATTGGTCTCTCCGCTGGTCGAGCCGCGAGGCCGCCCGCGGCCGAGCGTGTCGAGACCAACACGTGCGCTTACGCGTTCGTCTCCTCCAGGGCCTCGGTCTCCTCACGGGCCTGCGTACGCGCGGAGGCGATCAGGCTGGTGGTGACCGTGACGGCGAGGATGCCGACGATGATCACCAGGGAGAGCCAGGTCGGGACGACCGGGACGCTGTCCCAGATGCCGTGGGCCCAGTGCAGGCCGAGCTTGACGCCGATGAAGGCGAGGATCGCGGCCAGACCGTAGGAGAGGTGGACCAGCTTGGACAGGGCACCCTCGAGCACGAAGTAGAGGGCCCGCAGGCCGAGCAGTGCGAACGCGTTGGTGGCGAAGACGAGGTAGGGGTCGCCGGTGATGCCGTAGACCGCCGGCACCGAGTCGACGGCGAAGACGATGTCGGTGGCGAAGATGGCGAGCACCACGATGGCCATCGGCTTCAGGCCGATCTTGCGGCCGATACGTACGGCCAGCATCTCCTCGGGGTCGACCTTCTGGTCGTGGCCCTGGAGCGCCTCGGTGAAGATCTTCGCGGCAGTGATCAGCAGGATCGCGCCGAAGATCAGGAAGACGATGTCCCACTGGGAGAGCGCCGCGGCGCCCAGAGCGATGAAGATGCCACGCAGCACGAGCGCGCCGACGATGCCGAAGAGCAGCACCTTCTGCTGCAGGTGGCGTGGCACCGCGAAGGCCGCGAGCAGCAGCATGAAGACGAACAGGTTGTCGACGCTGAGCGACTTCTCGACGATGTAGCCGGTGTAGTACTCGAAGCCGGTCTGGCTCCCGTGGGCGTTCCAGACCCAGACGCCGAAGGCGAGCGGAAGCGCGATGTAGAAGGCCGACCAGCCGATGGCCTCCTTCATGGAGACTTCGTGGGGCTTGCGGGTCAGGACGAAGTCGAGGGCGATCAGCACCACGACGGCGGCGATGGTCACGGCCCACAGAGTGGGCGTGGCGATGGTATCGAGCATGCAGGTTCCTCAGGCGTGTCGATGAACGTCTGAGGTCTCCCTCACCCCGAGATCGGGGTGTCATTCCGGGACGGTGTCGGCACCGACGTACTGACCGGAATGAGCTTGGTGAGGTACTCCCCTCGAGGTAAAGCGTATCGGTATCGTCGAAGGGGTTCGCAATTGGCCGTCTCACGAGAGAATGTCAGGATGACGACGGAGTCACAGCTTTCCCTGGTCGATGACCTCGCCGCCGGCGTCTCCGAGGTGGTGACCGACGAGATCTCGCTGCTGGCGGCCTCGACCGACCGGTCCGGATCGGTTGCCGCCGGCCTGCCGCTGGCGGTGGTGAGGGCGCACAGCATCGCGGATGTCCAAGCGGCGATGCGGGTCGCCTCGGCACACCGGGTGCCGGTGGTCCCGCGCGGCGCGGGCACCGGGCTGGCCGGGGGAGCGGTGGCCGGCACCGGCCACCTCGTCGTCGACCTCTCCGCGATGGACCGGATCCTCGAGCTCGACCCGGTCGACGAGATCGCGGTCGTCGAGCCGGGCGTGCTCAACGCGCGGCTGGACGCGGCGGCGGCCGACGTGGGGCTGCGGTACGCACCCGACCCGGCCTCGGCGGCGATCTGCTCGATCGGCGGCAACGTCGCGACAAACGCCGGCGGGCTGCGGTGCGTGAAGTACGGGGTCACCCGGGAGGCGGTTCTCGGCCTCGACGTCGTCCTCGCCGACGGCACCCTGATCCACACCGGCCGCCGCACCATGAAGGGCGTCGCGGGGCTCGACCTCACCGCCCTCTTCGTCGGCTCCGAGGGCACCCTGGGCATCGTCGTCGGCGCGACCCTGCGACTCAAGCCACGTCCGGTCTCCACGTTGACGGCGTCGGCTGCGTACGCCTCGGTGGCCGCGGCCGCTCGGGCCTGCGCCGAGATCGCCGCCGCCCGGCGGCTGCCGTCGATGCTGGAGTTCATCGACCGGCGGTGTCTCGAGGCGGTCGACCGGTTCGCAGGGACCAGGTATGCCGAGCGGGGCGACGCGCTGGTGATCGCCCAGACCGACGGACCCGCGGCGGAAACGGAGATCGAGGCCATCGCGGCCATCCTCGGCAAGGAGGCGACCTGGATCGAGCAGGGCGTCGACGAGGAGTCCTCCGACCGGCTGGTGGAGACCCGCCGCCAGATCCTGCCCGCGATCGAGGCGGAGGGGTCCTGGTTCATCGAGGACATCTGCGTGCCCCGGTCCCGGCTCGCCGAGGCGGTCGACCGGATCTCCGAGATCTCCGAGCGGCACGGCGTACGCACCTACACGCTCGCCCACGCCGGCGACGGCAACCTCCACCCGGTCATCGGCTGGGACCCGTCGCCGGACGACGTCCCGGGCGTGATGCCGCCGGCCGAGACCCTCGCCGGTGACGAGATCTTCGCCCTCGCCATCGAGCTCGGTGGCACCACCACCGGCGAGCACGGTGTCGGCCGGCTCAAGCGCAAGTGGCTCGAGCCCGAGATCGGCGCCGACTCCATCGACCTGCAGCACCGGATCAAGGCGGCCCTGGACCCGCTGGGGATTCTCAATCCGGGTGTCGGGTTCTGAACAGGGTCGTGACACCCTTGGCCCGTGCGTGTCGGAATTGCTGCTGTCGTCCTGACCCTCGGCCTCGCGATCACCCTGATCGCCTGCGGCGGTGAACCGGAGGCGGCCGACCCCACCTCGAACCCCAGCGGATCGACCAACGTCGCGACGGTCGTGACCGCCATCAAGGGTGCCGACGGCACCTCCGCAACGGCGGGCGGCTACACGCTCGGTGACGTCAGCCTGCCCACCGAGGCCGGCACGCCGGGGAAGGTGAGCTTCACGATCACCAAGGACGGCGACCCCGTCACCGACTACATCGAGGAGCAGACCAAGGACCTCCACCTCTACGTCGTACGCGACGACCTGGAGGTCTTCCGCCACCTGCACCCGACCCAGGGCGAGGCGGGGGACTGGTCCGGCGACCTGACGCTGCCCGCGGGGGGCAACTACCGGGTGGTCGTCGAGTTCGCGGCCCGAACTCCCGACGGCAAGGGGGAGCAGGCGATGCTCGGCGCGACGGCGAAGGTGGCGGGGGCTTCCGAGGTGGACGTACCCGGCTCCGACGACGGCACCGTGATCGCTGCTCTGGAGGAGACCCCGAAGCCCGGGATCGACCAGGAGATCGGTGTCGTGATCTCCGACCTGGCCGGCAAGCCGGTCAACCTCGGCACCTACCTCGGGGTCTACGCGCACGTGACTGCGTTCAGCCGCGAGACGGGCGAGGTGATCCACCTGCACCCGCTCGGCGGCCCCGAGAACGGCGAGGACGGCACCCGCCTCGGCATCCACGTGAAGCCGCCGAAGGCGGGTGACTACGTCTTTTTCGTGCAGGTGCGTGTCGACGGGATGATCCACACGCTCCGGCTCCCGGTCACTGTCTGAGCGTCACTGTCTGACGGGGAACTTCACGAGCCCCAGCGGGCTCTCGAACTCGCCCAGCCGTAGGCCGACGGTCGCCTCCCAGACACCGCCCTTGGGCAGTACGACGTCCGCCTCCCAGGTGCCGGCAGCGACCGTTTTCAGGGCCAGGCTGCCCAGGTCGACGTCGCCGGACCTCAGCTTGGCGGTCGGTACCGCCGCCGCCTCGACGGGCTCGCCGGCCGCGTCCTGGATCTGCAGCCGGAGCACGTTCGGACCCGGACCCGCCGGGGTCAGCGTCGCGTAGACCCGGTGGTCGTCGCCCAGCTCCGCGGCCTGGGTGTTGGTCTGCGCGACCGTGGCCGAGCCGGTCCCGGTCGAGCCGGCCCCGGCCTGCGGCGGCTGGTCGACCAGGAAGCCGGTGACGCCGAGGACGACGACGAGCACGCCCGCCTCCATCAGCACGGCCCGGCGCAGCATCGAGCCGGCCTCGACGGTGTCGTCGTGGCCGGCCGCCTGACGTACGCGGGGGAGGACCAGCAGCCGGTTGCCGGCCGCCATCACCGCCACCGCGACGACAAGGGCGATCTTGGTCATCAGCAGGGTGCCGTACGTGCTGTTGAGCAGGTTGTCCCAGGAGCCGAGGATCCGCCAGCCCATCAGCACGCCCGAGACCGCGAGGGCGGCCAGGGACGCGGCGGCGAGGGTCGAGAACCGGGTGACGATCTCGGCCGCGACCGTGCCGCGCCGGGTGATCAGCGGCAGGGTCAGCGCGAGCCCGACCAGCCCGCCGAGCCAGAGCGCGCCGGCGACGAGGTGGATGACGTCGGTGGCGGTGACCAGCCAGGCGGGTACGACCGCTCGGGAGTGGCCCACCAGCGCCGGGGAGCAGATCGCGACCAGCCCTGCGGCCGCGGCCAGGCGCGGCCGCTCGCGCAGCGCGAGCGCGGCCGCGATGCCGATGATCCCCACCAGGGCGCTGAGCCACTCCTTGCCGACCGAGGCCGGCGACCAGGCGTCGAAGGTGAGGATCGCCCCGGGTCCGCTCTCGCTCTGCAGCGCGCCGCTGGCCGGGGCCAGGAGCACCAGCGCGAACACGGCGACCATGCCGGCGAGGACCTCGACCCGCTGCACCCGCGCCGTGGCGCGGTCCGGGATGCGGTGCTCGCCCACGCTGTGCCCACCCAAGATGGCCGCGCGGAACCAGACCAGGCCCACGACCAGCAGCAGTGCTGCGTACTGGAGGAACTGGAGCGCCCCGTGGATCACCGCCGTCGCCCTGGACGGCTCCGTGGACGGAGGTGGGGCGACGCTGAGGCTCGGGGCGCCGACCGCGAAGGTCAGCGAGCCCGAGATCGGGTGACCGTCGGCCGAGACCGCTCGCCAGGCGACGACGTAGGTGCCGTCGCCGAGGCTGCTCGCCTCCGCGAGCGCGACCTGCATCTCGGTGCCGCTCGCGGTCGCCTCGGAGGTGACCTCCTCGCCCTTCGCGTCGTAGACCGTCACCCCATCGGGTGGCAGCGAGACGCCTTCGTCGAAGGTGAAGGTGATCGTCTCCGGCGCCACCTTCAGCACCGCACCCTCCTCGGGGTCGGTGCCGATCAGCGTCGCGTGTGCCTGGGCGGGGGAGATGCTGAAAAGGACGGCGTACGCAGCGGCAGCAAGCACCACCAGCAGCCGCCCCAGGGCGCGCCGACCCGGGCCCCGGTAGTCGAGGCCGGGCCGGCGCGTCAGGGGAACACTCACGCCTTGCGACGCCCCAGCGCGAGGGCGGTCGTGCCCGCGATCAGGCCGAGGATGCCGGCGCCGGCGCCGACAGCACCCCACAGGTTGCCGTCGTCCTCCGCGTCGTCGACCTCGGTCTGCGCGGAGGCGACCTCCGTGCTGTGCCCGTCCTCGGACTCGGCCGCGGTGACCTCGAAGGACGGAGCCGGGTTCTCCGGCTCCTCGGTGGCGCCCTCGGGAGCCTCCTCGACCCAGGCGGTCTCGCCCTTCACGCAGGTCTGGATGACGGGGAAGGCGAGCGTGCCCTCCTCCTCGGGCAGCTGCAGTGAGACCTCGAAGGCGTCCCGCTGACCGTCGGGCAGCGGCGTCTTGGCGGTGTAGACGACGGAGGCGTCACGCTCGGTGAGCTTGTTTCCGTGAGCGTCCTCGATCGGCTCGGCGAGCTTCTCGGAGACGACCTTGACGTCGTAGAACGCCTGCCGCGTGGGCGTCACGTCGTTGATCCCCTCCGGGACCTGGATCGTGATCTGCTTGGTCGGCGAGCCTTCGCAGCCGTGGCCGTTGCTGAAGGTCAGCACGGTGTAGGCGCCGGCCGCCGTCTCGGTCGGGGTGACCGTGACGTGCGCGGAGGCCGGAGCGGCGACGAGGACGGTGACGGCCGCGGCAGCGGCGGCGGGCGCGCCGAGGCGCGTGAGGGTACGTCGAGACATGGGTTGTTGCTTTCTGTGGAGTGTCTGCTGTTGGGCGGTGCCCAGTTGTCGGGGTCGGGTCCTCAGGCGAGGACCGGCGGACCCCGGCCGGCAGCGACGTACGTCCACAGCCCGGTGCGCGGCACGACCGGCTGCGCCTGGACCGGCAGGCGGAACGGGATCGGGATCCGGGGCTTGGTGAGCGCCCGGGAGATGACCTGCCAGGCTCGGCGGTGCAGCAGCCACACGGCGACGGTGAGCACCGCGGCCGCGGTGTGCGCGACCAGCATCGACGTGTCGCCCGAGCCGCTGTTGTGCATGTGGGCGGCGGGGGCCGCGTACGCCTCGAAGGCCTCGTGCATCCCCAGCTGCGCCGCTCCGGCGAGCACCGCCCCCAGGACGATCCCGACGCGTCGCTGCAGCACCACGACCCCGGCGCCGAAGGCGGCGAACCCGGTCGCCACCAGCCACAACGCGTCCGGCAGCTCCCCGCCGCCGGCCAGGTGGGCCAAGCTGGACCCGGTGGTGATCTCCACCGCCGCGAGCAGCGCCAGCCACACGCTCCCGCGCGTCGGCCGCACCACCCTCAAATCCACGCCGCATATTGTCGCAGACAGCCCGAGAAGTCAGAACCTGACGCCGAGACGTCAGTTATCGAGCGCGAGAAGTCAGTTTTTGGCGTCGAAACGTCACGTACGCCGGACGAAGCGTCAGGCACGACAGCCGAAGCGTCACGCGCGACGCCCGAGATGTCACACCAGCGCCATCTCGACCGACGTGCGCGACGCCTCGGCGTCAAGATTCGACCTCTCGCGCTCAGAAACTGACGTCTCGGCGATCAGCGGAGAACCGGCGGCTCGGTCTTCTCCTCGACCTCACCGAGCGTGACGCCCGGGGCGAGCTCGACGAGGCGCAGGCCCTCGGGGGTGATGTCGAGGACGCAGAGGTCGGTGATGATGCGCTGCACGACGCCGAGGCCGGTGTAGGGCAGCGAGCACTCGTTGACGATCTTGTAGGAGCCGTCGCGGGCGACGTGCTCCATCAGCACGACGACCTTCTTGGCGCCGTGGACGAGGTCCATCGCGCCGCCCATGCCCTTGACCATCTTGCCGGGGATCATCCAGTTCGCCAGATCGCCCGACGAGGAGACCTGCATGGCGCCGAGGATCGCGGCGTCGATCTTGCCTGAGCGGATCATGCCGAAGCTCATCGCGGAGTCGAAGAAGCTCGCGCCCTTGCGTACGGTGACCGTCTCCTTGCCGGCGTTGATCAGGTCCGGGTCGACGGCGTCCTCGGTGGGGTAGGCGCCGGTGCCGAGGATGCCGTTCTCGCTCTGCAGCACCAGCTCGACGTCGTCGGGGACGTAGTTGGGCACCAGCGTCGGCAGCCCGATGCCGAGGTTGACGTAGTCGCCGTCGGACAGCTCCGCGGCGGCGCGGGCGGCCATCTCTTCACGTGTCCATGCCATGTCAGCGGACCGTCCTCTTCTCGATGCGCTTGTCGGCGGCCTGTTCGGGGGTCAGGGGAACCACGCGGTGGACGTAGACCCCCGGGAGGTGGATGTCGTTCGGTGCGAGGTCGCCGGGCTCGACGAGCTCCTCGACCTCCGCGATCGTGATCTGCCCGGCCATGGCGGCCAGCGGGTTGAAGTTGCGGGCGGAGTCCTTGAAGACGAGGTTGCCGTGGCGGTCGCCCTTCCACGCGCGGACGATGCCGAAGTCGGCGACGATGGCCTCCTCCAGGACGAACTCCTTCTCGCCGTAGGGCGTCTCGAAGGTCATCACCGGCTTCTCGGGCGAGGTCTTGATGACGTTGCCGGCGTCGTCGTACTTCCACGGCAGCCCGCCCTGCGCCACCTGCGTGCCGACGCCGGTGCGGGTGTAGAAGGCGGCGATGCCGGAGCCGCCGGCGCGCATCCGCTCGGCCAGCGTGCCCTGCGGGGTCAGCTCGACCTCGAGGTCGCCGGAGAGATACTGCCGCGCGAACTCTTTGTTCTCGCCGACGTACGAGGCGACGACCCGCCGCAGGCGCCCGGCGCCGAGCAGCAGACCCAGGCCCCAGTCGTCGACGCCGGCGTTGTTGGAGACCACCTCGAGGTCGGTGACGCCGGCCTCGAGCAGAGCATTGATGAGCACCGAAGGGATGCCGCACAGCCCGAAACCGCCGACCGTGAGGGTCGCTCCGTTCGGGATGTCCGCGACCGCCTCGGCAGCTGAGGAGATGACCTTGTCCATGATGATCAGTCAAAGATGGCTCGGCCGCCCGGTCAATAGATGAGCGCGAGTTCACGCTCGATCTCTCGTTGACCGACCCCGCTGGCGCAGATGCGTTCACTGAATGGACGTCGCCTATCGTACGTCCCATGGAGCCCGGTCCTGGAGCGCAACAGCCCAGCATTCAACCCAGCGTGATCCGCCGCAGCGCGCACCTGCTGCGGCTGCTCGCCGCGCGCGAGCCGGAGGGTGCGACGACCACCCATCTGGCGACGACCGCGGCCATCCCGCGCCCGACCGCCCACCGGCTACTCAGCGCCCTCCAGGAGGAGGGGCTGGTCGAGCGTGACAACGACACCGGCACCTGGCACCTGGGCCCGGAGTGCTTCCTCCTCGGCGCAGCCGCGACCACCCGCCACGACATCACCCCGGCCGCCCGGGCGGCCGTGCTGCGCATCGCCCGTGAGACGGGCGAGAGCGCCTTCTTCTCCATCAGGCGCGGCGACGAGACGGTCTGTGTCCTGCGCGAGGACGGCAGCTTCCCGATCCGCTCCCACGTGCTCCACGAGGGGATCCGGTTCCCGCTCGGCGTCGCCTCGGCCGGCCTGGCGATCCTCGCCTTCCTGCAGGAGTCGCGGCGCGAGGCCTACCTGGCCCGCACCGACCTCGTCGGCGCCTACGGCGAGCAGCACTCCGCCGACGCCCTGCGCGAACGCGTCGCCGCGACCCGCGAGCTCGGCTTCGCGGTCAACCCTGGCCTCATCGTGGTCGGCAGCTGGGGCCTCGGCGCCGCCGTCTTCGACGCCCACGGGCAGCCGTACGGAGCCTTGAGCATCACCGGCATCGAGGCCCGCCTCGCACCACCGCGCCAGGCCGAGCTCGGCCGGCTCCTCCTCGACGCCGCGCATGCGCTGACGGCCAAGGAGTGAACGGTCGAACAACGATCCGAATCGTGTGCAACCTTCCGGGACCGCCAGGCGTCCACCGTGCGCCCGGCCGCTCATCGGGGGTTGCCGGAACGAAAGGATCCCTAGAGATGAAGTCTTCCCTGCTGTCCCTCGCCGGCGCTGCGCTCGTCGTCACCTCGGCGACCGCGTGCGGCTCGACCGCGGCGACACCGTCCTCTGAGGAGGCCGAGTCCGCCGCGGCGTCGGCCTCGCCCTCGGTGTCCGCCTCGGTCGCTCCGGCGACCCCGTCGCTGTCGGCCGCTGCGACCGACACGGCGAAACCTGTGGACGAGGGCCAGAACGCGACCAGCCCGTGCCGTACGGACGACCTGAGTTTCAAGGTCACCGAGCAGTCCCAGGCGGGCGGCTACTACCTGATCACCGCGACCGCGAAGCCTGGTGTCTCGTGCACGTTGAAGGGCGAGACCGCAGCTGTCGCCTTCGGCTCGGCGGAGGACGCCCACGCCGGCCCGGCCGAGCAGGCTGTGGGGCCGTCGGTCGAGGTCTCGGGGGAAAAGAAGGCGTACGCCGGGGTGAGCCCGAAGTCCGGCAATGTCGAGGGCGGTGTGCTCTACCCGCAGATCATCGTCTCGGCGACCAACGACGACCCCAACCCCGTCTCGATCAAGCTCCCGACCGACGCAGACGTCGCCGGTCCGGTCGCCACCAACTGGGTCGCGAAAGCCGGCGACGCCGTGCCGTTCTGAGGGACCGCCGAAGGCTAGGCCCGCACCTGGGACCGTCCGGTCATGATCCCGGCGAGAGCGGCGTCGGAGGCGAGCTGGGCGTCGCGGTCGTAGGTGGAGGTGAAGGCGAGCAGCTCGTCGGCTCCGGTGGCCTCGGCCAGTTGGTCGAGACGACGCCGGACGGTCTCGGCAGATCCGGCGGTCGTACGCGCCAGATGCGCCTCGACCCGTTCGCGCAGCTGGTTCGACCAGGCCTGGCCGCGGATCGCCGCGACCGGCTCGAGCGGACCGAACTCGCCGGTCTGCCGCGACCTGGCCATCGCCCAGGCCTCCGGCAGGGCGAGCTCGGCGGCCTCGGCGTCGGTGTCGGCGACCAGGACGTCGACGGAGATCATCACCGAGGGCGCGGAAGCACGCGACGACGGTCGAAATCCGGTCCGGTACGCCCCCAGCAGCTCGTTCAACCGCGGGCTGTCGAGCACCGGACCGCCCACGACGACCGGCAGCCCGAGGCGGGAGGCGAGCGCGACGCCCTTCCCGGTCGCGAGCACGAACATCGGGATCTGGTGGGCGGCGGCCGGCCGGGCGGTGACCGCTGCGGTGCGGTCGAGGTAGCCGCTGAGCTCCTCGATGTCCTCGGCGAACGTGTCCGGGTCGTCGAGATCCTGCCGGAGGGCGCGGCGTACGGGCGCGGTGAAGCCCAACGTACGCCCCAGACCGAGGTCGATCCGGCCGGGATAGAGGGCGTCGAGCATGAGGAACTGCTCGGCGACGACCAGCGGCTGGTGATGCGGCAGCATCACCCCGCCCGACCCGAGCCGGATCGTGGAGGTGTGCGCGCCGAGCGCACCGATCAGCACCGGCGGCGACCCTGATGCGATCCCCGGCACCGCGTGGTGCTCGGCGACCCAGAACCGGTGGTAGCCGAGCCGCTCGGCCGCCGCCGCGCGTTCGATCGTGTGGGTCAGCGCAGCGCCCTCGGCGTACCCCACCCGCGTGCGGGACCGGTCCAGCATGGAGAGCTTCACGGCAGGTTCAACGACGCAGAGGCCCCGAGGCTTCCCGCCGAGTCCGGTGTGGCGAAGAACGCACTCGACAACGGTGCGATGCGGGACACACATCCGCTGTCGAAGCCCCGGATCTGGCTAGGCTGATGTCTTCGGTAAAAGGATGACAGGAGCGGCTGGGTAATGGATCAAGACGTGCTTCGGCACGCACCGCTTTTCAGCGAGCTGGACGACGAGTCGATGACGGCGATGCTCGCGATGATGGGTCAGACACGCCTCAGGCGCGGTGAGGTGTTGTTCCACGAGGGCGACGCCGCCGACCGGCTCTACGCGGTCGTGGACGGCAAGGTGAAGCTGAGCCGTGCCGCGGCCAACGGGCAGGACAGCCTGCTGGCGATCCTCGGGCCGGGTCAGGTGTTCGGTGAGCTGTCGCTCTTCGACCCCGGTCGACGCTCGTCCACCGTCACGGCCGTCACCGACCAGGTCGAGCTCGCCTCGCTCTCGCACGACGACCTGCTGCGCCTGCTCGACGGGCGCCCGAGCGTGACCCGTGGGCTGCTCGCCCTGCTGTCGGGCCGCCTACGTCGGGCCAACGACGTGATCGGCGACCTGGTCTTCGCCGACGCACCCCGCCGGGTGGCGAAGGCGCTGCTGGACCTCGCCGAGAGGTTCGGTGAGCAGACCGAGGAGGGCGTCCACGTCCGCCACGACCTGACCCAGGAGGAGCTCGCGCAGCTCGTGGGCGCGGCTCGGGAGACGGTCAACAAGGCGCTCGCCGACTTCGCGGCCAAGGGCTGGGTCCGGCTGGAGTCGCGCTCGGTGATCATCACCGACATGGAACGGATCGTGCGCCGGGCGGGTTGATACCGCTGGTCAGAGGCTGACCCGCACCAGCTGGCGCAGCCGGCGTAGGCCCTCGGTGCTCGGCCGTTCGGCCGGGGCGAGGGCCTCCGCGAGGCGCTGCCGTACCGGGTCGGTCTCGAGCTCCAGGCCGATGGCCACGAGCTCGCTCGCCGTGGTCGGCGTCCGCGCCGCGGCGACGTGGGCACTGCGCCCGACCAGGTTCACGTGGTAGTTGCGCGGCCCCTGGCCGGTCGCGACGGCGACGGTCCCCTTGACCCGGTACGCCGTCGCCGGCGGCTCCTCGAGCAGGTCGACCAGTCGAGCCGGCTCGATGGTGCCCGGGGTCGTCACGGTGACCGCCCGGGCGTGCTGATGGGCCTCGTGCGAAGCGGCCGCCTCGCGCAGGAGCGCGGCGATCGGCAGCTCGTCGGGCGGGTCCTGGGGCACCGCCGCGTCGTAGACCAGCCGCGGGTCGATACGGCCACCCACGGCGTACGCCACATGGACCTCGGGGTTGTGCTCCCGCACGCGCTGCTCGATCCGAGCCAGGACGTCGGATCGCTCGTCGGCCGGCACCAGGTCCGTCTTGTTGACCACGACCAGCGAGGCGGCCGCGAACCGGACCGGCGCCGGGCCCCGCCCGTCATCGAGGGTGTCGAAGTACGCGGAGGCGTCGACGACCTCGATGAGCCCACCGCGGCGTACCCGCTCGACACCGCTGAAGCGGACCAGCCGGGCCAGCGTCCCGGGCTCGGCGATCCCGCTGGCCTCGACGATGACGACGTCGAGCGCGAGCCGCGGGTGGGTCAGCTTCTCGAGCGCGTCGTCGAGGCCGCCGGCGTCGGGCAGGCAGCACAGGCAGCCGCCGGCGATCGAGGCGGGCTCGTCGACCTGGCCGGTGACGAGACCGGCGTCGACGTTGATGTCACCGAAGTCGTTGACGACCACGCCCACCCGCGCGCCGGGCTGGCGCAGCAGATGGTTGAGCAGCGTGGTCTTCCCCGACCCGAGATGGCCGGTGAGGATGACCACGGGAACCCGGTTGCTGGCGCTGGTCGGTGGCATCGGGCCATCGTAGGGCTCGATGAGAACAGTTCCCGTTAATGGGGTCGCGTCTTGACGACCGAGGTGGCCAGACCTAGGTTGTGCCGCACAACTTCACATCCGCCACTTGAACCGCAGCGGGAGAGTCCTTGCCCATCCCGGGTGAGGCGCCGAAGGAGCAAACCTCCCCAGAATCTCTCAGGCCCAATGACCGCTGTGGTGAGGCGACCTCTGGAAAGACAGGATCCGCTGGATCCTGCACCCACGGTGCAAATCGCCCCAGCCGGGCGGTGAAGCTCTCAGGTAGCGATGACAGAGCGGGGAGGTCACCCGTCCACGGGTGCCGCGACTGTCGGCACCCATCAGCAGGGAGCCTCCCGCATATGACCTCACCCGTCCCTACCCCTCTGCATGAGATCCACCAGGCGCTCGGTGCCTCGTTCACCGACTTCGCCGGCTGGAACATGCCGGTCCGCTACGGCTCGGAGACCGCCGAGCACAATGCCGTACGCACCACCGCGGGCCTCTTCGACCTGTCCCACATGGGCGAGATCGAGGTGACCGGCCCCGAGGCGGGACGCGCCCTCGACCGCGCCCTGGTCGGTCGGCCGTCGAAGATCGGCATCGGCCGCGCCCGCTACTCGATGATCTGCGCCGAGGACGGCGGCATCATCGACGACCTGGTCGTCTACCGGCTCGAGCAGGAGCGCTACCTCATCGTCGCCAACGCGAGCAACGTCCACGTGGTCGCTCCGGCTCTGGTCGAGCGGGCCGAGGCGTACGACGCCGTGGTCCGCGACGCCTCCGCGGAGTGGGCGCTGATCGCGGTCCAGGGTTCTGCCTCGGCGGCGATCGTGGCAGCCCTGACAGACCTGGACGTCCCGTCCCTGAAGTACTACGCCATCGACGCTGGCACGGTCGCCGGGATCGACGTGCTGCTCGCCCGCACCGGCTACACCGGCGAGGACGGCTTCGAGATCTACTGCGCGCCCTCGTCGGCCGCTTCGGTCTGGGAGGCGATCACCGAGGCCGGTACGCCGCACGGGCTGCAGCCCGCCGGGCTCGCCTGCCGCGACACCCTCCGCCTCGAGGCCGGCATGCCGCTCTACGGTCACGAGCTGAGCCGGGAGACGACGCCCTTCGAGGCCGGCCTCGGCCGGGTCGTCTCCTTCGACAAGCCCGACGGCTTCGTCGGCGACGCCGCCCTGGCCGCACGCCGCGACGAGGGCCCGCGCAGCGTGCTCGTCGGCCTGGTGGCCGCCGGGCGCCGATCCCCGCGAGCCGGCTACGCGATCGTGGACCCGGCCACCGGCGACGAGATCGGCGTCGTCACCAGCGGCTCGCCGTCGCCGACCCTCGGTCGTCCCATCGCGATGGCGTACGTCAGGCCTGACCTCGCCGCCGCCGGCACCAAGGTCCACGTCGACGTGCGCGGCAGCCGCGAGGACGCCGAGATCGTCGACCTTCCCTTCTACTCCAAGAAATGAGCACAGCCATGAGCAACCCGACCAACCTGTCGTACACCGCCGAGCACGAGTGGATCGAGACCCGCGGGGACGTCGCGCGCGTCGGCGTCACCGCCTTCGCCACCGAGGCGCTGGGCGACATCGTCTTCGTCGAGCTGCCCGAGGCGGGCAGCAAGATCACCGGGGGAGAGAGCTGCGGCGAGCTGGAGTCGACGAAGTCCGTCAGCGACCTCTTCGCGCCCGCCGACGGCGAGATCCTCGAGATCAACTCGGCCGTCGTCGAGGATCCCGCGCTGATCAACAGTGACCCGTTCGGCGCCGGGTGGCTCTTCGAGATGCGTGTCTCTGGCGCTCCCGACCTGCTCGACGCCGCGGCCTACGACGCTCTGATCGAGGAGTGAACCGTCGTGACCGCTGATCTCAGCGGCGCCCTGGCTCCGGTCGTAGCGATGACTCTGAGCACCTTCGACCTGTATTCGATCGGGATCGGCCCGTCCTCCTCCCACACCGTAGGGCCGATGCGAGCCGCGAAGACCTTCATCGACGGCCTCGTCGAGGACGGGCAGCTGGACGCGGTCACCCGGGTGAAGGCCGAGCTCTTCGGGTCGCTCGGCGCGACCGGGCACGGCCACGGCTCGGAGGGAGCGGTGCTGCTCGGCCTCGAGGGGGAGGAGCCGGCGACCGTCGACACCCGGGCCTCGTCCGGGCGGTTGGCGGCCATCCGCGAGCGTGGGGAGCTGACGCTGGGCGGTCACCAGCCGATCCGCTTCGATAGCCAGACCGACCTGGTGATGCATCGGCGCAAGAGCCTGCCGGGCCACCCCAACGGCATGGTGTTCACCGCCTACGACGCCTCAGGGCAGGTGAGCCGAGAGCGGACCTACTACTCCGTCGGCGGGGGCTTCGTCATCGACGAGCACGCGTCCGGCGCCGCCCGGATCGTGCCCGACCACTCGAGCGTCCGGTTCCCCTTCACCACCGGCGCCGAGCTGCTCAGCACCTGCGAGCGCGAGGGGTTCCGGGTCTCGGATCTCATGCGCGCCAACGAGCTGACCTGGCGTACGCACGACGAGATCCGAGCCGGTCTCCTGGAGATCTGGCGGGTGATGGCCGACTGCGTGCAGGCCGGCTGCGACCGTGATCCGGTCAGTGACGGCGTACTTCCTGGGGGTCTGCGGGTCCCGCGCCGGGCGCCGCTGCTCTACCGCGACCTGGCGTCCGGAGCCGGTGCCCAGGACCCCTTCCGGGTCATGGACTGGGTCAACCTGTTCGCCCTGGCGGTCAACGAGGAGAACGCCTCGGGCGGCCGGGTCGTCACCGCTCCCACCAACGGCGCGGCCGGCATCGTGCCCGCCGTCCTGCACTACTGGGTACGTTTCGTCGCGCCGGCCGCGGGGCTCGACGAGGCCGCGATCGAGGACGGCATCGTCCGTTTCCTGCTCACCGCGGCCGCCATCGGGATCCTGTGCAAGACGAACGCCTCGATCTCCGGGGCCGAGGTCGGCTGCCAGGGCGAGGTCGGCTCGGCCTGCGCGATGGCAGCCGGTGCGCTCTGCGAGGTGCTGGGCGGCACGCCGGAGCAGGTCGAGAACGCCGCCGAGGTCGGCATCGAGCACAACCTCGGCCTCACCTGCGACCCGGTCGGCGGGCTGGTGCAGATCCCGTGCATCGAACGCAACGCCATCGCCAGCGTGAAGGCCATCAACGCCGCCCGCCTCGCCCTCAACGGCGACGGCTCCCACAAGGTCAGCCTGGACAAGGCGCTGAAGACCATGCGCGAGACCGGGGCCGACATGAAGGTCAAGTACAAGGAGACCTCCCGCGGCGGTCTCGCGGTCAACGTCATCGAGTGCTGAGCCGGGAGGGCTGCGTCGGCGCCGTCGCATGAAGTCGTCGTTCACGGGTACCGCTTCCGACCATGTCCATCACCCTCGTCACCGGAGCATCCAGCGGGATCGGTCTGGCTGTAGCGCGCCTCGCCGCCACCCGCGGAGACCACGTCGTCCTGGTCGCCCGGGGCCGTGAGTCGCTGGACGCCGCTGCGCGTGAGTGTGCGCGGCTGGGTGCCGCATCGACCATGGTGCTGCCGCTCGATGTGGGAGACGACGATGCGGTGCGGGACTGTATCGGGGCGGTGCTCGACCGACACGGGCGGCTCGACACAGTCATCAACTGCGCTGGGGTGGTTGCGATGGGTCGCACGGAGTCCCTGCCACCGGAGATCTTCGACGGTGTGCTGCGTACGAACCTCCTCGGCTCGGTCAATGTGGCACGTCATGTGGTGCCTGTGTTGCGCAGGCAGGGCAGCGGAACGCTGGTGCTGGTTGGTTCAGCGCTCGGCCACATCACGGCGCCTTCGATGAGTCCCTACGTCATCAGCAAATGGGGTGTTCGCGCGTTGGCCCATCAGCTGCGCCTGGAGAACCGCGACCGACCTGACGTCGCGATCGTGTACGTCGCACCGGCCGGCGTGGACACCCCCATCTATCAGCATGCCGCGAGCGTCATCGGTCATGAGGGCCGGCCCCCGCCTCCGGTCTCCAGCCCCCAACGAGCAGCCCGGCAGATCCTGCGCCGGGTCGACCGCGGCCGCGGCCGGCCACAGCTGAGCATGGCCGCCGAGGTGATACGGCTGGGACACGCGGTGCCCCTCCTCCACGACCGGGTGGTCGCGCCGATCCTCGGATTCCTGATCACCGACCTCACCCGTCCCGTGAACCCACATCCGGGCAACGTCCTGACCGCCACGAAAGGCGAGAACGCCATGCGCGGCGACCGCGAGAACGCCGCCCTGGGGATCGTGCGCAACCTGGCTGTCCGCATAACGCGCCGGGGGCAGGGGGTACCGCCACGTCCAGTGACCCCGAGTCGACGAGGACATCTCCATGAGTAGAAACCACAGGTTTGTCCACGCATCACCCGAGCACGTGTGGGAGGTCCTCTCAGACGGTTGGCTGTACCCGCTCTGGGTCGTTGGCGCGTCTCGATTGCGCGATGCCGACAAGGACTGGCCGAACGTCGGCACTCAGCTGCATCACTCCGTCGGCGTCTGGCCGATGCTGCTCGACGACAGCACCGAGGTGCTCGAGTGCGAACCCGGGAGCAGGCTGTTGCTTCGTGCGCGCGGCTGGCCCGTAGGCGCCGCGCATGTCGAGATCACTGTGGAGGAAGCAGGAGAGGGCACCGAGATCGGGATTCGCGAACAGGCCGTCGACGGCCCGGGCGCTCTGGTCCCACGGCTGGTGCAGGATCCGCTTCTCCGCTGGCGGAACGTGGAGGCTCTCCGGCGCTTGGCCTACATCGTCGAACGCCGCCCATGAGCGACGCCTCCTACGACGCGGTCGTCGTTGGTTCCGGACCCAACGGCCTGGTCGCGGCCAACCTGCTCGTCGACAAGGGCTGGTCGGTGTTGGTGCTCGAGACCCAACCCACCACAGGCGGAGCGGTACGCAGCTCCGAGGACGTCCACCCGGGCTTCATCCACGACACCTTCAGCGCGTTCTATCCGCTCGCGGCCGCTTCCCCGACCATCCGCGGGCTCGGCCTGGACGAGTACGGGCTGCGGTGGAGGCATGCTCCCGCAGTGCTGGGTCATCCCATGCAAGACGGAAGCTGGGCGCTGCTGCACCGCGACCGACACGTCACCGCGGAGTTGCTCGACGCCCAGCACGCTGGCGACGGCCAGGCGTGGTTGGAGCTGTGCGGTCTCTGGGACCACATCGGTGAACCCCTCGTACATGCCCTGCTGACCCCGTTCCCGCCCCTGCGGCCTGGGGTCCACCTGCTCAACGCCCTACGTCGTGCAGGGGGCCTGGCGGCCGTACGTACCCTGCTCACACCAGCCGGAGACCTCGCCCGCAACCACTTCAGGGGCGAAGCTGCGCGTCTGCTCCTGGCCGGCAACGCTGGACATGCCGACATCCCGTTGGACTCGCCGGGCTCCGGCATGATGGGGCTTCTGCTCGCCATGCTGGGCCAGACCGTTGGCTTCCCCGTCCCAGAGGGGGGTGCTGGCATGCTCGCCGCCGCGCTGGAGCGCCGCTTCCGTGGGCGTGGTGGTGACGTATGGTGCGGTGCCGAGGTCACCCGCCTCGGTGTCGAGGACGGTCGCGTCACCGAGGTTCGCACCCGTGAGGGCGACCGGTTCAAGGTGGGCCGGGCCGTGATCGCCGACGTCGCGGCGACCCATCTGTACGGCCGGCTGCTCGACCCCGCAGACGTACCGCGACGCGTCGCAGCCGGCATGAAGAACTTCCAGCTGGACCCAGGCACGGTGAAGGTCGACTGGGCGCTGGACAAGCCCATTCCATGGCTCACCGAGCCCGCGTACGCGCCCGGCACCTTCCACGTCGCCGACTCGGTCGAGCAGATGACCCAGTCCTTGTCTCAGGTGTCTGCCGGCGTCATCCCCGATGCTCCGTTCCTCCTGGCAGGTCAGATGACCACCACCGACCCGAGCCGCTCGCCGCCGGGGACGGAGTCGGTGTGGGCCTACACCCACGTGCCGCAGACGGTGCTGCGCGATGCGGGACCCGACGGGCTGCGCGGGCGATGGGACGAGGAGGAGTGCGAACGTTTCGCCGACCGCATGCAGGCGCGCATCGAGCGCCTGGCGCCCGGCTTCGGCAGCACCATCGCCGCACGACGCGTACTCGGGCCCCATGAGTTCGAAGCTCTCGACGCCAACCTGATCGGCGGGTCGATCGGCGGCGGCACTTCTCAGCTCCACCAACAGCTGGTCTTTCGACCGGTGCCGGGCATGGGGCGGGCCGAGACCGGCATCCCCGGACTGTTCCTCGGGTCCGCCTCCGCCCACCCCGGCGGAGGCGTACACGGCGCAGCTGGCAGCAACGCAGCCCGTGCCGCCATCCTGCACGACCGCCTTCGTTGGGGCGATCGCCGTCTAGGAAGGCCAACCGCGTGAATCCAGCCGTCACAGACTCGATGGCGCGAGCGGGCGGCCGTGTGCTGCAGACCGCTGTCAGCGTGCTCGCCCACTTGCGACCCGCCGACAAGCCCCTGCATCCGCACGGCAAGGTGCACCTGGCCATGCTGCGCCGGCACCCGGGAGCGACCACGGGCGCAGCGTTCCTCGACGAAGGAGGCTCGGATGAGGTGGTGGTACGACTCTCCCGCGCCGTGGGCCTGCCTGAGCCGGTGCCCGATGTCAACGGGCTCGCCCTGCGCGTCCCCACCGTCCGCGGCGAACACGGCGACCTCCTGCTCGCGACCACCGGTCACGGTCGATGGACCCGGTTCTTGCTGGCTCCCAGGACCCGTCTGTCCGACGGGTTCTTCAGCACGCTGCTCCCGTACCGCACGCCCACTGGGCCGGTCTGGCTCGGAGCACAGCTCGTCGGCGGGGCCACGTGGCAGCTGGTGTGGGCGCGGCCCGGGACGGACTGGACGCCGTTTGCGACGCTCGAGCTGACCATCGAGTCGGACCGCGACCCGCTGCTCTCCTTCGACCCGACCCGCTCGACACCACCCGGGCTCGAGATCTACGAATGGCACCGCCGCCTACGTGCGCCGGCCTATGAGACGGCGCGGCAGTCGCGAACCCCCGGCGTCAGGCCGCTACGCCGGCCGGAGCACCCGCGCCACGAATGATTCGAGGTTGCCGAGCAGCCGGTCGACCTTCTGCTCGGCGCTGAGGGTCTCGTGGATGACCGGGGTGTCGAGCTTGCGCTTGTTGCGCGCCTTGAGAGAGCAGTCGAGGTCGGCGCAGATATAGGTACCGACGGAGTTGCCGTCCTGCCCGGAGCGACCGGCGCGGGAGGCGACCAGCAGCGCGACGTCACTGACCGAGGCGCACAGCGCGCACATCGTCTTCCGCGGCCCTCGCGACTCGCGCGAGGCGCGGAGGGCAATGCCGCAGAGCCGGCCGTCGTGCTCGGTGACGAGGTAGTGGTTCTGCGGCGCCTTCGGGTCCTGCCAACCGAGGTAGTCGAGGTCCTCCCACGGCCGTTCGGCCAGGTCAGCGGGGAGGTTGAGGCGCTTGGTCGCCCCCTTGGTGAGGTTGACGAACGATGCGCGTACGTCGGTCTCGGTCAGCGGCTTCATGCCAACCATGCTAGGTTTCCTACAACTGTTAGGCAATTCGTTATTGGGGAGGTTGTTGATGGGCCGTCCAGGGCTGAACCGGAGCGCCGTGATCGCGGCCGCCGCCGACCTGGCCGACCAGCTGGGCTTCGACGCCGTCACGATCTCGGTCCTCGCGCGCCACCTCGGAGTCAGGTCGCCGACCCTCTACTCCCACATCTCCGGAGCCACCGACCTCCGCACCGCCGTCACCGCGTACGTCCTCGACGAGCTCGCCGACGCCACCAGCACCGCGATGGCCGCGGGGGAGGGCCGCGACCTCCTAGTCGCGTACGCCGACGCCATCCGCGACTTCGCCCGCCGCTCACCCGGCCGCTACGACGCCACCACCCGCCAGCACGTCCCACCCGCCTCCGAACCGGCCGCGGAGATCCCGGACTCGGTCGCCGCCGCCATCACCGCCGGCCGCCGCAACGCGGACCTAGCCCTCACCGTCGTCCGCAGCTACGGCATCGCCGAGACCAACGAGACGTACGCCGTCCGGCTAATGTCCAGCCTCATCCACGGCTACATCACCCTCGAGCTCGCCGGCACCTTCGCCCACAGCGACCCGCCGAGCGAAACCACCTGGCCCGAGGCCCTCGACGACCTGGACCGCACCCTCAACCGGATCGCGACGGCGCAGCGTCACTGATCACGGTCGTTGAGAGCCGCAACCCACTCAGGCAGCTCGGCGAGCGACGAGATCCGGATCGTCGCGATCTCATCGGCCTCCGGCTCATGCTCCTGGATCACGCCCCAAGGCCCTCGACGGATCAACGCCGTCACCATCCCGGCCTCAGCAGCCGGCCTGATGTCGTTGTCGAGTCGGTCCCCGACGTAGAGGATCTCCTTCGCGGCGTACGGAGCCGCCTCGATGACGTGCTCGAAGAACCCCAGGTCCGGCTTGCTCACACCCCAGTCGTCCGAGGTAGCGACCAAGTCCACCGGAAAGTCCAGCTTCCGCAGGATCCGCCCTGCGCTAACGGTCTGGTTCCCAGCCAACCCCAACCACAATCCGGCCTCGCGCAGCGCCTTCAAAGCAGGACGTACGTCGGGATAGACGTCGTCCTCCCCGAACCGCTCCGCCTGCCCGGCGACTTCGCGCTTCCGCCGCTCCTCGGTCAGATCGAACCCCGGCCGAAACACCTGAAACGCCTCGCGATAGTCCATCCCGCGAGCGATCACCGCCCCGAACACCGCCGAGAACGTATGCCTCGGCACCCCCAGCCAGTCCGCCCAAGTCCCGTACTCGCGGGTCTCATCGACCAGACACTCGCCGACGTCGAACACCACCGCCCGAATCATGGGTCGGGATCCTTCCACACGGTCCACGTCACTTGCGGCGGAATGACGCGGGTGAGGTGATGGCTCAGGCCGATGGCAGTGCTCGGGCGAGGCGTGCGTCTATGTCGGCGACGCGGGAGGCGTGCGGTCCGATGCTGTGGCGGGACTTGACGGTGGTGGACACCAGCACCCGCTTCCGTGCCGAAGTAAGTCAGGGCCGTATGGATGTATCGGAGACGTGCGAGCCCTGGAAATGGGAGGCTTCTGCACACTCTTCACGACGGGCGGGAGGATAAGTGCCGGACGAGGCCAGGCAGGAGTCGATTGCCGCAAGCCCGTACGCCACGGGAGGAGGCGGAACCCGGCTCGAGCACCGGCTGGGCGCTGTGTTCCTTGGCCGGCTACTCACCACCAGACCCGTCCTCGAGTTGGATGAACGGTCGCCTGAACGCGTCGCCTTCCAACAGGCACCCGCTGCAAACGCGGACGACCTCGTCGTCACAGCGGGGGCTCCGGACGGCGTTTCATCGGTCCGCCTCGAGATCGCCGTCCGTCGCAAGCCAGACTTCGTCCGGAGCGACACCAAGACTGCCAAGCTGGTCGAGGGTTTGGTCCGAGCCGATCTAGCGGCCGAGAGGAGCGCTGATCCTCTAGTCGACCATCGCATTGGGCTCGCCGTCTCAGGTCGACAAACGCACGCGCAAGAGATCGCGGAGCTTGCCGTCGTCGCGCGCGGTCAGTCGAGCGCCGAAGAGTTCGTCGCGCTCGTGCGCACCCCCCGAAAGTTCAAGACCCGAAGTCGGCTCGACCACCTTATTGACATGGTCGCCAACGCGCTCGGGAGCATCGCAGAGGAGGACGCGGGGACGCCGGAGCACCGTACTTGGCGCCTTCTGCAGCGGCTTTGGGTCATGCAGGTCGATCTGGAAACCGGCCACGAAGAAGACTGGACTCGACTTGTCGAGGACCTCAAGAGCGTAGCGTTGGGAAACACGCAAGAGAATGCGATCGCTCTTCGAGACCGGCTCGAACAGTTGGCGGGCGAGCTAGCGCGCAACGCTGGCGTCCTCAACGCCCCGGCGCTGCGGAGGCGCCTTCATGGCGCACTCGCGCCTGCTTCACACAGCGCGCCGCAAGGATGGGCGCGGCTGCTGGTCTTAGACGAACAAGCCCGAACGACAGTCGCCCGCTCCCTCGCCTCGGGCCCCTCCGGCGAACTGACTCTTCCGCGCTCTGAGATCCGGAACGCCATCGCGACAGCCTTAGCAGGCGACGGCGAACTCATCGTCGTCGGCGACTCCGGGGTCGGAAAGAGCGCGCTCGTGATGGATGCCATCGCGCCCAACCAGCTCGGCGCCGACTGCCAGGCGGTCGCGCTCAACTTGCGGTACCTGCCGACTACGCAACTCGAACTGCTCGCACTGCTCACTAACTCTCTGGAAGTCCTGCTCGGCGAGCTGACGGCGCCTGAGCGGCTACTCGTCATCGACTCCGCAGAGGCGGCGACAGAGGAGCACGCCGACGTCCTCTCGTACTGCGTACGTGCTGCCCGGCAAGCGGGAGTCCGCGTAGCTGCCATCACGACCACAGAGTGCGCCACCGTAGTAAAGCAACTGCTCAGATCTGGCGCCGAGGACCCGCGCGAGTACACGGTGGCGGGGCTCACCGACGACGATCTCGAGGCTGTCGCCACGCACTTCTCTGCCCTGCGGCGACTCATCGACAACGCCCGCGCACGCGAACTGCTGCGCCGCCCAATCGTCATTGACCTTCTCGGCCGGGCCGGCGACCCCGGTCTGCCACTGAGCGAGTCGCAAGCGCTCGATCATGTCTGGCAGCACCTCGTGCGCGACTCCGAGCGCCGAGACCAGGGAGCTCCTGACGCCCGAGAGAACGTGATGCTGAGTCTGGCCGGCCACGCCCTCCGAGGAGGCGATATCGACGACCTACTCGCACGGCTGGACCACGACGCGCTTGATGGGCTACGCAGGGCCGGCCTATTGCAGCCAGCCAGTCGCTTGCCCTGGGAGCGTATCCCCGCCTTCCGCCACGACCTCCTCCGTGCCTACTCCGTCGCCCGGCTGCTGCTGGCGGATAGAGACCCGGCAACGTCGCTAGCGGACGCGGGTGCCCCACGCTGGACTTTGCCGTCGGCTCGGCTTGCCTGCGAGATGGTGCTGTCCGCACCAGAGGCACGTCTGCACCCCCGGGCGGGTCGCTTTGCCGCGCTCCAAGAGGGCTTTGACGCCGTCGTGACAGCCGGAGCGGGTGAGCGTTGGGCGGACGTCCCGACGGAAGCGTTGCTCGTGGCGCCAAACCTCCTAGATCTGCTGCGCGACGCATGGCCCATGCTCGTGAGGGGCGGAGCAAACGGCGCCATCCGCATGATCCGCATCCTGAACGCGCGCCATCAAAATGGAGGCACGCTTGATCCCATCGTCACCGAGCCCGTCATCGCACAGCTGCTCGACGCCGGCATACCGCCCAACATCCATCGAGAGGCGTCGGAGCTAATCCGCGATTGGCTGCGGGCACTAGTGCTGAACGGGACGCCTGCCGGACATCCGCTCCGGACCAAACTCCGCGACGCCATCGCCGACCAGTGCCGTGAGAGAGAACGCGCCCTCGACGAGGAGCAAGCGGCCCGCCTCGCCGAGCTTGCTGCACGAACCCCCGAGCAGGTCGCCGAGGATGAGGCACGCCTCAAGAGCTTCAATATCTTCGATACCTTCGGAGGGTCCAAGCCTCGTCGACGCGCAGCGCCGACGAGGCACCGCCCGTACCTCTGGATCGACGACTCGCAGGTGGAGCACCTCGCTCTACTCGGCCCCGACATAGGAGACCCCGGCGAAGCCATCCTCCGGCGCATAGCGGAAGACGAGCCGCACTCGCTAGACCACGCAGTGGAGCCACTGCTAGCCGGCAACAGCCTCGCCAGTTACAGCACAGAACTGCTTGTGGCCCTCGCCGCCGCGTACTACATCGAGCAGCCGGACGAAGACGACGACGGCTTCGAGTCGGATAGCGGACTCAACGAGGAGGGGATTCGCGACCACAACTTTGGTGGACTGGGCTTACCCCTGGCGCACTTCGCGAAGGGACCGTTCCTAGCGCTCTTCAGGGCCGACTACCTGGGGGGCGTGTCGCTGCTCAACCAAATGCTTGACCACGCGGCATTGCACCGCATCCGCATCCTTTCCGGCCTCCGTCGCGGACTCTTCGTCCAAGACGAGCAGGAAGACAAGGGGCAGACCCTGTCACTCGGCGGAGTGCCGCGAGAGTACGTCGGCGACGGCCACGTCTGGCTCTGGTACCGCGGAACCGGAGTTGGCCCCTATCCGTGCATGAGCGCCCTGCAAGCCCTCGAGTACGTCACAGAGGAGCACATCCGAGCGGGTGCACTGCCGCAGACACTCACCTCAGTCATGCTCAAGGACGCTCACAGCCTGGCGATGCCCGCGCTCGCACTCGCTGTGCTGGTCCGGCACCTAGAGACCGTCGGCGACGCCCTGGATCCATTCCTCGTCGAGCCCGCGGTTTGGCAGCTCGAGTTCTCGCGCGCCGTAGCCGACCGACCAAGCGGTCTCGCCGCGCACATCCCGAATCTGCCGAACCTGGAACGCCGGCAATGGACCCTGCGCGAAGTGAGCATGGCCCTCACCCTGTCCGCGGACGCCGACCGCGTCGTGCAACTGAAGGCACTCGGCGAGCAGCTGCAGATCAACGCCCGCGCGCAGGTGGGCGACGACACCTCGGACGCGGCACTCCAGCACCTGGCTGCGGTCCGAAGCTGGGCCGCCGCCCTAGACCGAGACGCCTACGAGATCACCGCTCACGATGAAGGCGTGATGATCCAGCAGGCCTCCGACCCTGAGGTCGAAGAGGTCCTTGGAACCACGAATGCGGCCCTGCGACGCACCAACGACGCCATCGGCCTCACAGTTCGCCACGCGCACGTTCGCGACAAGGGTGCCCGTGCCCCGGACATGGACGAGCACGCGCTCGCGGCGGACCTTGAGCTCGCCATGTCACTATGGGAGGACCTTCCCGAGCCGCGGGCCCTGTCTTTGGACGGTCCTGTTGCCGTCGCGGCCTCGGCCCTTGAGCTGCATCTCACATCGAGCGTGCACGTGTCCGACGACCACCTGCTATGGAGCGCCGAGGTCCTGTTGCATGTGGCCGCCGCTATCGCTAACCGCGAGTCCAAGGGCTTCGACGACACGCTGTTCGCTCAGGGGGCCGACCGATCGGCGGCACAGGCCCTTCCCCTTCTCCTTATACCGACGGCGAGCGAGGTCCGAGCTGCGCTGTCAGTGCTCGACACCGCCGGCGTCGCGGAGTTGATTGCACTCAGCCGCGCCGTCGCCGTCGACGGTGCAAACGAGGCGCGGCTTGTCTACGCCCGCGGTCTCGACGCTGTCTGGGCGGTGCCGTGCGACACCGCACACTTGTTCGGCCGGTGCCACCATCGCGCTGCGTTCGACCTGGTCACTGAGACGTTTCTTCGCTCCCGCCTAGGTCCCTGGAGCCAGGAAGCGCAACGACGCACAGTCATTGCGCTTGATCCGCCAGGCGCCGCGTCACTCGACGCGGTCGCCGGTTCCGACATCCTTACCAGGCAACTCACGGCCGCCTTGCGTGCTACGGGTGCCGCAGCGATCAGTTCGGCGTGCTGCTCGGAAGACGCACAGCACGCCCTACGGTCACTCCTCGCGGCACATCAGCGGGCAATGCTGGAGCACAAGCGCGGCTATCACCACAGTCAGAGCGACGCCCTCGTCGCAGCACGCGCGGCGCTGTGGCAGGCCATTCAGGGCCGCGACGAGCCCGTACTTGATTACCTCCGGGGCTATTTCGGTCATACGCGAGCGTTAGGGGAAGCGCTCCAGGCCGTGGCTGTGGCGGCGGAGGAACGGCCTGACGCTGGCCAGCAAGCCCAGCGGCTGTGGCCCGCGATAATGGATATGGTCCTTGACGAGGCTGAGGCAAACGCCAACCTCCTTTCCGAACGGACTTGGGGCGACTACGCTGAAGCCGCGCTGATACCCAACAGTGCCGCGGAGTGGGGATATCTGACGATAGAACTCGCAGGCGAGCCCAACCGCTGGCGGAGTCTGCTGACTTGGGAACCGCAGGTCGAACGCTGGCTCACAGCGGCGCCCCACTCGCGCATGGGTATCGACCATCTCGTGATCGCGATCCGCGAACTCGATGTTGTCGACCAGGTCGAGAAGGGTCTTCGTTGGATTGAATCTGTCGTGACCGGAGCCAGCGTGAACTGTGCTTCGACCTACACCCTGCCCGAGTGGCTCCGTGAACGGCGCCCCGATCTCGTCAGTCCCGATCACATCGCTCAGTGGCAGCGAGTCGTCGACCTGCTCGTCGTCGCGGGCGACACGCGGGTCTCAGATCTTGTCGACTAGCGCACCATGTCGTCGTCATCGTCCCCCGACGAGGATCCCCGGTCGCGCGAGCACTGGTCAGCGGATGGTGTGCACCACTGCCCGAGAGATCTGGGCCCTGCTGATGCCGTGTGTGCGGCCTTCGATGGCCGCGACATTGGGACGTGCTCGTTGTGGCCGCTGGGTGCGATCCCCTGGAACGGCCAGACACAAAGAGGATTGTTGGTGTGACCATGTGCTCATGGTGAGCAGACGATGTGACTCTCGCCGAGGGAGCCGAGCGCGTCATCGAAGACGGCTAGGAGATCTCTAATCTGTGTCGCCGACTGCCCTGAGGCGGCGAGGTCCTGTGTCAAGTCAGACCATGACACGCCGGGCTGAGCGATGACGACTTGGCCACGGAGCAATGAGGGCTGATGCATCAGGCCAAGATGCTCGCGACCTGGTGCAAGCCCCAGGGCTATGCGAAGAAGCCGTTCACTGCCGTCGCGGACGATGAGCTTGGGGCTTCGCTTGCCGATCAGTCGGTCCCGCATCTCAGCCCAGATATCGCGGTCAGTCAGCCAGCGACGACTCTTGATCGCTTGCGCTGTGACCACCTGCATGTCGCCCACCCTCGCGGCCGCCTTGGTCGTGCCGGACGGCTTCGCGTGCCACAACTCCAAACTAATCTCACGGCCGTCCATGAGTTCTAGTACGAGGAGGTCGGCGAGCTCTCCAGCCCCGTCGTTCTCAAGGATCCAACGGCGCCGCCCGCGAAGCGGTTGCGCGGCGAGGTGTTCACGAAGGGTCTTGTGGACGGATTGACCCTTGCCTGCCTTAGTTGCACTCCGGTCAGTTTCGCGCGTTATGTCCGTCCTCGACCAGTCCAAATACTGTGGTTCCCACCGCAAAAGATCACGTTGCACCTCGCGCGGCGAGTAGACAACCGTGCCTTGCACCGTCTGGCCGTCCAGAAAGTAGATAGCGGGGGGGGTAAGTAGTCAGGAGGTCGGCCAACGAGCGAATACTGGACTGGCCGCGCGTTACCGACACAGGAGTACCGGAGTCAGTGATCGTCCCGAGCACGTCTTGTTGACCGGTCCAGACGACATGTCCGTTGCGGGGGTCGAGCGCTTCCATGGCGACGCTATTGGCTGTCAATGCGAGATTGCCTGGTCGAATGTCTAGCCGATCGATCTCGAGTCCGTTTGCGAGCCTCCATGGTGCGCCGATCAGGTCGTGACTGAGTTCGATCAGCACTGCATCGGAAGCAGGGAAATTCGTCAGCCGAGAGCCTCGCGAAACGGCGGGTAGGAGCGGGTTCTGAGGCTTGGTCGCATTCCAGTAGCGAGCCGCAAACGCCGTAAAGGCACTCTCGTACGCGCGCAGGGGCACGTAACGGGACTCCCAGATCTTCGACTTCTCCACCGCGAAGCCCGTTGTAAAGCTGGCCCTGCCTTCGCCCATGCTCACTTGTGCCATCGCGTGACCGATCGCGCCCTGGGCTGTGTCGCCCTCGCGCATCCCGTTGTCGACGTTGCTTCCCGCGAACATCTTGTAGCTCGGGCGGCCGCGCCCCCCGGCGTAGGTGTTTCGAACACCGACGTTTGACACGCTCACCCTGGGAAGACCGTCGAAGGCATCCTGGAGGCGCTGAGGGTCTGCGGCGCGAAGGACGGATGTGTCCGCGCCGAGAGCGTCCATCATCGCCCTTCTGACGCCCCCATCTCCGGAGTTCACCAAGAGCAGTATCTGGCCCGCGCCAGAGTTGATGTACGTAACGAGGTGCAGGTCGTACGTCGGCATGTCCAACCCCGCGTCAGCGGTCCACCGGGGCGACTCGACGGCCTGAGTGACCAGCAGCAGCGTTTGAGCGCTGGGGGTCACCGTGGAGTAGAACACCTGCTGACCTCGCAGTTGACTCCCGCGCTCGAGGCCGGGGGGGGACTGCGCCGTCAGTGAACTCTGGCTTCCAATCGGGATCGCGGACCTCGAAGACGGTTGCCCTGACAACCGGGCGAATACTCTCTAGAGATAGTTGAGTCGGCGCCTTCTCCAATGCCTCCGAGAAGGCTCTGTCGTCGAGGTGATCCTGCACCTCGTCGTCTATGATTCCGGGCAGAAGATTCGACCAGTCCGCGTCCTCTTGATAGAGGTCCCAGAGAGCATCCTTCAAACTAGGGTAGACGTCCTTGTCTTGGACGGTTACCAGTTCTGATGGTTGAGGAAAGTCCGGGTGTGCTCGGACAAGTCGGCCGATGAGTTGGATAGTCGCCGCCACCGACTTGTGCTTATCGTGGTAGGCGGCAAGGCGCAATCTTGGGAGGTCGAATCCTTCCGACAGCATGCCCACGACGGCAACTGCTCGGAGGGTTCCGTCCCCGAGGCCAGCTAAGATTTGCTGGCGGCGCGCCTCTCCCAAGTCGGAGGTGAGCCCGACGACGTCGATGCCAACCTGAGCGTACATTGCGATCAGCGGAGCGATTCGTTTGCGTTCGTTGACCCGGATCAGCAATGTACTTGTCGAATGCTCGGGCAGAAAAAACAGGCGGGCTACTTCGGCGCAGATGGCCTTGTCGCATTCCTCCTTGGATTCAGGCTTTGGCACGCTCAGGATTGTGGGACTGACAGCTTTGTAAAACCCATCCGAAATCGCGGCGCGTAACGGAAAGTGGTACACGAGCTCGCCGGGGACCCGCTGCCCATCCCGTCTCCTCGGCGTCGCAGTGAGCAATGCCTTACGCGCGTCGGAGAAGTGGTCAAGCACAGCTCGCCACGTTGGCGCTGGCGTGTGGTGAGCCTCGTCAATGATCACCAGGTCGAAGAGGTCAGCGGGAGGCTTTGACTCGTCATCGTAGTGCGACGGACTCACGGAGTCCGGCAGGCCAACAACGACGTCGTAGCCGCGAAGTTCTGCCCAGTCCGTAACCCGTCCAGTGACCTCGAAAACGCGCGGGTCGAAGGCGTCGGTCACCGCTTCGATTCGGCGCAGGTCGTGCTGAGTACGGAAGGCGTCCGCGATCTGCGACCTCAATTGCTTGCTCGGCACCAGAACCAACACCCGCGACGCTTGCGCCAGGTATGGAAGGGCTGTAGCGATGGCCGTCTTGCCGGAGCCAGTCGGTATGGCAAGAAGCGCGGGACGACGTCTGTGGACTGACCAGTGACCGAGTACCGCACCTAGCGCGCCCCGCTGAGGAGTTCGCCACGCTGGGCGATCGGGCGACTCGAACATCGTAAAGTCGCGTGCGGCGGCGCGATAGTGCGAAGGCATGCTTCATTGTCTTTATCATTGCGGCGGGCGTCAGGAGAATGCGTCAGCGCTGGCATGAGTCTTTGACCTTATGGGCCGCTGAGCCGGCAGAGCAGGCCATCCAACGCCATCGGTGTGCCGGGCGTTGTAGTCCAACGATTGGTTGCGGGTGCTGCTATCTGGGCGGAGTGAGGCGGGCCGATTCCGTGGCGTGGCTGGATCATCAGCATCAGCCGGGCGTACGTCCCCATGTGATGGCAGCCCGTACGGCGGGGTCGAGGTTCTCCGCCATAGCGATGTCAGGGCGGGCGCCGAGAGCGCCGTTGATGCTGGAAAAGGCCGTGCGTAGGCCAGCGAAGATGGTCAGGGCAACGATCTGCGGCTCCTTGAACCCCGCGTCGCGCAGACGCTGGACGTCTTGTGGCGTGCTGCTGCCGGGGGATCGTGCGACGGCTCGCGCCCAGGCGGCCAGCGCCTGCTCCCGTTCGCTGAATGGTTCGCCGTCAGCGGTGAGTGCGGCGATCGCGGTTTGCGGGTCCGCCCAGGCGGTCAGGCGCTGTCCCCACGCGACGGCACAGTAGGAGTCACCGACGGCGGCTGCTTGCGCGATAACAATCACGGCTCTTTCTCGCGGCGTCAGTCCCGCCGCCTCGGCCGTGGACGCGAACAGCCCCATGAGTTGGTCCTTCGCTTCCGGCTGATGTGCCCACACCCGGGTGAGGTCCCAGACGTAGCCGTGGTCAGCGACGTCCGCCGCGTACAGCCTCTCCTGCCCGGCGCTCGGCGCAGGTTCCTCCAAGAAGGTCACGCGTTCAGCACATCGGCGGGCCGTCTTCCTCGTGCGGGATGAACGCCGTACGTCCCCTGTGTTGGGGATGGAAACCCGCGCGTCGGGGCGGCGGCGCGACCACTACTCTGACGCCGTGAAGATCAGGGTGGAAGAGGGTCGCTTCGTCGCGTTTGAGAACGAGCACGGGACGGATCGCCGGGTGTTCGGGGAGTTCATCGGCCCACATGGCGAGTTGGCGTCGTACGCCTTCGGCTGGTCTTCGGACGCCGACAGCGGACGCATCTCCATCGGCATTGGCGCCGGCAACGAAGGCGGCGGAACGTTCCACGCGGCGGTCTTCGAGAACGACGGCGATATCGCGTACGCGCTGATCGACGAGCCGTTCGAGGATGTTCCTCAGGGCGGGCAGGATCTCCTGGCCGCCGAAGCCCGTGCACACCATGACCTTCCGTTCGTGTGGGCGGTGGTCGATACGGCGATGGCGCGGGACGCCAGGGCGGCCTGGCTACGGCACTGGTTGCTGCGTACGAACAGCATCACGACGGCGCCGGTCATGGCCGGCGCCGAGCCGATCCTGTACGTCTCCCACGATGCTGATGACGGCATGTGGCAGGCCATCGGCACGTCGGACGGCACCGTGGAGAACGGGCGAGTTGGTCATCTCTTCCACCTCGTGGACGCTGACCCCACAATCGTTGACGTTCTTGATCTTGAACCGGGGGCGAGCGCGACGAGGGATCGCATCGGTGGGCCTTGGACTCGGCACGGTGCCGATGACCGGTCGATCCTCAGGTAGGCCGTCAGGTGGTGGGCACGGCAAGAGGCATCCCGAGTGCCCAGTCGGGATTGGCCGCGGTGAACATCTCGGGCGTGACGTGTTCGATCTTGTCTCGGTGGGCGTCGATGGTTGCGTGGGCGAAACTGGATGGCACGCGCAGTCCATGATCGGAGAAGATCAGCGACATGTCTCTGACTCCGATCGAAGCCTACGATCTCGCGGTTGCTGCGTCGCGTACCGTCGTGGACGATGTCGGAGACCGTGACGAACTGCAGAGAACTCTGACGGCCCTGTCCGGCAGGGAGTGGGTCGTGCTGGACCAGGCGGCGCGTACGTATCGCTATCAGTATGAGAGGCCGGTCTCTGGCGTCCGAGGCTGGCTCGATGAGCGCCTGAATGAACCCGACGGGTTCGTCGCTGCGGTGACGAGCATGCATACAGACGGACGGTTCAGGGAGCGGGCGGCGCGAGCGCTGCGTGGGGTCGGTGGACCACTGGCGGCCACGGCGCTCGCCATACGCCTTGTCGATCATGTCCCCCAGGTTCGCCAAGCTGCGGCGGAATCTCTGCAGCACGCCGACGTGGCAGGGCATCTGGAGCGCGTGATGGACGTCGTCCTCGCCGGACGCGACCGGCGCTTTGGACCCGACGCGGTCGAGATCGTCGAGTCAAAGTTGCGTGCCGAGGTCGGGCGGGAGGCGTTGATCGAGGCGCTGCTGACGTCGACTCTGCGACGGGTCAGGCGGCGGGGTGTTGAGTTGGCGCATCGAGGCGGCCTGTTGTCGGTTGAGCGGCTGCATGAGATCGCACGCACCGAGACGGATCAGCTGATCCTGGCCTGGTGCGCCGACTGGTTGCTGGTGTCCCGGGATGCCACAGGTCTCGCCGATCTGCTGGATTCGCGTTCCGCGATGATCCGGCAGGTAGTCGTGCTGGCCGTCGAGGACGATGCACTGTCTGATGAACGTTTGCTGGCGCTGGCCGTGGACCGGGTTCCGCGCGTACGCGAGTCTGCTCGTTTCCGCGCTCGTAAGCGGGGCCTCGACGTCGCCGGCTGGTATCGAGCACAACTTCAGCAAGACCTTCCAGGCAGGATCCAGGCCGCCGTCTTGGACGGGCTGCTTGCGGTCGGCGGCGCGACCGACCTGCAGAGTTTCATCGAAGCCCTGGGCAGCTCGAGTCCCCGCGTCCGCGAGGTTGCCATCCGAGGGGTCGTCACCTGGGCTGGCCGAGACGATGCCCATGGCCTCTTGCCTGCGTTTCTCACGGATCCCAGTGGTCGGGTGTCCTCAGCCGCCGCGCGTGCCCTTGGTCGGCTCGGCGTTCCGGCGTCCGTGGCGTCGGAGGCCTGGTCATCGGAGCGTCGATCGAACCGTCGTGCCGCCTGGCTCTTGGCCCGCTCGTGCGGCGGATGGGATCAGGTCGAGGCCGATCTCCGGCTCGCTGGAGACGAAGACGCTGAGTTGGCTGGCCTTGGACGTGCGCAGGTCTCGAACTGGCTGGAGGTACGCGCGGCGACCACGTGGCAGCCCATGAACGCGGAGCAGCGTGACCGGATCGCCGTACTGCTAGAGACGTGGGACGGGCGACCAGGCGCGAAGCGCGCCATCGCGTTTCACGCTGGGATCAAGTCGGCCCCACCTGAGCGCACAGCAGACAACGCTGACGTCGCGCCACCACGAAAGTGGTGGCGTCGTCGTTGATGTGTCGATGTGGGTATCCGGTCGATCTGCCATTCTGCGGAGGTGTCTGAGATGTACGTCGAGGTCGCCGTCGAGGGTGAGGGGATCGAGGAGTTTCAGCGAGCTCTTGCCGCCACGCACGTAAACGGCGGCGTTCATGTGCGCCGGTTTCGATGGGAGGGCGACAAAGGCGACTGGTTCAACGTGAACACCAATCTGACGATGCACGAAACCCTCCGGAATCTTCTCGAGAGCAACGCCGCTCAGCAAGCGCTCCCCGACGTTCTCGTGCCCTCGCCATTCCCAAACGGCAGCCCGCCTGACTTCTGGCCAGTCGCCGGTGGAGCCCTACGCCTCGAGGGCGATCTGGCTGCGGCCCTCGCCCATGGCGGTGCTTACAAACGTCACCCAGGGACAGACCGCGATGCGAAGGATCTCGCCCGCCGCGCGGAGCGGGACCTTATCGGCGACCGCTACGAAGACTTCAGGCTCTTTGCCAGCGATGCACCGTGGTCTCCCTGGTTCTTCGACGTCGCCTGGGACCAGACGTGGATCTTGGTGGACCGGGCACGAGCCGAGGTGACGATCATCTGCGCAACGGACACCGACTAGCGGATTGCGTTGCACTCGTGAACGTCGCGCCACGCGGGCCGCGAGCGTCGGTTGTCCGTCCTCGTCTGCGACCCAGAAGATCCCGGACCCTATCTCGTTGATGACTACTGGGCCGCGGTCCATGACGTAGTCGGTCGCTGGCGTCCATCCGCGGTCGGCACCGTTCGTAGCGAAGCGTCCGCCGTACGGGCCAAAGGCATCGATGAACTCACCGGCGAGCCAGTCGGCGCGGTGGAACGGCATGAGCTCAGCCCGATAGGCGAGGCTCCGATGGAGGTGCCCGGCGAGAAGCGCCCGCGCCTTCCGATCTCAATCCACGCTTTCTCGGGCGGCTCGAGAGCCGCGACCCCACTCAGGCAGCTCGGCGAGCGACGGGGCGCCTGGCGCAGCACGAGTGGGGTCGACGCGAGGGCTCAAGCCCTCGGGTTCACTCGACGGGTCCGGGACAAGCGATGCGGACGAACTCGTCGTACTCGTGGGCGAGTTCGGAGGCGACCTTCGCGAGTTGATCGAACCCGGCTTGGCTGGCGCTGCTGGCCTCGGCGTGCATGATCAAGGCTGAGTCCCTGTATTGCGCGCACAGGACTGCCATTGGCCCCGGGGCAGGTAGCGACTCGGGCTGTTGCCGTTCTCCCTCGGGCAACGCCTTCCATTCCTGGTTGGCGGACTCGATGGCTGATCCCAGTCGCTCCACCGGGTCTTGCGGGAGGTTGGTCGTGTCGATCGCGCTGGCGGAGAAGCCGCGGCCGATCTGGTTGCCCTGATTGGGACCGTCGAATCCCATCGACCCGGTTGGATCCAGTTCGCCGTTGCCGCCGTAGCGGAGCCAGCGCAAGTCGCCATTCGCGTCGACGAAGTAGAAGATGCGCGCAGGCGCTGCCTGTCCCTCGAGGCCGGGGCGGTCGGTCACCCCGCCGAAGAAGTGACGCACCGTGTCGAAACCGCGGCCGATCTGATTGCCTGAGTTGTTCTCCACGAAACCGCTTGCCCCGGTCGGATCGTGTTCACCGTTACCTGTGTACCGGAACCAGAGCAGGTCGCCGTTGTCCTGGACCGCGAGGAATGCGCCGTCGCCGACGCCAACGATGCGGCGGAAGTTGAGGAACCCGTTGCCGATCTGGTTGCCCTGATTGGGGCCGGCGAATCCGCGAACTCCGGTGGGGTCGTGCTCGCCGTGGCCGTCGTACTGGAACCAGAGCAGATCACCGTTCTGGGCGACAGCGAAGATGGTCGTCGCCGTCGTCTGCCCTTCGCGGGGGGAGACGAACAAGTGGCGGAAATTGTGGAAGCCGTTGCCGATCACGTTGCCGGGGTTGTTCTCCACGAATCCGCTGATTCCGGTGGGGTCGTGCTCGCCCGCCCCGGTGTACCTGAACCAGGTGAGGTCCCCGTTCGGTGCAACGGCGAGGATGATGCCGTTGCCGCCGCCCAGGACATGAAGGAAGTGTCCGAAGCCGTTGCCGATCTGGTTGCCCGAATTGTTTCCCACGAAGCCGTTCGCACCCGTCGGGTCCTGCTCGCCGAATGCGTCGTATCGGAAGTAGCGCAGTGCGCCATCGTCTTCGATCGTGAAGAAGCGGCCGATGTGGGGACGGGGGACGCCCGGAGGTGCGGTGCCGTTACCGGTGTACAGGATGTGCCGCATGCGTTGTCCTTCGATCTGGATCGAGCCACCGGGGCGCCTCGCTCGGCGGCAGAACCGGTCCGTTGCCACGCGCGACGGCAACGGAACCCAAGGCTTCGCTGAGGTCGAAGCGTGTGGATCTGAGAGCAAGTGCAGCCACGCGTTCCCCGTTGAAGCGACCTTCTTCTTTCATTCCTTTGCCAGCGTGACAGTGGTGGCGCTCGTCTCCATCGCCCAGATGGAGGATCTGTGGCTCTTCCGAGTTCCGACGGGGCACCCGGCGCCTGGAGCCTGATGACCTGCCGGGATCGCCGTAGGAATGGCAGCATGAGCACCCCGTCACCAGGAGGCCCCATGCCCACCACAGCCACATTCGTCTCGCCGACCGACGGCACCGCGCTCGCAATCCGGACGTGGGGGGAGGAGCTGTCCGCGCCGCGGGGCGTCGTTCAGATCGCCCACGGCATCGCCGAGCACGGACAGCGTTACGACCGGCTCGCTCGGGCTCTCGTCGGGGCTGGGTACGTCGTGCGGGCGGTCGACCACCGCGGTCACGGCGGGTCCGTCGCGTCGGCCGACCAGCTCGGTCACTTCGACTTCGAGGCGCTGGTGGCAGACGTCGCGGCCATGGGTGCCGCGCTGCGCGATGACTTCTCCGGGATCCCGGTGTTCCTGGTTGCGCACTCGATGGGGTCCTTTGCGGCGCAGACGGTGCTCTTGGACCGGTCCGACCTGTACGACGGTGTGGTGCTGTCAGGCTCGACCGCCCTCGACGTACTCGCTGGTGCGCTCTCGAGCGCCGAGGGTCCGGTCGGGCTGGAGGCGTTCAACGCCGGGTTCGAGCACCGGACCGGGTACGAGTGGCTCTCGCGCGATGAGGCCGAGGTCGATGCGTACGTCGCAGACCCGCTATCCGGGTTCGATCTGCCCGACACCGCCGTGCCTCAGCTGTTCGCCGGCGCCGAGCGTCTGGCCGACCCGGCAGTCATCGGTCGGATCCGCTCCGATCTGCCGATTCTCGTCGTCTCCGGCGACGCCGACCCGCTTGCCGGGGGCGGCGCCCTGGTCGAGCTGCTGGGGGAGCGTTATCGCGAGGCCGGATTGAAGGATGTGACGGTGACGCTCTACCCCGAGGCGCGCCACGAGATCTTCAACGAGACCAACCGCGATGCGATCACCGCCGACGTGATCGACTGGCTCACGGCGCATTCCTGACTGCCGCGAGGGGCGGCCTCCTCGCGGGAGGCCGCCCCTCGCGGCAGCTCACCCTCGGGCGTACGGTCGGATGGCGTCGATGATGCGGGACCAGTTCTCCCCGCCGTGGCCGCGGGAGCGGGCCCAGGTGTAGTGGGCCTGGACGGCGCGGGGGAGGTCGACGTCGATGCCGGCAGCCTCGCTGGCCTCGACGAGGTGGTCGGCGGTGGCGCCCATCATCGTGACGGTGCTCAGGTGGCCGGGGTGCTTGCCGGCCTCGAGCTGGGCGCCGAGGTCCTCGCCGGCGGCGAGCATCGGCGGGATGCCGGCGAGGGTCTGCATCAGCTCCGGGATGGCCGCGGACGGCTTGATGCCGCCCGTCTCGAGCAGCGCCACGGCGTGGAGCAGCGAAGAGAGGGAGGTCAGGAAGATGTCCAGGTTGGCCTGGTACATCAGCTGCGCCAGCCCCGGATCCTCGCCCAGGTAGCGGACGGAGCCGATGCGACCCAGCGCATCCTCGTGCTGCGACAGAACATCGGCAGGACCGCTGACATAGACGTACGCATCGGGTGTCCCGACCATCGGGGCCGGGACCATCACGCCACCGGTGAGGAAGTCGGCGCCGTGCTCGGCGGCCCACGCCGCACCGCGACGCGTCCCGTCAGGGGACTCCGAGCTGAGGTTGACGACCGTACGGCCCGTCAGCTCGTCGGTGGCTGAGCCGAGCACGTCGTACATCGCCTGGTAGTCGGTCAGGCTGAGGATGACCAGGTCGCTCGCCGCGACGGCCTTCGCCGGCGAGTCGGCCAGCTGAGCGCCCGCGGCGACGACCTCGTCGGCTCGCGATGCGGTGCGGTTCCATACGGTCACCGGATGTCCGGCCGCGAGCAGGCTGTGGACCATCGCCTGGCCCATGGGGCCGAGGCCGATGACGGTGACGGCGTTGAGAGATTGATTCATGAGGACAATCCTCGGCCTTTACGTACGATGGCGGGAGTACCCACTATTTACTGGGGTACTTACCAAAAGGTTCGTGAGGAGCAACCCGTGACGAAGCCGGCCCGAAGCGGTCCCTACATCTGCGGCATCGATGCCGCGCTCGACGTGGTCAGCGGCAAGTGGAAGGGGCTGATCCTGTGGGAGCTCGACAACTATGGCGTACGCCGCTTCGCCGAGCTGCGCCGCGGCCTGCCCGGGGTCAGCGAGAAGATGCTGACCCAGCACCTGCGTGAGATGGAGCAAGACGGGCTGGTGCACCGGGAGGTCTATGCCGAGGTGCCACCGCGGGTGGAGTACTCGCTGACCGAGCACGGGCGCACCCTCAATGCCGCGCTCGGGCCGCTCGGCCGCTGGGGGATGGACCGCATCGCTCGCGAGCGGACGGAGCTAGTCGAGCATCGCGACGCCGACCTTCTACCCCGGTAGCCGCGTCAGGCGAGTCGAGCCTCTGACTCGGCCTGATGCGTGGGCAGCCCCGCGGACGCCAGCAGCGCCAGCTTGTCCGCGTCGGATGAACCGGCGTCGGGGTGGTAGACGACGAGCACCAGGTCGTCGGTGCCGTTGATGGCCAGCCGCTCCCGGTTGAGGGTGATCTCGCCGACCTGAGGATGGTTCATCCGGACCGGGGTGCCGATCTGGCCGCGTACGTCGTGGCGTGCCCACAGCTGTCGGAAACGGGCGCTGCCCAGGGAGAGCTCGCCGATGAGCTCGATGAAACGCGGGTCGTCGATGTCGGTGCCCACCGCCTGGCGCAGGTTGCCGACGAAGCACTCCGTCATCGGCTCCCAATCCGGGTGGAACGACTGCTGGTCCGGATCGAGGAACTGGTCCCTCAGCTGGTTGCCGCCGGCGGCGAGCCGCGGCGAGAGCGCGCGGGCGAGGCTGTTGGAGGCCAGGATGTCGAAGTAGCGCCCCTCGATGAACGCGGGCTGCACCATCGAGTCGAGCAGCTTCAGCGCCCCGGGCGGGGCGGTCTCCTTGCGCCGGCGCCGACGCTGGCGCCGGGGAGCCTCCGCGACCAACGACATCATGTGGGCGGTGTGGTCGTCGTCCAGCTGGAGCACGCGCGCGATCGACCCGAGCACCTGCGCCGACGGGTTGCGGTCGCGGCCGCGCTCCAGGCGCAGGTAGTAGTCCGCGCTGATCCCGGCCAGCATCGCGACCTCCTCGCGGCGTAGCCCGGGGACGCGACGTACGCCTGCGGCTGGGATGCCTGCCGCCTCCGGTGTCACCAGTGCCCGCCTGGCCTGCAGGAAAGCGCCCAGCGGGTTCGTCACCTCACTCATGTGTGCAGCCTCATGTCTCCAGCCTAGGTCGGCTCCGAGCGGGCAGCGGGGGTCCTGTCAGACCCTGGTCTGACCAGGACTCTGGGCGGCGGTCACCGGCTTGCCTAGCGTCGAAGACGGCCCGATCGGGTCGTTTTTACGAAAGGAACAACGCCAATGACCGTCGCACTCATCACCGGCGCCAACAAGGGCATCGGATTCGAGACCGCCCGCCAGCTCACCGACGCCGGCTATGACGTCTACGTCGGAGCACGAGACGCCGAGCGAGGCGAGAAGGCGGCCGCAGAGATCGGCGCGCGCTTCGTACAGCTCGATGTCACCGACGACGCGTCGGTCACCGCCGCGCTGGCGGCCATCGAGGCGGCCGAGGGTCGCCTCGACGTACTCGTGAACAACGCCGGCGTCCTCGTCGCCGACCCGCTCGACGGCCCGACCGCACTGCGGGTCTTCGACGTCAACGCGGTCGGGATCGTCCGCGTCACCGAAGCCGCCCTGCCGCTGCTGCGCCGCTCGGAGAACCCCCGGGTGGTCAACGTGTCCAGCAGCCTCGGCTCGTTCTGGGTCAACACCAACCCCGACCGGGTCGAGCACGGGATGTTCCTGCCGCTGTACGCCGCGTCCAAGGCTGCCGCGACCATGCTGACCGTGCAGTACGCCAAGGCGAACCCCGGCATCAGGTTCAACGCGGTCGAGCCCGGTCCCACGGCCACCGACATGACCGCCGGCTTCGGCATCGAGGACATCGCCATGTCACCCGCGGAGAGCGCCAAGACCGTCGTACGCCTCGCCACCCTGGATCTCGACGTCCCCACCGGGACGCTCCAGGACAAGGACGGGCAGCTCGCGTGGTAGTGGTCACATCCGGCGGTTATCGGCCGTTCGCGATTTGGGCGAGGAAGCGGAGACTTGTGAACCTGAAGTAATGAGTCAAGTTAAAAGTGAGACCACCGCCGATCCCGGCGACCGGTCTTTCCTGGGGCAGCCGCGCGTACTGGCCAACCTGTTCGGCGTCGAGCTGTGGGAGCGGTTCAGCTTCTACGGCATGCAGGGCATCCTGGCGATCTACCTCTACTACTCCGCCGCCCAGGGCGGCCTCGGGATCAGCGAGACGGTCGCGCTCGGGATCGTCGGTGCGTACGGCGGCGCGGTCTACCTGTCGACGATCATCGCGGCCTGGATCGCCGACCGCCTGCTCGGCGCGGAACGTACGCTCTTCTTCTCTGCCTGCCTCGTCGTCCTCGGCCACCTCGGGCTCGCCCTGATCCCCGGGATCGCCGGAGTCGGTGTCGGGCTCGTGCTGATCGCGCTCGGCTCGGGCGGCGTGAAGGCGAACGCCTCGTCCCTGGTCGGCACCTTGTACGCCGCCGATGACGAGCGCCGCGACGCCGGGTTCTCCCTCTTCTACCTGGGCATCAACCTGGGCGCCCTGGTCGGTCCGCTGCTGACCGGGCTGCTGCAGAAGCAGTGGGGCTTCCACTTCGGGTTCGGGCTGGCCGCGGTCGGCATGATCCTCGGTCTGGTGCAGTACTCGCTGGGCCGGGGCCGGCTTCCTGCCTCGAGCCGCGTCGTACCCAACCCGCTACCCGCCTCGGAGCGTGGCCGCTGGATCGCCATCGCCGTCACCGCTGTGGCGGCGATCGTGGTGCTCTGCCTGACCGGTGTCATCACCGCACCTCGACTGCCCAACATCGTGATCGGGATCAGCGCGGTCGCCGCGGTCGCGCTCTTCGCCGTCATCCTGCTCAGCAGCCAGGTCACTGCCATCGAGCGGAGCCGGGTGTGGGCGATGGTGCCGTTGTTCGTCGCCTCGGCGGTCTTCTGGTCGCTCTATCAGCAGCAGTTCACCGTCATGGTGGTCTACTCAGACCAGCGCCTGGACCGAGACATCTTCGGCTGGGAGATGCCGGTCTCGTGGGTCAACTCGATCAACCCGGTCTTCATCATCCTGCTCTCCGGCGTCTTCGCGGCTCTGTGGACCAAGCTCGGCTCCCGACAGCCGTCGACGCCGGTGAAGTTCGCGATCGGCACGATCCTGATGGGCATCGCGTTCTGGGTCTTCCTGCTGATGCCGAGCGGTGAGCACACGGTGCCGCTGATTGGCCTCGCATTCATCCTGCTGCTCTTCACCCTCGCCGAGCTGCTGCTCTCCCCGGTCGGCCTCTCCTTGGCCACCAAGCTCGCCCCGGCGCGGTTCCAGACCCAGATGATGGCGCTCTTCTTCCTCTCGGTCGCCCTCGGCACCGCCATGTCCGGCCGGCTCGCCGAGTTCTACGACGTCAGCGACGACAGCGGCTTCTTCTGGTGGGTCGGCCTCGCCTCGGTCGTCGTCGGTGTCCTGCTGCTCATCGGCAACCGGCCCATCCGCCGGCTGATGGCCGGCGTGCACTGATCGCTGCGGCGTACGCGTCCGAAGGGCTTTCCCGGGCGAACGAAAATTCGTTCGCCCGGGAAGTGTGGGTCAGGCGTTCTTCCTGCGACGGGTGAGGAAGGCCCCGATGCCCCCGATGCCGGCGAGCAGCCCGCCGACGGCGAGGAGCACTCCATCCGGGCCACCCGTGTTCGGCAGGTTCCCAGCCAGACCGGCATCGATCCGGTTCGGGACCTCGGAGTCGGCCTTGGTGCTGGCGGATTCGGCCTTGGTGCTGGCGTCCTTGACGACCGCCGCGCACTTCTCCGACTTGTTGGTCTTGGTCTCGTAGACAGCCGGGATGACGACCGTGACCGAAGAGGCAGGCGAGTCCACCACGGTGACGTCCGATGCCGGGCTGTCCTCCACCGTGCGGGTGTCGACCAGGTCCCAACCCTCAGGCTCGTCGGCGGTCCAGGATGCGTCGGCCAGGTTCGTGGTCGGCTCACCGTCCTCGACGAAGTAGACCGTGACGTCGGGGTCGGTGTAGGCCTCCTTCGTGATCAAGGTCTGCTCGTACTGCTCGCCGATCTGGGACAGGTTCAACGGGTTGTCATCGCCGTCCTGACCGTCCTCATCGGCCGGGGTGCCTGACGTGGTGGTCCAGGTGGTGAAGTGGTCCCACTGCCACGAGCCGAAGGCGGCAGGTGTGGCCTCTTCGACAACGATGGTCTCGGTCCAGGCCTCCTTGTCCACTACGGTCTCGGTCCAGGCCTCCTTGTCCACGACCGTCTCGTCCCACGCCTCCTCGTCCACGACGGTGACGGTCTCGGTCAGGTCGCCCTCGGCGAAGCGGACCCAGCCCAGGTCGCCGTGCTCGTCCTCGCCGTTCCAGTTCGGCGTGTTCAGGTAGCGGACCTTGCCGGTCTCCTTCTGCCTGTAGGCGTAGCCACGGCCCGTGACGCGAGTCTCCTCGTGGGTGACCGCCTCGTGGTGGACGACGTGCGTCTCGGCCGGGTGCTCGACCGTGTGGGTCTCAGCCGGGTGCTCGATGGTGTCGGTCACTGCGTCGGTGCCGGGCGTGTACGTCCGGGTGTAGACCGAGTTGCGGAACTGATCCTCGGTGACAGCCTCGTGGCTCTCACCCTTGACCACCTTCGAGAAGCGGGACTCCTCGTGGGACACCGCGTCGGTGTGCTCCACGTGCGTGACCGCAGGCGTGACCTCGGTGGTCTTCTTCTCGTCGGCGACCTTGACCTGAGAGGTCACGGTGGTCGTCTCGCAGTCCTGTGCCGCCTGAGCCCCAGGGGCTGCCACGACCGTGGCGACTCCGGCAACGGCTACAGCCGCGAGGCCGATCTTGGTGGAGCTGTGCACGTTCATGGGTTGGTTCCTTCATGGGTGTTGTGGTCCGTGCCTGTGGTGAGCAGGCAGGGCTGAGGTACCCGAGACCGGGCGGGCGGACAGGGATGCCCGTCGCGGTCGGCCTGGGCCGATCTCGGGTGGATGGTGGGGACCTCTTGAAACCGAGGAGCAAGTGCGGCGCGTGGGCCGCCTCGGCGAGGCCTGTGAGAGGAGGGTCTCCCGGCCCTGTCTCAGCGGGTTGCGGGAGTCATCTTCACCTACCCAATATTGGGGTGGGGTGGACGGGACTTTCGACCCTTGCGTCGCCCGCCCCGGCTTGGGGCCGGGTAGCGGGCGTAGCCTGGAGGCATGAGCGCGGACGACGATCTGTACGCCGAGATCCCAGCCCTCGATGAGCGGTCACGGCGAGCGCTCACGGTTGCCGAGAAGTGGATCGGGGAGGGCATCGAGGGGGTCGCGATCGGTGCCGCCGAGGGTGGGGGACCGGCGGTGGTGGTCTACGCCCTCGACCCGGCCTCGGCGGCGGTGCGGTCGTTGCCGCAGGAGTGCGAGGGGCTGCCTGTTCGAGTCGAGACCGGAGACGCCTTCAGAACGGAAGACTGAGGGCATCTCCGGGCCCTCAGCCGATCACGGCCAGACGCGCACCTGAAGGGCGAGCTGGACCAGCGCGATCGGGTTGAGGATCGTCGCCACGCTCGATCCCGCGAAGAGCAGCCCGACCGGGTTGTTCTGCAGGTCGAGCACCATCGAGCCGGAGTCGCCGCCGGCTGACATGTTGGTCGTGATGATCTGGTTGCAGAACTTCGCGACCTTGCCGCCGCCGTAGTTGACGTTCACCGTCGCCGCGATCGCGGTGACCCGGCCGGTGGTGAAGTTCGTGGTGCGGCCGGTCTTCTTGAGGAGCATCCCGACGGTTGCGGCCTTGGCGGCGGTGGCCGGGTAGCCGTTCCAGTAGATGTCGCGGTCGATCACATGGAACGGCACCTCCGCGACCGCGGCGTCCACGTGGTTGCACGTGCCGTCGAACCGGATCGGCACGAACCGGGCCAGCCGGCCGATCACGTCCGCCGGCGCCGTTCCACCGTCGAACGGGCCGGGCTGCAGGATCGGGTCGCCGATGCTGGCGTCGTTGGAGTTCGCGAGCACGTGGTTGTTGCTCAGGATGTAGTAGCGCGGCGGGATCCCCGGGAAGGTGCGCAGGTCGTACGCGCCCGCGCCGATCGTCCCCGCGGTGATCTTGTAGTGCCCGACGCTGAAACCCGGTCGAGCCGGACGGATCCGGGTCGCCAGGGTCTGGGCGTCGACCTCCTGGGTCTCCATGAGCTGCTGGCTGCCGCCGGCGAAGAGGTGCCCGACCTCGACGACGTCGGTCGGCGTGCCGTCGATCGTGTCCGGGACGGTGTCCGCGCTGCTGACCAGCTCGGCCGGCATCTTCTGGCTGACCAGCACCATCACGCTCGGCGTATCTGTCTGCTCGCCGCCCGTGATCTTGAAGCCGACCCCGACGCCGACCACGTTCTCCCTGCCGAGCAAGTCCTCCTCGGCCGACGACTTCGAGTCGGCCACGGCCGTGAGCTCATCGGGCACGGCGCCCGACTGTGCCATGAACAGATCTTCGTTGTTCATGATCATTCCCCCTGTGGGCGCCGGGTTCCGGACCTTCCAGAACGACAACCGAAGCCTCACTCTCGAGGAGTGGAAACGGCAGGCTCTGATACTCAGCAGCCCGGTCTCATGTGATCGTGGTCACACGATGATTCCGGGATTGAGGATCCCGGCCGGGTCGAGGGTGCCCTTGGCGGCGAGCAGTGCGGAGGCGAAGAGGTCCGGGCGCTGTCGGTCGTACCAGGGACGGTGGTCACGCCCGACGGCGTGGTGGTGGGTGATCGTGGCGCCGTGGGCGGTGAGTACCTCCGAGACCGCTGCCTTGATCTCGTCCCACTGGGCCACGCTGTCTCCCCAGCTCCCGGCGGCGTAGATGCCGTAGTAGGGCGCCGGTCCGTCCGGATAGACGTGGGTGAACCGGCAGGTGAGGATCCCGTTGCCGCCGCAGATGTCGGCGATCGCCTCCTGCGCCGTGGCCATGACAGCGGCGTGCAGTGCCTCGAACCGGTCCCAGGTGCAGGCCGTCTCGAAGGTCTCCAGGATCATCGAGCGCCGGGCGAGCGCGTCGCGCTGGTACGGCATCCGGATGAAGGTCGACTTCCATGCGCCTGCCGCGCCGCCGTCGGAGGCTCGGGCGGCACCCGCATCGGTGTTCTCGACCTTGCCCACGACGGTCCCGCCGTGGCCGGCCGCGATCTCGAGGGCTCGTGCGAGCCACGCGTCCACAGGATGGTCGGCAGACTCGAAGGCGAGGACGAGTAGACCGCCGGCGACCGCGGTGCCAGCGCTGAGGAAGGCCTCGCCGGAGTCGAGGAGGCGGCAGTTGGTCGGATACAGACCGGCCTGGGCGATGGCGCGGGTCCCGGCCACCGCCTTGCCGAAGTCGTCGAACGCGACCGAGACCGTCGACTTCCAGCGAGGGCGGTCCTGCAGCCTCATCCACGCCTCGGTGATCACGCCGAGCGCGCCTTCCGAGCCGAGGAACATCCGGTCCGGGGAGGGGCCGGCACCCGAGCCGGGAAGGCGCAGCGACTCGCTGACGCCGGCGGGCGTGACGACCCGGAGGCTCTCGGTGAGGTCGTCGATGTGGGTGTAGAGGGTCGCGAAGTGGCCGCCGGCGCGGGTCGCGAGCCACCCGCCGAGCGTGGAGAACTCGAACGACTGCGGAAAGTGGCGCAGCGTCAGCGAGTGCGGCCGCAGCTGGTCCTCGAGAGCCGGCCCGTAGACCCCGGCCTGGATCCGGGCCGCGCGGCTGGTCGTGTCGATCTCGAGCACCTGGTCGAGGCGCTCCATGTCGAGCGTGATGACCGGGCCGTCGAAGCGGGGCTCGACCCCTGCGACCACGGTGCTGCCACCGCCGTACGGCACCACGGCGATCGCGTCGCGGGTGCACCAGTCGAGCACATCGACGACGTCCTGCTCGGACCTCGGTCGTACGACGAGGTCCGGCACGTGGCCGACATCGCCGGCCAGGTTGCGGGCGACATCGCGGAACGACTTGCCCCGCGCATGGCCGAGCCGGTCAACGACGTCGTCCGAGGCCAGGCCCGCGAGCGCGGCCGGAGGGGAGACCCGGGACGCCGAGACCGGCAGGCTGCGCGGGTCCGGTGGCTCATGATCGGTGAGGTCGTGGCCGGGAACGAGTGACGCGACCCGGTCGACGAGCGCCTCGGCCTCTGCGCCGACGACGGCAGCCGCATTCGTACCCCAACCCCACCATGACCGGTCACTCATCCTGCGTCTCCTTCTCCAGCTTGCGTCAACGACGCTCTGACCGTATGGTCAATTGACCGATCGGTCAACACTCTCGAGGGGTAGGGGAACGGCATGGACCTTGCGGCGCGGGCGGCCGGTACGCCGAAGATTCCGAGGGGCGTCAGGGAGCAGCAGGTCCTCGACGCTGCGTCGTACGAATTCGGGAACCTCGGGTATGCCGGCGCCTCCCTCGCCGCGGTCGCGTCCAGGGTCGGGGTCAGCAAAGCGCTCGTGCTGAGCTACTTCGGCTCCAAGGAAAACCTCTACGTCTCATGCGTGCAGCGGGCGGGCGAGGGACTGATCGCAGCGATCGAAGAGGTCATCACCCAACCCCTGCCGCCCCAGCAGATGGCGGAGCAGACGCTCGCGGCGATGTTCGAAACCCTCGAGGCGAGGCCGCACGACTGGAACGTCATCAACGACCGGTCGCTCCCTCCCGGCAGCGCCGGCGCTGAGGCCGGTGCGGCCGTCCGGCGGACCATCGCCGAGCAGGCTCGCCGCGGGATCGACCGGCTCGGGGACCTGGACCTGCACGACCCCGACGACCTCGCCGTGCTCACCGAGGTGTGGATGAGCACCGTCACCGCCATCGTGAACTGGTGGCTCCGCCACCCCGATCGCAGCGCCGACGAGATGGCAGCCCGCAGCGCGAGGGTCATCGCCGCGGCGACCGGCAACCGCTGACCGCCGGGTCGGTCAGGTCCGGTTCGGGTCGCCTCGGGTGACGTCGACGTACTCGATCTGGATCGTCGAGAGATCGAGGCCGGGAGCCGGCCCGAGGAGGCCCTCGACGATCTCGAGGATCTGTGGGCGCAGGGTGTCGGCGAGCGGGTGGAGCTCGACGCCGTACCTGGCGACGAGGCGGATCTCGATGCCGGTCAGGCGGCTGTCGTCGAGGTGCAGGTCGATGGTGTCCGGCGCGTGGGTGGGGTGCTCCTGGAGCAGTCGGCGTAGCGCCGCGGTGACGACGTGTGCGGAGACGTACGTCTCGGAGCCCTGCTCATCGCGCGCCGGCGTGCCCTGCTCGGTGAAGGTGAGGATCGGCTCGGACGGGACGACGATCGCGCGTACGCGCGACATGATCGAGCCGGCCAGGTCGACCCAACCGGGGGGCTGCTCGGCACGGGCGGCGCGGATGGCGCGGCCGAGGGGGCTGGGATCTAGCGCCATCGGGCCATCCTCTCCGCGAGTGTGCGTCGTCCGCGGTACAGGTGTCCGCGGACGGCGCCGATCGGCATGGCCAGGGCGATGGAGATCTCCTCGTAACTCATCTCTTCGACCTCCCGCAACAGCCAGGTCGCCCTTTGATGCCACGGCAGTTCATTCAATGCTAGCTGCAACGCTTCCAGAAGCTCGGCGTCCAGAACAGACTGCAGCGGGTTGTCCGGAGCGGCCGGAGTCAGCCGCGACATCAGCCCGTCGTCGATGGGTGTCGCGCGTCGGTTGCGCTGGAGGTCGGCCGCGCGACGGTGCACGAGACGGATCAACCAGGTACGCAGGGAGGACCGCCCCGCGAAGCTCGACAGGCTCCGCCATGCCGAGACGAACGCCTCCTGGGTCGCCTCGGCAGCGTCGCTGGCGTCGCCGACCATGTGCAGGGCGTAGCGATACATGGCCGGGCCGTGACGATCCACGATCTCCCGGAACGCCTCGTGGTCGCCCAGGCGGGCGGCGCGCACCAGTGCCTCATCCGTCGCCAATGGCTCAGATGACGCCTGCGATTTCGACATTGCCCCCGAGTTCCTCGTCTGCTGCCACGCGAGGGGCAGAGTCTGGATAGGAGAGTTCTACCATCCCCAAGCAAAGAGATGTGATCCAGAACACACCGAAATTCCTGTGACACATCGGTCCGAGGCGGCGACTAACCAGCGTTAGAACGACCGAACACGATCAGGAAGGTGCCTCTCATGGCGCAGACGAAGTCGGAGACCACGAGCTTGTCGACCACGGGGACCGACGGTCAGCTGGACCGGACGGACTCGGGTGCTCTGGTGAGTGAGTACGGGCGTACCTCGATCGCCGACACGGTGGTCTCGAAGATCGCGGGGATCGCTGCTCGAGAGATCAGCGGCGTCCACGACCTCGGTGGCGGCGCGGCGCGTGCGGCCGGGGCGATCCGCGAGCGGATCCCGGGCTCGCGTACCAACATGGGCCAGGGCGTGGCGGTCGAGGTGGGGGAGCGGCAGGCAGCCGCCGACCTCGACATCGTCGCCGAGTACGGCACCTCGATCCCCGACCTCGCGACCGCGATCCGCCGCAACGTGAAGGCCTCGGTGGAGCGCATGACCGGCCTCGAGGTCACCGAGGTCAACATCACCGTGCACGACGTCTTCCTCGAGGACGAGGCCCGCGACTCGGACCCGGACGCCGGCCGGCGGGTGGAGTGACCGTGCAGGCCGACCCCGATCCACACGACGGCGCCGAGCCGGAAGTGGTGGACGTGGTGGCGGCGGCCGTGCTCGCGGTGCCCGGTGTCCATGACCTGCATGCCGGCGTCGCCGGGGAGGTGGCCACCTATCTCCCCGGCCGCCGGGTCAATGGGATCCGGATGCGTGAGCCCGGTTGCTCGGTCCACGTGGTCCTGCACTGGGGAGCACCCGTCATCGGCACGACCGACGCGGTGCGTGACGCGGTCCGGCCGTACGTCCCGGGCCCGGTGGACATCACGGTGGAGGACATCCTCCCGCCCGGCGGCACAGGCTCGGCTACGGCCTGACCGCTTCGACCTCTGAAGGAGAGAACACGTCATGACCAACTCGACACTAGGCCTGGTCGCCGGACTGTTGCTCACGATCGCGATCGTCACCGGGGGCCTCATCGGCCTGCTGCTGGCCATCGTGCTCGGCGGTGCCGGCTACCTCATCGGTGGCCACGTCGACGGCGAGCTCGACCTGGGCAGTCTGCTGCGAGGACGCCGTGATTGAGACCCCGACGCGTCCGATGCCGACCAGCGATGACGGCGCTCACGACCCCGACCCCGTCGAGGACCGGGGCACCCTGGATGTGCGCAACAAGGCACTCCAGCGGATCGTCGAGCACATCGTGCTGCACGTCCCGGGGACGGTGACCCACCGCAGCACGCTCGGCCGGATCACCGGTATGGCGCTGCCGAAGGCCGACATCACGGCCGAGGGCCGCGCCGTCCGGGTGAAGGTCGACATCGCGATGGCATGGCCCGGCAACATCTCCCAGGTCGCCACGGCAGTGCGGGACACCGTACGTCAGGAGGCGTTCCGCCTCTCGGGCATCCAGATCCGGAGCGTCGACGTCACTGTGCACGCGGTCGACCCGTCGGCCTCCGACGACACCAGCAGGAGGGTGGAATGAGCACGCCCACCGCCCCACGCGCCCAACCACGCCGCGCGCCGATCGCGGTCGCGACCGCCACCGCGCTGGCCCTCGTGCTGATCGCGGTCGCCGTGGTCGCGGTCCGGGACCTCGCGCTCAGCCAGGGGTGGGCGGCCGGCACGCCGCTGGTCCCCGACCTGGTCGAGGGCCTCGACGGCGCACGCGCGTCCGTCGGGCTGGCGATCGCCGGCGGGGTCGTCGCGCTCGTCGGGCTGGTGCTGCTCTGGCTCGGGCTCCGGCCCGGCCGGCGTACGCACCTGCGCGTCGCCGGCGATGCAGACCTGTGGCTCTCGCCCGGCGCGGTCGCGGCGATCGCCCAGGAGACCGCCGACCGGCTTCCCGGCGTGGTCTCGGCCGAGTCATCGCTCAGGTCACGGCGTCGCATCGTCGTCGACATCGTCGCGCAGGACGCGGCTGCTGTGGCCGAGCACGCGAGTGCCGTACTCGACGACCACGTCGGCCGACTGACCGGAGCCAGCATCAAGGTACGAGCCACGGAGGTTCCCCGATGACACCCCGCATGATCAGGATCGCCCGTGCCCTGACCCTGCTCGTGGCGATCCTTCTGGTCGCCCTGGGCCTGCTGATGGTCGACTGGCACTACCGCTGGGTCTTCGGCACCTACCCGACCGAGCTCTCCACGGGGCCTGCGCGGGATGTCGTGACAGCTGGCTGGTTCCCCTGGGCGCTCGCCGCGGCGGGCATCGTCCTGGGGCTCCTCGGCCTGATGTGGCTGCTGGCACACCTGCGCCGGCGCGGCCCCTCGACGCTGCGCCTCCGGACGAGCGACGAGACCGGTCGCGTCCAGGCCGATCTCCGCTCGGTCGCCGATACCTCCGGGGGTAGGCTCGAGAACATGGCCGCCCTCACCGGCGTCACCGGAACGGTCGTCACCATCCGGTCACGACCGGTGATCCTGCTGCGTGGACGGGTCGACCCCGTCGCCTCGACCGCGTCGATCACCGACGCCGCCGAGATCTGCACCCGCGACCTGGCAGCGGCGTTCCCCGACCAGGCGATCACCTGCCGGATCCTGGTCGACTCGCCGCGGCGCGGCAAGGCGCGGCAACAGTCCAACGTGCGCGTGCGCTGACCGCGCCCCTGAACCCCTCACCATCCATCACGACACAACCGAAGGAGACCGACGATGAGCATGATCAACAAGGCCAAGAACGCCGCCAAGGGGGCTCTCGGCAAGGCCAAGGTGGTTGCTGGGAAGACGACGAACGACCACTCCCTCAAGGCCGAGGGGAAGATGGATCGGACCAAGGCCTCGGCCAAGAACACCGTCGAGGACGTCAAGGACAAGTTCAAGAAGTAGTCCTCTCGATGCTCCTGATGACGGCGTGACCCGAGCGGGGGCGGGGTCACGCCGTCTCCAGGAGCATCGAGCAGTCCGTCCACCTCACCCGGAAGGTGTGGCTCCGCCCCGAGAGGCATCCGCTACAGCGACCTCACGCCGCCACACCGCGACGGCGACGGCGCCGAGCAGCACCGGCAGGCCCACGGTGAACACTCGCCACACGATCAGGCCGGCGACCGCCGCCGCCTCGACCTCGAGCCCGCCGGCCTCGACCAGCGCGGCGAGCACCAGTGCGTCGACGATGCCGATCCCCCAGAGGGGGAACACGGTGAACGGGAAGGCGAACAGGAAGGCGATCGCGATCCACACGAGGCCGACCTCGTCCGCTGAGATGCCGACGAAGCGAAGGCACAGCGTGAGCGCGGCGAGGTCGACGACGATCATGCCGACCTGGGAGAGCACGGCCAGGGGGAACCCGCTGTGGAACCGCTCGGCGATGTCGGCACGGAAGTTCTGGCAGGCGTCGGCCCAGCGATCCGGGTCGACCGTCCTTCGGAACCGGCGCACGATCAGCCCGGCCCGGGTTCCGACCGTGCGCGCGAGCCGGTCGCTGCGTACGACCATCAGAACGGTCACGAGGATGGCGACCGCGATCGCGATGCTGAGCAGCTCGATCCACCGGAGCGACGGGGACTCGCCGACGACGAGCAGCAGGATGAACCCGATGAGCGGGGCGGAGAATCTCGCTATGAAGAACGTAAGTGTGTTCATCACCGTGCCGGCGAGGCCTTTGGCCGGACTGACCCCCCACGACTTGAACATCGCGACCCGGAGCGCGACGTCGCTCGGCGGTGGCGCGATGAGCGACATCAGCGTCGCGCCGAGGTCGTTGATGGTGGCCCGGTAGAACGTCACGCCGCGGATGAAGAACCTCAGTGGCATCGCCAGCAGGATCTGACGAACCAGCACGACGACGAGCAGCACGATGGAATGCCACCAGCTGAGATGCGTCAGCGCGTCCCAGGCCGCGTCCCAGTCGACCCGCCCGACCAGGCGTACGACGGTGACGGCGCTGAGCACCGCCACGACCAGCAGGACGAAGCGCGTGATCCACGCGCGGCGTCCGGGGCGGGCGGTGCTGACGTCGGGGGTCTCCTGTGTGCTCACCGCACGGCCGCGATCGGCTCAGAACTCCACGGGATCACGGACGATCGGGCAGGTCATACAGTGTCCGCCACCGCGGCCCCGGCCGAGCTCGGCGCCCACGATGGTGACGACCTCGACCCCCGCCTTGCGCAGCAGCGTGTTGGTGAGGGTGTTGCGGTCGTACGTGAACACCACGCCGGGCTCGAGTGCGACCGCGTTGTTGCCGCTGTCCCACTGCTGCCGCTCGGACTGGTAGACGTCCCCGCCGGTGTCGATCACCTGGATCTCGGGCAACCCGAGCGCCTTGGCCACGACGTCGACGAAGGCCGCGTCGCCGTGGTCGATCACCTCGACCCCGGGCGACTTGTCGGAGGGCACCAGCGTGAACGTGTGCACCGCGTCCATGATCGTCGGATACAGCGTGACGATGTCGCGGTCGACGAAGGTGAAGACCGTGTCCAGGTGCATGGCAGCCCGCAGCTTCGGCATCCCGGCGACGATGACCTTCTCCGCGGCGCCCTGCTCGAAGAGCGCCTTGGCGACCTGGGTGATCGCCTGGCGAGAGGTGCGCTCGCTCATGCCGACGAGCACGACCCCGTTGCCGACCGGCATCACGTCGCCGCCCTCGAAGCTGGCTTGCCCCCAGTCCTGCTCGGGGTCGCCCCACCACACGGTCGAGCCGACGTAGTCGGGGTGGTGCTGGTAGATCGCCTTGTAGAGGAGCGTCTCGTCCTTGCGGGCCGGCCAGTAGAGCGGGTTCATGGTCAGCCCGCCGTACAGCCAGCAGGTCGTGTCCCGGGTGTAGAGCGTGTTCGGCAGTGGCGGCATCAGATACTCCCGGGCACCGGTTGACTCCCGCGCGAGGCTGACGTAGTCGGAGCGGAAGTCGCCGGGCAGGTCGTTGGTCGCGAGGCCGCCGATGAGGAACTCCGCCAGCTGTCGGTCCGAGACCGACTCGAGGTAGGTGCGGGTGTCGTCGACCAGCCCCAGGCCGACCTGGTTCGGCACGATCTTGCGGTCGAGGATCCAATCCTTGGCGCCGGCGACCGCGAGCGTCTGCGCCAGCAGGTCGTGCAGCTCGACGACCTCGACACCACGCTGGGTCAGCTTGTTCACGAAGTCGGCGTGGTCGCGTTGGGCGTTCTCGACCCACATCACGTCGTCGAAGAGCAGTTCGTCGTTGTTGCTGGGGGTGAGCCGGCGGTGGGCCAGGCCGGGTGCGCAGACGAGCACCTTCCTGAGCCTGCCGACCTCGGAGTGGACGCCGTACGCGGACTCCTGCTCGGACATGGGATGCCTTTCTGTTGAGGACGAGGTCAGAGGGAGATCCGGCCGGACAGCAGGCCGAGGACGGCGATCGCCGCTCCGATGAGGATCGCGCCGAACAGGGCGATCTCGGTGGGACTGAAGATCCGCCGGCCATGCTCGCTGCGGGCCTTGATGTACAGCAGCGACGCCGGCGCGAGGATCAGCGTCATCAGCAGCACGAACTTCAGCCCTGCAGCGTCGAAGAGGAAGATCGTGTACGCCGTCGCGATGCCGGCCACGATCGTCTCCTTGCGACGCACTCGGGCCGGCACCCCTTCGTACGCCTCGCCTGTCAGGCCGAGCTTGAGGGCGTACGCGGCGGCCAGCAGGTAGGGCAGGATCGCCAGGCTCGTGGCGAGATCCAGCATGAAGTTGAGCGCGTCGTTGACGAACAGCGTGAGGGCGAGGAGCGCCTGGACGCCCAGCGAGGTCACCACGAGCGCGGTGATCGGGGTGCCGTTGCGGTTCTCCTGGCCCAGGAAGGTGGGCATGTCGTCGGAGCGGGCCGGGATGTACATGACCTCCGCGGCCATCAGGGTCCAGGCGAGGTAGGCGCCCAGGACCGAGACGATCACCGCGACGCTGATGAACACCTCGCCCCAGTCGCCGACCACCGACTCGAAGACTCCGACCATCGACGGCTGCCGGGTGGCGGCCAGCTCCGGCTGCGGGACGACGGAGTAGCTGGACAGGGTGACGAGCGCGAAGATCGACAGCACGCTGAGGAAGCCCAGCACGGTCGCCTTCCCGACGTCCTCGCGCTTCTTGGCGTAGCGGGAGTAGACGCTGGCTCCTTCGATGCCGATGAAGACGAAGGTCGTGATCAGCATCGTGTTGCGGATCTGCTCGTCGAGGTTGCCGAGATCGCCGTAGCCGGTGGCGACCCAGTTGTCGGCGAAGACGCCGGCGTCGAAGGAGATGAAGAGCACCACGATGAACACCAGGATCGGCAGGACCTTGAAGATCGTGACGATCCGGTTGATCACCGCGGCGTCCCGGACGCCGCGCGCGATCAGATAGTGGAAGAGCCACACCCCCAGCGTCGAGAGCGCGACCGCGAGCACGGTGTCGCCGTCACCGAACCCCTCGAAGAACGCGCCGATGGTGGCGCCGATGAAGACCCAGTAGAAGGTGTTGCCGGCGATGGAACTGGCCCAGAAGCCGATCGCGGAGTTGAAGCCCGCGTAGTCGCCGAAGCCGGCCTTGGCGTAGATGAAGACCCCGGAGTCGAGCTCGGGCTTGCGGATCGCGAGGCTCTGGAAGACGAACGCCAGCATGAGCATCCCGGCGCCCGCGATCGCCCAGGCGATCAGCGAGCCGAGGATGCCGGTGGCGACCCCGAACCGGGCCGGCAGGGAGAAGACGCCGGCGCCGACCATCCCACCCACGACCATCGCGGTCAGGGTGGGGAGACTCATCTTCGCTGCAGCGGGGGCCTCGGTGGTGGCAGCGTCAGAACTCATGCCCTTGATCTGATGTCCGATCCGATCCGTCCACCTCACCCGGAACGTGTGATCCGCCCCGCCCCGTCTGCGACGACCCTGGGATGGTCCTGTGAAGGGAGACAACGATGGGCTTTCGTGACCGACGCGAGAAACGCCAAGAGGAACGTGAGGCTTTCGGGCGCGGCGGGAGCGCCAGCCGCTTCCAGATGCGCCAGAAGATGATTTCGATCGGTGACGACTACTGGATCGAGAACGAGGACGGCGACCGGGTCTTCCACGTCGATGGCAAGGCGTTGCGGCTGCGCGACACGTTCGATCTCGAGGACGCCAACGGCAACAAGATCTGCCGTATCCAGACCAGGGTCCTGCACATCCGGGACTCGATGGCGATCGAGGACGCCGACGGCGAGAAGCTAGCCCTCGTGCACAAGGCCCTCATCTCGCCGCTGCGTGAACGCTGGAAGGTCGACCGCGAGCAGGGTGAGGACTGGACGGTCCAGGGCAACATCGTCGACCACGAATACGACATCGAGGCCGACGGCCGCAAGATCGCCGAGGTGTCCAAGAAGTGGTTCCGCGTCCGGGACACCTACGGTGTCGAGGTCGCACCCGGCGAAGAACCAGCGCTCATCCTGGCCGTGACCGTAGCGGTCGATGCGATGGTCCATCCTGCGAAGTGACGCGGTCGACGTGCTGCGAGGGCAGCTGCGAGCGCCGTTCGCAGCGACGGCCGGCACGGTGGTGCTTCTCTGGGCGTCGCTGACCCCTTCACTGATGCCGCGGACGGCGCTCTTCCAGGCGCTGCTCACCGCGCTGTGCATGCTGGCGGGGTACGGCGCGGGCGCGTTGGCCGGGTGGCTGGTCCGCAGCTGCGGTGGCCGTTTGGCGGGCCGGGCGAGGGTGGTCTCGTGGCGGATTCTCGCCGGCGTTGCCGGCGTCGGCACCCTGATCGTGCTGGGGCTGTCGTTGCGGTGGGAGAACGAGGTACGCGACCTGGTCGGGGTCGAGCGGGTGGGCTTCTGGCACCTCGTGCTGACCGTGCTGTTCACCGCGGTCCTGTTCGCGCTGCTGCTCGGGCTGTCGCGGGGGATCAGGGCGCTGGGCGGCTCGATCGGCCGGTTCGTCGGCCGCTTCCTTCCCGCTGCCGCGTCGACCGTGATCGGCGGCCTGATCGCTGCGGTCCTGATCTATGAGCTGGCGATCGGGGTGGGCGGCAACCGGCTGCTGGGAGCACTCGACTCGAGCTTCGCCACGATCAACGAGGAGTTCACCACCGGCGTACCCGCGCCCACGACGCCCGAGCTCACGGCCGGCCCGGCCTCGTCCCAGGAATGGGAGGACCTGGGTCGCCAGGGACGGGTCTTCATCGCGAGCGCGCCGACAGCGGAGGACATCGGCGAGTTCACCCAGGAGCCTGCCGAGCAGCCGGTGCGGGCCTACATCGGGGCCGGCGAGGAAGGCGTCCACATCCGCGACGAGGCGCAGGCCGCGGTGGCCGAGCTCGACGCGCTCGGCGGGTTCGACCGCGCGGTGATCAACGTGGTCACCGGCACGGGCAGAGGCTGGATCAACGAGAACCAGGCCCAGGCGCTGGAGTTCATGTGGGGTGGCGACGCGGCGACGGTCAGCCTGCAGTACTCCTACCTCCCGAGCTGGATGTCCTTCGTCCTGGACCGCCAGCGCGCGCAGGACGCCGGCCTGGCGCTCTTCGACGCCGTCTACGGACGCTGGCTGGAGATCCCAGAGGCCGAGCGCCCGCTGCTGGTGGTGAGCGGGGAGAGCCTGGGCAGCTTCGGTGGTGAGGCCGCCTTCAGCGGGGCCCAGGATCTCGCGACCCGCACCGACGGCGCCCTGTTCGTGGGCCCGACCGCCGACAACCGGCTCTGGAACCGGTTCACCGAGGAACGCGAGCCGGGCACCCCGCAGGTGCTGCCCATCCTGGACGACGGCGAGATCGTACGCTTCGCCGACCGGCCCGAGCAGTGGGAGCTGCCCGGCGCCTGGGACGGCACCCGGATCGGCTATCTCCAGCACGCGAACGACCCGATCACCTGGTGGTCGCCGTCGCTGGCCCTGGAGCGCCCCGACTGGCTGGAGGAGGAACGCGGCCGCGGCGTCTCCCCGAACGTACGTTGGATCCCCGGGGTGACGATGCTGCAGCTGGGTGTCGACCAGCTCTCCGCCAACTCGGTGCCCCGCGGGCAGGGCCACGAGTTCGGCACCGCACCGGTGTACGCCTGGGCCGCGATCCTGCCGCCCCCGGGATGGACCGATCAGCGCACGGACGAGCTCGCCGCGGTGATCGGCGACCGGGTGTGGCTGAGGTGAGCCGTGGCGTTGCCAGGTCTCCTGGTCAGACCTGAGGAAGTCGGTTCAGGACTGCACGTAGTGGCGCCCATCGGTCGCGACCTCGGCGAGTCACGGCATAAGCGCGCAGTCGCACTCTGGGGTCGGTCAAGGGCCGCACCGTGACGCCACGGCGGGAGGTGCGTCCTCGCGGCAACAACGCGAGTCCGTGACCGGCGAGGATGAGGTCGTCCACGAGTTCCAGGGCGTCGACTCGGTGGACGACTCGGGGCGTGAATCCCGCCATCGACGCCAGCGTGCGCAGCACCTCCTCGTCGGCGGTGTGACGCGAGTTCACGATCCAGTCTCGGTCGGCATAGGTCGCGAGCGGAGCACGCGGCTCGTGCGACCGCACTCCGAGGCCCCATTCGACCTCCCACAGCGCCACGGTGTCGTGGTCGCTGCGCCAGGAGGCGGGGGCGACGTTGTAGTCATAGACAAGAGCAAGATCGATGTCGTCGCGCGCCAGCAGGGCCAGAGCCTCTGGCGGCTCGTGCTCGTGCACCCGCACCTCGAGCCCGGGGTGAGCGTGCCGGAGACCGTCGATCGCGGGCATGAGGGAGCGCCGGATCGCGGTCGCGAACCCGGCCACCCTGAGCACGCCGACCGGCTCCGCGTCCGGGTCGAGGTCGAGACGAGCGGCATCGACCGCCGCCAGGATGGTGACGGCGTGTTCGGCAAGACGGTGGCCCGCCGGAGTGAGGCGTACGCGCCGACCATCCGGCTCGATGAGGTCTGTGCCGACGTCCCGCGCGAGCGCCGCGATGGCCTGGGACACGCTGGACGTACTGGTGCCGATCTCGGCGGCGACCTCGTGCATCGAGCCGAGACGAGAGAGTTCCAGCAACATCCGGAGCCGACGTACGTCCACGGGATTCATTGTTTCGGATTTGCGAACGTAATGTCCAGAAATGTCACGTGGACACGAACGGATCTCATCGGGTCGACTGGATGGCATGACCACCACAGCTCCCCACTCCGCCCGTGCCGGCGCCTCCATGGCAATGGCGGCCATGCTCTGCGTACAACTGGGTCTCGCGGCGTCGGTGGGCCTGATCGACCAGCTCGGTGCGGCGGGTGTCGCCTGGCTGCGCCTGTTCTGGGCGGCTCTGCTGCTTCTCGTCCTCGTCCGGCCGCGTCCCTCGGCGTTCGGGCGCGAGACGCTGCTGGCCGGCGTCGCTCTCGGCGTGGTCACCTCCGGCCTGACCCTGCTCTTCATGGCGGCTCTGACCCGGCTTCCGCTCGGCACGGCCGCCGCGCTGGAGTTCCTCGGGCCACTCGGGGTGGCCGTCGTTCGCAGTCGCGGCATCGCCCGGGCGTGGGCGCTCGTGGCGGCCGGTGGGGTGATGTGCCTGACCCAACCGTGGGATGGCACCGTCGACGTGGTGGGGGTGGCCTTCGCCCTGGGCGCGGCCGCGTGCTGGGCGTGCTACATCTTGCTGACCCAGCGGGTCGGCGACGCGGTCAGCGGCATCGGCGGCCTCGCGATCTCCATGCCGGTCGCGGCGGTCGTCGCCAGCATCGTGGTCGGCCCCGGCATCGTGGGACGACTCACGCCGGAGCTGGTGCTCGCCGGCCTGGGGTTGGCCCTTCTGGTGCCGGTGGTGCCGTTCGCCCTGGAGATGCTGGCGCTACGTCGCCTCACCGCCGGCGCCTTCGGGACGTTCATGGCGCTCGAGCCGGCGCTCGCGCTGGTGATCGGGTTCGTCGCTCTCCATCAGGTGCCCAACCTCATCGCTGTGCTCGGGATCGGTCTCGTGGTCGCGGCCGGCGTCGGAGCAGAGCGTGCCGGAGGCCGCAGTCCGTCTGGCCCGGCTGACGAGACTCCGCACAGCGCCGCGGAGACGACGCTCCTGTGCGGCTAGTCCCGCCTTCGCGCTCAGCCCTGGCTGATCAGGCTCTGGGCGACGGTGCGTACGCGGTCGATGGGGACGGCGAAGCCGATGCCGATGTTACCGCTGGGCCCGCCGAGGGTGGCGATGGAGGTGTTGATCCCGACGACGCGGCCTTGGAGGTCGACCAGCGGGCCGCCGGAGTTGCCGGGATTGATGGCGGCGTCGGTCTGGATCATCTCGGGCCTCGATCCGGAGGAGCGGTGGGGCGAGCTGACGATGCCGGAGGTGACGGTGCCGTTGAGGCCGAGGGGCGAACCGACGGCGATCACGGGCTGTCCGATCCGGAGGTTGCCGCTCTGACCGATGGTGGCGGCGCGTACGGCATTGGGGTTGGTGGCGATCACCGCGATGTCGTTGCGCTCGTCGCTGCCGATGACGCGGCCCGAGGTGGTGCTGCCGTCGGCCAGCACCAGGCTCACCGAGTCGGAGCCCTGGACGACGTGGGCGTTGGTGACCACGTGGCCGACACCGTCGATGGCGACCCCGGAACCGGTGCCGCGGCCGGCACGGACCTGCACCACGCTGGGCAGGATGCGCTGGGCGGCGGCCTCGGTGGCGTTGGTCGGCGCGCCTCCCTGGGCGTCTGGGGCTGGCGCCGCGATGGTGCCGGCGGTGGGCTGTCGGTCGGGGGAAATGAGGGCGATCGCGCCGCTGGTCGCCGCTCCCGCGACGACGGCCGCCGCAAGGGTGAGCGTGACGGTGCGCGTACGTCGTGGGCGCCTGGCCAGCGCGGCGGGCGGCTCCGAGGGAGTGCCGGTCGGCCGGCCCTGTGGAGAGCCCGCCCCGGGGGATCCGGGTTGGGCGACCAGCCGCACCCTGCCGTAGCGGTCACGCACCACACGTCGTGCCGGAGGGGGTGCCGACAGGGGGGTCGGGCTCGGCGCGGACAGTGGCGTCGGCGGGGGTGCGACTGGTCGGATCGGGGGTGGTGGTGCGGGCTGGAGCGGGCGGAGGGCGCGGGCGGGCGGCGCCGAGATGGTCCACTGCTGCGGGCCGGTGGGTCGGCCGAGGCCGGGCCCGGGCGATGCGGTGTCGTTCACGAGAGTGCCTTCCTGTCCTGGATCTCGGGGTGGCTAGATGAGCCGGGCGAACCAGCGCAGGGAGAGCGCGGCGGCGACGAAGGCGAGGACCATGGCGCCGATGACGACCCAGACGGTGATCTCGCGGTACTCGACGTGGTAGCCGACGAGGGTGCCGATGTCGTCGTAGACCTCGCGCAGCTCGTCGGCGCTGGAGGCGCGGTAGAACTGGCCGCCGGTGGTGTCGGCGAGCTCCCGCAGCGTGTCTTCGCGGACCTCGACCGACTGTCCGCCGGGCAGGGCGGCGCTGGAGCCCTCGGTGCCGTACGCGATCGTCGAGACCGGCAGTCCCGCCTCACGGGCGGCCTCGGCCGCGGCTGCCGGGTGGCGACCGGCGGAGTTGCCACCGTCGGAGAGGAGTACGAGGTGGGCCGGCGACCCCTCCTCGTCGGTGTCGTCCTCGGAGTCGGGCGAGGGTGAGGCGGACGGACCACCCGCCCCGGCCTCGTCCAGGATCTGCCGCAGGTCGTTGACCGAGGAGTAGACGGCCTCACCGATGGCGGTGCCGCCGTCGGGCGGGCCGAGACCCTCGATGCTGCGGGCGACCAGGGCGTGATCGGTGGTCGGGCTGGAGACGACGCGAGCGTTGCTGGAGAAGGTGACGAGCCCGACGTTGTAGCGCGCCGGGAGCTGGTCGACGAAGCTGACGGCGGCGGCCTTCGCGGCCTCGAGACGGTTGGGTGGCATGTCCTCGGCCGTCATCGAAGCGGAGGTGTCGATGGCGACCAGGATCGTGGCGCGTTCGTATGGCACCTGTGCCCGGACCTGGGGCTGGGTGGTGGCGACGGCCAGCAGGGCCAAGGCACCGACGACCAGCCCGGCCGCCAGGTGGCGGCGCCAGCGGGGGCGGTGCGGGACGAGGCGCTCGAGCATGGGCGCGGTGGCGAACCGGAGGGCGTACCTGATCCGGTGGCGCTGCATCACCAGGTAGCCGATGGCGAGCAGGGCGATCGGGATCAGCGCGAGCAGGAACAGGGGCTGGGTGAGTCTCATCGAGGGCTCCTTCCGGTCAGTGGGTGGCCGTGGCCGAGCGTGAGCGGGCCGGCCGGGGGTGCCGTGCCCGACGGCGCAGCAGGCGGATGAGCAGGCGTGCCCAGTCGTCGTCGGTCGAGACCCGGAGGTGGTCAGCACCGGCGGCCCGGACGGCCTCCGCGTTGTGCTCGCGCAGCGACGTCATCGCCTCGGCGTACGCCGCCCGCAGCCGCGGGTCGGAGGTGTCGGCCTCGTGCTGACGGCCGGTCTCCGGGTCGAGGATCGTGACGTGGCCGACGGCGGGCAGGTCCACCTCGCGAGGGTCCACGATCTCGACGACGATCACGTCGTGGCGCGCGGTGAGCCGCCGCAGCGCGGGCTCCCAGTCGAAGGGCCGCTCCCAGGTCCCGTCCGTGGGCAGCAGGTCGGAGACGATCACCCGCAGCCCCGGGATCCGGGCGCGCCGGCCGAGCTCGACCAGTGCCGTCGCGAAAGTGGCGCCGGATGTTTCCGCGCCGCCGCTACGCGGCGAAGGTGGCTCCGAGGTCAGCAGCCGACGAGCGACCCGGCGACCCGTGGTGGGCGGGCGCCAACGTACGCCGCCTGCATCCAGGATTCCGAGCCCGACCCGGTTGCCGGGGCCGTCGGCCACGATGCCGATCGCGGAGACGGTCGCCTCGGCGACCTCCACCTTCTCGGCGAGCGCGGTCCCGAAGGCCATGCTGGGTGTGCGGTCGACCAGGACCCACGTCTCGAGCTCGTGCTCGGCCTGGGTGAGCCAGACGTGCGGGTCGCCCAGGCGGGCGGTGGCGTTCCAGTCGATGCGGCGTACGTCGTGGCCGGGGGAGTAGGGCACCAGCTCCTCGGCGTCGCTGCCCGGCCCGAGCCGCAGCCCGGCCGTCTCGCCCTGGAGCAGCCCGCTCACCCGGCGCTGGACGGTCAGATCCAGCCTCCGGAAGGCGCCGTCGGGCGAGCGCCGTGCCGGGTTCACGAGGCCAGCTCCGCATCGGGCGTCGGCTCGGCGGTCTCGGAGTCGTCGTCGCTCGGCGTCGCCCGCGGTTGCGGGACGACGGCGAGGACGGCGTCCACGACGGCGCGGGGGTCGACCCCGTCGGCCTCGGCGTCGAAGGTGAGCACCAGCCGGTGGGCCAGGATGTCGCCGGCCAGATCGGCGACATCGGCGGGCAGCACGTAATCGCGTCCGCGCAGCAGTGCCAGGGCACGGCCTGCGGTGATGAGACCGAGGCTGCCGCGGGCGCTGACGCCGTAGGCCAGCAGGCCCTCGAGGTGGCGGAGCCCGTAGGCGTGCGGTGTACGCGTCGCCATGACGAGCTTGACGGCGTACTGCGCGACGGTGTGATGGACGAAGACCTGGTCGGCTCGTGACTGCAGCTGCCGCAGCGCGGTGGCGTCGAGAATCTGCTCGGCGTGCGGCGGCTGGGTGCCCATCCGCTGGATGATGGTCATCTCCTCGAGCTCGTCGACGTGGCCGACGTCGACCTTCAGCAGGAACCGGTCGCGCTGGGCCTCGGGCAGCCGGTAGACGCCGTCGTTCTCGATCGGGTTCTGGGTGGCGAGGACGAGGAACGGGTCGGGCAGGCGATGGCTGGTGCCGCCGATGCTGACCTGGCGCTCCGCCATCGCCTCCAGCAGCGCCGACTGCACCTTGGCCGGGGCCCGGTTGATCTCGTCGGCGAGGACGAGATTGGCGAAGACCGGACCCAGCTCGGTGTCGAACTGCTCCGCCGACGGGCGCCAGACCCGGGTGCCGACGATGTCGGAGGGCATCAGGTCCGGGGTGAACTGGAGCCGGGCGAACGAGCCGCCGACGACGTCGGCCAGGGTGCGTACGGCAAGGGTCTTGGCGACGCCCGGCACACCCTCGAGCAACACATGGCCGCGGGCGAGCAGCCCGACCAGCATCCGCTCGATCATCAGGTCCTGGCCGACGACGACGCGCTTGACCTCGAACAGCACGCGCTCGAGGACGGCAGTGGTCCCGATGTCGGACCGGACCGGCTGTGTGATCGGCTGCTTGTGCTCTGGCTCCCACATGGGGACCTCCCTGGCTGGCTGTGTCCTGGATGGGTCTGCTGAGCACCGATCACATCGAAGAAAGGCGAAAACCAGCGGAAACGGCACCGAAAGCGATCCGAAAGAGCTGGGCGGAACCGATACAGAGCGATTACGTCCTACGCATGGGCGCCGGCCTGGCCACGCGCTACCGTTCTTGAGCGTGAGGGTCTTGATCGTCGAGGACCAGGCGGGCCTGGTCAGCGCCCTGCGGGTCGCGCTGCAGCGGGAGGGGTACGCCGTCGACGGGGCCGGATCCGTCGCGGATGCCCTGGAGAAGCTCGGCGTGAACGCCTACGACCTCGTCGTCCTGGACATCAATCTGCCCGACGGGAGCGGCTTCGAGGTCGCCGCGGCGCTGCGTACGGGTGATGTGGAGATCCCCGGCGAGGAGGCCCCGCGGATCCTGATGCTCACCGCCCGCAACCGCCTCGACGACCGGGTCCGCGGCCTCGACGTCGGCGCCGACGATTACCTGACCAAGCCGTTCGAGCTGGCCGAGCTGACCGCGCGGCTGCGCGCGCTGCTGCGCCGGCCGAGCAGCGATGGCACCGCGGTGCTGTCGCACGGACCGATCCGGCTCGATACCGCCCGGCAGCTGGCCCGGCGCGGCGACCGGGAGCTCGGGCTGACGCTCAAGGAGTTCTCGGTCCTGCGCTATCTGATGACCCGGCCCGCCTACATCGTCTCGGCCGAGGAGCTCCTCGAGCACGTGTGGGACGAGAACGCCGACCCGTTCACCCAGACCGTGCGGGTCACCGTCGGCACCCTGCGTCGCAAGCTCACCGTCGGCGAGGAGACTCCGGCCCTGGAGACCGTCGTCGGCCGCGGCTACCGGCTCCGTGACCTGCCCGAGCTGGATCAGGGCGCGACCGCATGAGCGAGGGTCCGGGTCGGCTGGTGCCGCGGTGGCTCCGTACGGTGCGGGTGCGGCTGACCCTGACGTACTCCTCGCTCCTGTTCGGGGTGACCGCGCTGCTGCTCGCCGGGGTCTATCTCGCGCTCTCCAGCAGCATCAGCGCCGCGCCGCTGGACCCGGTGACGGTCAAGAAGTTCGAGACCGAGGACGGCCACATCGTCTACAAACCGGGGCAGGAGTTCCAGGCCGCGGACTTCGCCGACGTGCAGGAGGCGGTCAACTACGCCTCGCTCCAGACACTGCGCAACTACTCGATCATCGCGCTGATCGTGATGTTCGTGCTCAGCCTGGCCATCGGCTGGTGGGTGGCGGGGCGCGCGCTGCGGCCGGTCGGCGCGATCACCCGCACCGCCCAGGAGATCAACGCCTCCGACCTCACCCGGCGCATCGGCGCGACCGGACCGCACGACGAGCTGCGTACGCTCGCCGACACCATCGACTCCATGCTCGCCCGCCTCGACCGGGCGTTCTCCGACGAGCGCCGGTTCGTCGAGGACGTCTCCCACGAGCTGCGCAACCCGGTCTCGCTCATCCACACCAACGTCGAGGCCGTCCTCGCCAACGATCGCTCCACCATCCCCGAACGCCGCGAGGCCAGCCTGGTCGTGCTCCAGGCCACCCGCCGGATGCGCCGCCTCCTCGAGGACCTGCTGGCCATCGCCCGCAGCCGCTCGGAGGCCTTCACCGACCGTCAGGTCGACCTGGCCGCGGCTGTCACCGCGGCGGTTCGGGAGTATCGGCTGCCGGCAGAGGCGCGCGGCCTGAGCGTGGTCGAGCGCAGCCATGGTGGGCCGGTCGTCGTCGGCGATCCCGACGCGCTGCAGCGCGTCATGGCCAACCTGCTGTCCAACGCGGTCAGACTCGCCCCGGCCGACTCCACCCTCACGGTCGGCATGGGCAGCCAAGACGGCTGGGCCTGGGCCGCGGTCGCCGACGAGGGTCCGGGGATCGACGAGGCGAACCAGGAACGCGTCTTCGACCGGTTCTACCGGGGCAACGGTACGTCCGGGGATGACGCGGTCACCGACGGATCCGGCCTCGGCCTCTCCATCGCCCGCCAGATCGCCGAGAGTCACGAGGGCCGGCTCGTGCTGGTCAGCCACGGCTCGGCCGGGAGCACCTTCGTGCTCTGGCTCCCCGACCACGCCATGAACCGTTCGGCCGGGCGCACCGACGCGCCACCAGAAGGTGACCCGCTGCTCGGGCGGCGTACGGACCTACCCTTTGAGGAGTGAGCATGAGAACAGCATCGACGTGGCTCGGCGTACGAGCTCTCGCCCCCGTGGTTCTGCTCGGAGCCGTCACCAGCGCCTGCATGAACGTCACCGTCCAGGTGGACCCAGCCCCCACGCCTCCCACCAAGCCGACGACCTACTACGGCACCGTCGAGAAGGTCGAGAAGGTCGAGACGGTCGAGGAAGCCCGCTGGTCGACGACGTACGCCGACGACCCGACGTACGAGACGTGGGAAGACTGCTGGGAGAGCTGAGCCGTCACCGCCAGTGCGCGGCTACCGCGTCCCGAGCAGCTGGCGTGCCATCACCAGGCGCTGGATCTGATTAGTGCCCTCGTAGATCTGGGTGATCTTCGCGTCGCGCATCATGCGTTCGAGCGGGAAGTCCTGGGTGTAGCCGGCTCCGCCGAGGAGTTGGACGGCGTCGACGGTGATCTCCATGGCGGTGTCGCTGGCGAAGCACTTGGCGGCCGCTCCGAAGAAGGGCAGGTCGCTGGCGTCCCGCTGGGACTTGGCGGCGGCGATGTAGACGAGCTGGCGGGCGGCCTCGAGCTTCATGGCCATGTCGGCGAGCATGAACTGGATCCCCTGGAAGTCGGCGATGTGCTTGCCGAACTGCTGGCGTTCCTGGACGTAGGCCAGCGCCTGGTCGAGGGCGCCCTGGGCGATGCCGACGGCTTGGGCGGCGATGGTGATGCGGGTGTGGTCCAGGGTGCGGAGGGCGAGCTGGAGGCCGGTGCCGGGTTCGCCGATGATGCGGTCGCCGGGCAGGTAGACGGCGTCGAACATCAGCTCGCAGGTGGGGGAGCCCTTGATGCCCAGCTTCTTCTCGGGTGCACCGATGGTGAACCCCTCGTCGCTCTTCTCCACGACGAAGGCGCTGACGTTACGGCCTCGCTGGCCGTCGGGGTCGGTGACCGCGAGGACGGTGTAGTAGTCGGAGATCCCGGCGTTGCTGATCCACGACTTCTGGCCACTCAGCACCCAGTGGTCGCCGTCGAGGACGGCGCGGGTCTTCATGGAGGCGGTGTCGGAGCCGGCCTCGCGCTCGGAGAGGGCGTACGAGAACGCCGAGGTGCCTGCGGCGAGCGGCGGGAGGTATCGCTGGTTGAGGCTCTCGGAGCCGGCGAGGATGAGCGGGAGGCTGCCGAGCTTGTTGACCGCGGGGATCAGCGAGGAGGAGGCGCACACGCGCGCGATCTCCTCGATGATGATGCAGGTCGCCAGCGCATCGGCGCCCTCGCCGCCGTACTCCTCCGGCACGTGCGCCGCGTGGAACCCGGAGGCGACGAGCGCGTCGTACGCCTCGGTCGGGAACCTGGCGGCGGTGTCGACCTCCGCGGCGTACGGAGCGATCTTGTTCGCCGCGATCGCGCGCACCGCCTCGCGCAGGTCGAGGTGGTGGTCGGCGAGCTCGAGGTAGGGAAAGTCGTCGGTCATGGTGTCTCCTTGGTCGATGGCTGAGTCGATCTCAGTAGTGGTAGAAGCCGCGGCCGGTCTTGCGGCCCAGCAGGCCGGCGTCGACCATCCGCGCGAGGAGCGGCGGCGGGGCGTAGAGCGGCTCCTTGAACTCCTCGTAGAGCGACTCGGCCACGGCCTTGGTCGTGTCCAGCCCGATGAGGTCCGCGAGCGCCAGCGGTCCCTGGGGGTGGGCGGCGCCGCGGACGAGGCCCTGGTCGATGTCCTCGGCGGTCGCGAACCCGGACTCCAGCATCCGGATCGCGGAGAGCACGAACGGGATCAGCAGCGCGTTGACCACGAAGCCCGCCCGGTCCTGGGAGTCGATGGGGTGCTTGCCGAGGTCCTGCTCGACGAACGTACGCACCCGGTCGGCGGTCTCCTGCCCGGTCAGCAGGCTGGGCACGAGCTCCACGAGGGAGAGCACGGGGACCGGGTTGAAGAAGTGCAGCCCGATCACCTGCGCGGGTCGCTCGGTGGCGACCGCGAGCTTCATGATCGGGATGGAGGAGGTGTTGGAGGCCAGTACGGCCTCGGGGTCGGTGACGATGGCGTCGAGCCGGGTGAACAGCGTCGTCTTGGCGGCTTCGTCCTCGACGATCGCCTCGATGACCAGGTCGCGGTCGGCGAGTGCTTCGAGGTCGCTGCTGACGGTGATGCGCTTCAGCACCTCGGCGGCGTCTGTGATCTTCCCGCGCTGCTCTGCCCGTTCGAGGGAGGCCCGGAGGCGGTCGTGACCGGCCTCGGCGGCAGCCGGATTGGCGTCGATGAGGACGACGTCCTTGCCGGCGCGCGCGGCGACCTCGGCGATGCCGGCGCCCATCAGTCCCGCGCCGACGACGCCGATGTGGTTGAACCCGTTCATGTGCAGCCTCCTTGTTGGTACTCCGTACCTTATAGACGGAACGGCGTACCAACAAGTAGGTTCAGATCATGAGCGAGAAGCCTCGACCAGCGACGACGAAGGACCGTCTGGTCGCAGCAGCGTTCGAACTGTTCGAGGAACGCGGGTTCGAGGCGACGACCGCCGAGGACATCGCGCGTCGCGCCGGCGTCGGGCGTACGACCTTCTTCCGTGCGTTCGGGTCCAAGGACGACGTGATCTTCCCCGAGCACGACCTGCTGCTCGGTCGCATCGACGAGCGTCTGGCCGCCGCGACCCCGGCCACGCGTGCGCTTGCGCTGAGCGAGGCCACTCGCGTCGTGCTGCGTCACTACATCGACGAGGGGGAGCTGGCGCGAGCTCGCTACCGCCTGGTCGGTTCGGTGCCGGCCCTTCGTGCCCGGGAGACGGGTGGGATCCAGCAGTACCAGCGGCTGTTCGCGCGCTGGCTCCGCGAGTGGATGTCCGATCTGCCCGACGGGCAGCTTCGGGCCCATCTCCTGGCAGCTGACCTGGTGGCCGCGCACAACTACGTGCTCCGGCGCTGGCTCCGGGACCAGACCTCCGACCCCGAGACCGAGCTCGACCAGGCGATGCGGGTCGCCCTCGAGCGCTATCAGCCCTCAGGCCTCGAGCCGTCCTCCGCCGTGGTCGTCCTACGCACCTCGGCCACGCCCGCCGCCATCCAGGCGCAGCTCCAGCCCTTGCTCGACAACGAAACGCCCTGAGCCGAGTGGCGCGTCGGTCTATCTGGTGGTGATCTCCGCGAACGGCAGTGGGCAGCAGTCGCTGCTCGCGCACTCGTGCAGATCGTCGCAGCCAGCGTCGAGGGCGGCGCGGAGGTTGTCTCGGATCGCGATGAGGTCAGCCATCCGGGCCTCGACCTCGACCAGCTTGGCTCGAGCGCGCACCTGGAGCCCGGAGTCTCGCCCACGACGTCGGCCGACCTCGATCAGGTCGGCCACCTCGTCGAGGGTGAACCCGAGCCGTTGGGCTGCCTTGATGATCCGCAGGGTCTGTACGGCCCGCTCGTCATAGAGCCGATGCCCGCCCGGACTTCGGTCCGGCTGCTCGATCAGCCCGCGGCGCTCGTAGTAACGCAGCGTCTCCTTGTTGACGCCCGCAGCCTGAGCGACGTCGTTGATCCGCAGGCTCACGAGGAGAGCTCCTGGGCTCGTTCGGCCAGGGCGTCAAGGATCTCCTGGCGCGCGGGCGGCACCGAGATGTCGAGGGTGAGGTCCTCGTCGGTGCCATCGATGGTGAAGGTGAAGAATGAGCAGCACGCGGTCTCGCGTGCGGTCAGGTCGCGGACCCGCTCGAGGAGACCCTCCGTGCCGACGAGGTGCATGCGTCGTACGTCGTTGCCGCGCCGTCGAACGCGGCGGACCGATGTCGCGAACAGGGCATCGAACTCCGCCAGCCGTAGCGGGCGCTCAGCGGTCGGCATCGTGCACGCGTCGGTGGTCAGCAAGCTCTCCATATCGACAACGGTAAACCCGGACCTGGGTACAGGTTGCAAGTCCGGGCACCGTTGTCGTCGTCAGCGCTTGGCCAGGACGAGCGCGTACGCCTTCTCCGGATCGGTCCACCAGCGAAGGTCGCGGAAGCCCGCCGCAGTGAGCTCGAGAGCGGCGGTGCTTCGGCGGAACTTGCAGGACAGCTCGGTGAGGAGCTCTTCACCCTCGTCGAACTTGATATCGAGGTCGAGCTCGCGCAGCTCCACGCGGGTGGACTCCTGCGCGACGAGCCGCATCTCGATACGTTCCTCCTCGGTGTTCCAGAGCGCCAGGTGCCGGAAACCGTCGAGGTCGAAGTCGGCGCCCAGGCTCTGGTTGAGAACGCGCAGCGCGTTGAGGTTGAACTCGGCGGTCACACCGGCGGAATCGTCGTAGGCGGCGACCAGCTGCCCGGGGTCCTTGACCAGGTCCAGCCCGAGCAGCAGACCTTCCCCGGGCTGCATGGCGGCGGCGACCGAACCCAGGAACCGTTCTCGCCCGGGACGGTCGTAGTTGCCCAGGGTGCTGCCGAGCAGTGCGATCAGCCGGCGTCCCGGGGTCGGCAGCTGCCCGAGATGCTGGTCGAAGTCGGCGACGACGCCCTCCAGCACCAGCCCCGGCCTCTCGTCGGCGAGTGCATCCATCGCCTGGGTGAGCGCGCTGGCGCTGACATCGACCGGGACGTACGTCGTCAGCCGGCCGGTCTGGGTCAGCGCGTCCAGCAGGAGCCGGGTCTTCTCCGAGGAGCCAGACCCGAGCTCGAGAAGCACCTCGGCGTCGGAGGCCTCGGCGATCTCCCGCGCGTGCTCGGTCAGCAGCGCCCGTTCGGTGCGGGTCGGGTAGTACTCGGGCAGCCGGGTGATCTCCTCGAACAGCTCCGAACCACGCTTGTCATAGAAGTACTTCGGTGGAAGCCACTTCGGAGCCGCGCTCAAGCCGGTGCGCGCGTCCTCCGCGAGGCTCTGACGCAGGTCCTCGGCGGTCAACAGGGTGGTGAGCCTGCCCCGGGCTGGTGTGCTGGTGCTGGTCTGGCCGTTGCTGTCGAGGGTCACGCGGAGTTCTCCTTCGAGTTGTGTTGAGGTGTGTCGAGTCGCCACCAGGTGGGCCCGCACGGGCTGAGGACCCCGATGGTGCGCGGCGGGATCGAGGTGGACGGAGCGCCTCCGAGCGGACGGTTGCTGACGACGTACTCCCAGGACGCCGGCTCCACAAGGTTGCTGCCCTCGTCGCCGGTCAGCAGGGCGAGGTCCTCCCCGTCACTGAGGAGAACCGAGAAGCCGCCCACCGCCAGCTCGATGGCGAGCTGGACCACGGCAGAGCCGACCGGCAGGCGCTCCTGCTGCGCCTGGTCGAGGATGAGGCGCCACGAGGCGTCCACGGTGCCGCTGATTGCGACGGTCCATGAACCCAGCTGCAGCGGAGCGGGGCAGTCCTGGTGATCACAGGCCCACTCGACGTGGGTCTTGCGCGGTCCGAGGATGCCGCGATGGGCGCACGTGACGGCAGCCGACCAGGTCACGCACGACGCCCGTCGTCGGCGAGCCGGAGCCCCGTGACGGGCCAGCGTGCGCCGGGCGGGAAGAAGTTCCGGTACGAGGCACGGGTGTGTCCCGGCGGGGTGAGCGCGCAGCCGCCGCGGAGGACCATCTGGCTCGACATGAACTTTCCGTTGTACTCGCCGATCGCGCCGGCGGCGGGGTGGAAGCCCGGGTAGGGCAGGTACGCCGACGAGGTCCACTCCCAGCAGTCGCCGAAGAGCTGCCGCAGGCCGCCGGTCGAGGGGCCTGCCGCGCGTGGGTGGAAGCTGTCCCGGTCGGCGAGGTTGCCGGCCACCTCGTAGGTCCGGGCAGCGTGCTCCCACTCGGCCTCGGTCGGGAGGCGCTTGCCGGCCCAGGTGGCGTACGCGTCGGCCTCGTAGTGGCTCAGATGGCAGACCGGCAGCCCCGGGTCGAGCGGCGATGTGCCGTGCAGGGTGTGCTCGAACCACTCACCGTCGAGCTCGCGCCAGTAGAAGGGCGCCTCCCAGCCCTCGGCGTTGACCCGCGCCCATCCGTCCGAGAGCCACAGCTCGGGGCGCCGGTAGCCGCCGTCGGCCATGAACTCCAGCCATTCACCGTTGGTGATCAACCGGTCGGCCAGCCGGTACGGCTCCAGCCACTGCTGATGCCGTGGCAGCTCGTTGTCGAAGCAGAACCCACCACCCTCGGACCCGATCTCGACCAGGCCGCCGTCGAGATCGACCCATCCGAGCCGGTCGACCCCGTCGCCAGCGACCGGACGCCCGGCGTACGTCGGCTGCAGCGGATTGAGCGACAGCACGTGCTTGATGTCCATCAGCAGCAGCTCCTGGTGCTGCTGCTCGTGGTGGAAGCCGAGCTCGATGGTCGGGGCGAGCTTGGCGAAGGTGCCCTCGTCCACGCGGTCGAGCAGGTCCCTGACCCGGTCGTCGACGTTGCGCCGGTAGTCGCCGACCTCGTACGCCCCGGGGCGGCTGATCACGCCACGCAGCGGCCGCGAGTACCTCGGTCCGACCTGCTCGTAGTAGCTGTTGAAGAGGAACCAGTATTTGTCCTGGAATGGTGTGAAGTCGGGCTCGTTCTCCGCCAGCACGAAGGTCTCGAAGAACCAGGTCACGTGCGCGCGATGCCACTTGGTGGGCGAGACATCCGGCATCGACTGGACCGTCTGGTCCTCGGGGGAGAGGGGTGCTGCGAGGCGTTCGGTGTCGGCCCGGACTTCGTCGAAGCGGGCGATCGCGGTGGTCGTGTCCATCTCACGTCTCCTGACGGTGGAAGGTCGAGTACGCCAAGTGCTACGAACCACTCTGCCTGGTCGCCCAACCCACGCCACGTGTTTTTAGCGGCGGCCACGACCGGGTCGATACCGGCCCCGGTGTGCAGTCGGGGCACCTAGAATCTGAGTCGTGCAGGAGCTTCGGACGGCGGCGTGGACGCGCGGCGCGCGCTTTGCCTCGTCGCGGCGAGCCGATGAGTAGGCACCGAGCCGCACCTCGCCGCAGAGGTCGAAGACGTACGGCAGGCGGCTTCGCCGTTCTCGCCGTCCTCCTCACGGGAACGGCCGTGGCCGTCCCGCTGGTCCCGATGGCGCGGGACGGCGACCCCAACGAGAGCACCGAGCGGGTCGCGGTCGTATTGGATGCCACCTCGCCCACTGTGTCTCCGACGCCAAGGACCAAGGAGCTCAACGGCGAGGTCGCCGCAGTCGAGGGTCGCGTACCCCGACCGAGCGGACCACCCGCATCGTCCGTGTCCATACCCGAGCGCGGGCCGGGCAGATTCGACGTCGCCGCCGCCCCATCCAGCCCGATCGAGAACGCGACGACGTACCGGGTCGAGGTGGAAGAGGGAGTGCCCTACGCGACCGACGAGGTCGCACGCTTCATCCAGACCACACTCGCCGACAAGCGCGGCTGGGCGGTCAAGCACCGGCTCGTACGCGTCGACGGTGACGCCGACCTGCGGATCGTTCTCGCCACACCCGAGACCACCGACGCATTGTGTGCGCCGCTCGACACCGATGGCCGGCTGTCCTGCCGCAACGGCAGCGATGTCGTACTCAATGCCTGGCGGTGGCACTTCGGCGCCGAGGGCTACGCCGACAACCTGACCGACTACCGGCGGTACGTGGTCAACCATGAGACCGGTCACGCCCTCGGCTACCCGCACGTGGAGTGCCCGGGCGACGCCGCGCCCGCCCCGGTGATGCTGCAACAGACCAAGGGGCTGGACGGCTGCGCCGCCAATCCGTGGCCGGCCCGCGCGGATCTCGCGGGGCACTGAGCCGGACGAGTTCCCGGCACAGTTGGCGTCTCAGCAGACGGCGTCGGCGGATGAATCGCAGGCGCTGAGGATCCGCTTGGTGACCTCGTCGACCTCGCCGAGGCCGTCGACCTCGACGATGAGGCCTCGGCTGCGATAGGCGTCGATGAGTGGCGCAGTCTGCTCGAGGTAGATCTCCTGGCGGCGTCGGATGATGTCCTCGGTGTCGTCGGCGCGGCCTTCGATCTGGGCACGCTGCAGCAGCCGCTCGACGACCTCGCGCTCGTCGACGACGAGGCTGATGACGACGTCGAGCTCGTGGCCGGTGGGCTTGATCATCCCGTCGAGCTCCTCGACCTGTGCAAGCGTGCGGGGATAGCCGTCGAGAAGGAAGCCGTTGGCCGCGTCGGGCTCGGCGACCCGGTCGCGGACCATGTTGTTGGTGACCTCGTCCGGCACGTACTCGCCGGCGTCCAGGTAGCGCTTGGCTTCCAGGCCCAGGGGAGTGGCCAGCGATACGTTGCTGCGGAAGATGTCGCCGGTGGAGATGGCCGGGATGCCGAAGTGCTGGGCAAGGTACTTGGCCTGGGTGCCCTTACCGGCACCGGGTGGGCCCATGATGATGATCCGCATCAGCGACCCGCCATGCTCGCGTGATCGCCCGCGGCACGTTGTGCGCACGACCGGCACATCTCGGGAGACGTCATGTCGACGGGGAGCTCCCAGAAGGTGTACCAGAGCGCCGTCGGTTCTCCGCAGGCCGTTCGCTGGGAGCCGTTCCTTCGGATGTGGACGGTGCCCCAGGGCAGTCGGTGGCGAGAGTGCCGCGGCTGTGTCTGAGGCGCCGTCGCGAGCCACTGCATGCCGACGTTGCCACGCGACTGAGGCCTTGGGAGAGTTGCAGGCGCTGGTGTCATCACGGGTCCCTTCAGCTACTTGATCTCGGCGATGACGGCGCCGTTGGCGACGGTCTCGCCCACGGTGGCGTTCAGGCCGGTGACGACGCCGGTCTTGTGGGCCTTGAGGGGTTGTTCCATCTTCATGGCCTCGATGACCACGACGACGTCGCCCTCGGTGACCTCTTGGCCTTCTTCGACGGCGATCTTGACGATGGTTCCCTGCATCGGCGAGGTCACCGAGTCACCGGAGGCGGCCGCACCGGCCTTCTTCGCTGACCGCTTGGGCTTCTTCGCCGCGGCGCCGCCGCCGACGGCGAGGCCGCCGAGCCCGGCGGGTAGGGAGACGTTGAGGCGTTTGCCGCCGACCTCGACGACCACGGTCTGCCGCTCGCCGTCCTCGGCGGGTTCACCGGTGGCACCGGCATACGGCGTGATCTGGTTGTCGAAGTCGGTCTCGATCCAGGTCGTGTAGACCTCAAACGACCCGTTCTGGGCGGTGTAGGCCGGGTCGGAGACCACGGCCTGGTGGAAGGGGATCACGGTCGGCATCCCGTCGACCTTGAACTCATCCAACGCACGACGTGAACGCTCGAGGGCTTGGGTGCGGTCGCGGCCGGAGACGATCAGCTTGGCGATCAACGAGTCGAAGGAGCCCGGGATGGTCTCCCCCTTCTCATAACCCCCATCCAGGCGCACCCCGGGTCCGGCGGGTGGTGCCCATTCGGTCAGGGTGCCGGGGGCGGGCATGAAGTTGTTGCCGCCGTCTTCGGCGTTGATGCGGAACTCGATGGAGTGGCCGCGGACCTCCGGGTCCTCATAGCCGAGTTCTTCGCCGGCGGCGATCCGGAACATCTCGCGCACGAGGTCGATGCCGGTGACCTCTTCGGAGACGCAGTGTTCGACCTGGAGGCGGGTGTTGACCTCGAGGAAGGAGATGGTGCCATCGGCGGCGACCAGGAACTCACAGGTCCCGGCGCCGACGTAGCCGGCCTCCCGCAGGATCGCCTTGGAGGACTCATAGAGCCGCTTGTTCTGCTCCTCGGACAGGAACGGCGCCGGCGCCTCCTCCACCAGTTTCTGGTGGCGACGCTGCAGGGAGCAGTCACGCGTGGAGACCACCACGACGTTGCCGTGGGTGTCGGCCAGGCACTGGGTCTCGACGTGACGCGGGCGGTCGAGGAACTTCTCCACCAGACACTCACCACGACCGAACGCCCCCACCGCTTCACGGACGGCGGATTCGTAGAGGTCGGGGATCTCCTCCAGGGTGCGGGCGACCTTCAGACCGCGGCCGCCGCCACCGAAGACGGCCTTGATGGCGACCGGGAGGCCGTACTCCTTGGCGAAGGAGACGATCTCGGTAGCGTCCTTGACCGGGTCCTTGAGACCCGGCGCCAACGGCGCACCGGCCTTGAGCGCGATCTGCTTGGCCTTGGCCTTGTCACCCAGCGCATCGATGGCCTCGGGGGAGGGACCGATCCAGGTCAGACCGGCCTCGATCACGGCGGTGGCGAAGTCGGCGTTCTCGGCCAAGAACCCATAGCCCGGATGCACGGAGTCCGCGCCGGACTGGCGGGCGACGTCGATGATCTTCTCGATGGAGAGGTACGACTCCGCGGGGGTGGCTCCACCCAACGAGTAGGACTCATCGGCCAGCCGCACGAAGAGCGCGTCACGGTCGGGGTCCGCATAGATCGCGACCGAGCCGATCCCGGCGTCCTTGCACGCACGGATCACTCGAACGGCGATCTCACCGCGGTTGGCGATCAAAACCTTTGTCAGTTCAGGCACGGTGTTCTGCTTTCTACGACGGTCAGTTCGGCAGCGCGCTGGCGCGCCATGCGTTGGGGCCGGGGTGGATCGGGGTACGCAGCTTGGGGGTGGCCCACAGGGAGCGCTGCTTCTTCTTCGGGGGCTCGGCTGAGCCCAGGGCCGAGAAGACGGCCACGATCGCGGCTATCTCTTCGGGGGTGGCGTTGTGGTCGATGACCTTGAGCAACGGCTTCTGCTCATCAGGGCTGGTCATGTCCGTGACCACCTTTCGTTCTTGGTTCGGGTTGCGTCTGGTTTGGGTTGGGAGCCCGCCGAGTCGGCGCAATCCGGTCCTCGCTCGCTTCGCTTCGCTGCGGTCCGGTTGCGCCGACTCGGCTTTATCCGCTCTTCGCCGACCCTCGCTTCGCTTCGGGGCCGACTCAGAGCGGGATGTTGCCGTGCTTCTTCGCCGGGAGCGTCTCGCGCTTGGTGCGCAGCAGTCGCAGGGCGCGGGTGACTTCGGCGCGGGTCTCGTGGGGTGGGATGACGGCGTCGATGTAGCCGCGTTCGGCGGCGATGTAGGGGTTGGCCAGGGTGGTCTCGTACTCATCGATCAGCTGGGCGCGCTTGGCCTCGACCTCGTCGGTGCTGGCGCCGGAGGCTTCCAGGTCGGCCAGGGTGCGGCGGTGGATGATGTTGGCCGCGCCTTGGGCGCCCATGACCGCGATCTGGGCGGTGGGCCAGGCCAGGTTGATGTCGGCGCCGAGGTGTTTGGAGCCCATCACGTCATAGGCGCCGCCGTAGGCCTTGCGGGTGATGATGGTGACCAGGGGGACGGTGGCCTCGGCGTAGGCATAGATCAGCTTCGCGCCGCGGCGGATGATGCCGTTGTGTTCTTGGTCGGTGCCGGGGAGGAACCCGGGGACGTCGACGAAGGTGATCACGGGGACGTTGAAGGCGTCGCAGGTGCGTACGAAGCGGGCGGCCTTCTCGGAGGCGTCGATGTCGAGGCAGCCGGCGAACTGCATCGGCTGGTTGGCCACGATCCCGACCGGGCGGCCCTCGACACGGGCATAGCCGATGATGATGTTGGGCGCCCACAGCGGCTGGACCTCGAGGAACTCCTCATCATCGACGATGTGGGAGATCACCTCGTGCATGTCGTAGGGCTGGTTCCCGCCGTCGGGGATGAAGGTGTCCAGCTCCCGGTCCAGCTCCGAGATCTCCAGGTCGGCGGTCTCATCAAACGCGGGCGGCTCCTCCATGTTGTTCGACGGCAGGTAGGACAACAGCGCCTTGACATACTCGATCGCGTCGGCCTCATCGGCACCCATGTAGTGGGCCACCCCGGACTTGGAGTTGTGGGCCAGGGCGCCGCCGAGCTCTTCCATGGTGATGTCCTCACCGGTGACGGTCTTGATGACATCGGGGCCGGTGATGAACATGCCGGAGGTCTTGTCGACCATGATGGTGAAGTCGGTGACCGCGGGGGAGTAGACATGCCCGCCGGCGCAGTTGCCCATGATCAGGCTGATCTGCGGGATCACCCCGGAGGCGTGGACGTTGCGTTTGAAGATCTCGCCGTAGAGGCCGAGGGAGACGACGCCTTCTTGGATGCGGGCGCCGGCGCCCTCGTTGATCCCGATCAGCGGGGACCCGGTCTTGATGGCCAGGTCCATGATCTTGGTGATCTTCTCGCCATAGACCTCACCCAGCGAGCCGCCGAAGACGGTGAAGTCCTGGGAGAAGACACAGACCTGACGGCCCTCGATGGTGCCGTACCCGGTGACCACCCCGTCGCCGAAGGGACGGTTCTTCTCCAGCCCGAACGCCACCGAACGGTG
>NZ_JBEZZS010000027.1:0-77979 GCF_040639295.1 Nocardioides sp. NPDC023903 | reverse complement strand
AATACCCGGTCCCATCCCGAACCCGGAAGTCAAGCCCTTCAGCGCCGATGGTACTGCAACCGAGAGGCTGTGGGAGAGTAGGACGCCGCCGGACATATCTTTGCGCAGGGCCACCTCTTCGGAGGTGGCCCTGCTGCCATTTGTGCACGTTTTCGACGCGGTGTATCGAGCCTGTCGAGACGATTATGGGGACCTCTTCGCGCCACGCCCGGTTGACGTCGGCAGCCATGCGAGGTCCAATGTCATAGTTGCAGTCCGTACCAACAACACTCGAACAAGGAGTTCCCATGGTCAAGAAGCTGCTCATCGCCGCCGTCATTGCCGCGGGTCTCGGCGTGGCCATCAAGCTGGTCACCAGCCGCTGATCCAGAGCTTCTCCAGTTGCCCGGTGCCCTCGAGGCGCCGGGCAACTGTCATCTCGACAAGCTCGATACATCGCACTAGGTGCCCTGTGACGCTTCCTCGTCCGGCGTGACCGAGGCAGCAGGATCGATGGGCTCTTCATTCGGGACGTCGACCTCAGCCAGTGACCGGCGAGCGCCAGGGATGGCGAGGATGCCGGCGACCATGAGGAAGAGCAGCACGCCGGCAAGAACGAGCAGTGACTCGACCGAGAACTGATCTGCGAGCGGGCCGAAGACCACCATGGAGAGTGGCATGGCAACGGACATGACGATCCCGACGATGCCGAAGACGCGCCCCTGCATCTCGGGTTCGACGCGCTCCTGGAGGATCGTGAACGCGGGGGCGCTCAGGGCCGAGAAGGCCACCCCGATCAGCAGGCCGAATACGAAGAAGACCCACATGTTCGTGGAGACGCCGAGGCCGACGACGAACAGTCCGATGAGGACGACAGATCCGACCATCAACCGCATGCGGTGGACGATCTTGGGCCCGAACGCGGCCATGGCGGCGCCGCCGGCCAGCATGCCGAAGCCCCAGAACAGCTCGTTCGCGGTGAGCTTCCAGACCTCGTCGCCGAAGGTGCGTGTGACCATGAGCGGGGTCAGGTAGGAGGGGGCTCCGACCATCACCATGACCAGCGTGAACAGAACGAGGATCCAACGCACGTGCGCGTGGGCGGAGACGTACTTCAGGCCGGCGCGGAGGTCGCCGAAGTAGGAGACCTTTCCCCGGTCGGGGCGTACGAGACGGGCGACCGGGACGAGAGCGAGCAGGCCGACGCCGATCAGGGCCGTGATCGCGTCGATGAAGAAGACCGCGACGATGTCCATGCTGGCGTAGATGACCGCGGCGAGGGCCGGGGCGAGGAGCGTCATCGCGGACTGGATGGTCTGGAAGGCTCCGTTGATCCGGAGCAGCTGGGACTCCGGCGCGATCTGCGGGATCATCGCGGTGACCGCAGGCATCTGGATGCCGGCGAAGACCGAGCGGATCGCCAGGGCCAGATAGATGATCCAGAGGTCGTCGATCCCGCTGACCATCAGGCCGGCCAGGATCAGGGTGGCGACCGCGATCGTGGCGTCGGAGCCCATGATCAGAAACTTGCGGTGATGCCGGTCGGCCCAGACGCCGCCGAAGATGGACATGAACGCCTGCGGGAGCATCCCGAACACGAGGCTCAGCATCAGCACGGACCCGGAGCGGGTCTCGATGGTGAGGTGCCACATCACGGCGTACATCACCAGCATCGAGCCGAGCAGGGAGACCGTTTGGCCGGCGAGGAAGATCGCTGCGTTGCGCCTCCAGCCGGAAAGCTCGTCGGCGGGCATGCCGAACAGCCTTTACCTGGACGGGAAACGCGTCAACCGACTTTGGTCTTGCGCGGCTACGCGAGGATCAGAGGTGGGCCGTGGTGGCTCGAGCGGGCGAGCAGGTCTCCGTCGAGGCTGAGCGCGGGACCGTCGGTTCTGATGTCCCAGCCCGAGGCCGTCTGCGCCGGTGGGACGCCTTCCATGCTGACGTGGGCGATCGGCAGACGACCGCGGGCCTCGGCGACGGCAGCGCGTACTCCGGTGCGTACCTCGACGGGCCAGTACTGCTCGGTGATCGACTGCCAGACCACCGTGAGCACGTCCCCGTCGGTCGGCTCGGTGAGCTGTTCCTTCAGCCAGGTGTCGGCCGAACCGACGTCGACGGTGGGCGGGTCGCCGGCCGCGGCCTGCAGAGCACCGGCGAGGCGGGCGTGACGATCGACCTGATGCGGCCATACGAACGAGGTCAGGTACTCGCGGCCGGCTGCAGTGGAGACATCGACGGGGGCGAGGTCGCAGCCACGGCGTGCGACGACCTCGAACGGAACCGGACGCACCCCGGCGCTCTGGGTGTCGATCGTCAGCGGACTGTCCGTGGGCCCGTACGCCCAGTCCTCGCCATGGAAGTGGTAGCGGTCGACGAGCAGGTTGAGCCCGGCCGACGCGCCCGGCTCGAGCAGCCGGACGCGGTGCAGGCCGGTGCGGCGTACGGCCTCGAAGATGCCGATGAGGAGGCAGGCGGAGCGGCCGACCTCGTTGGTCTGGGGCGCCACCTCCAGACCTGCGCGGAGCTCGTCGACGTGAGCGGTGATCACTTTCTCGAACAGGGGCCAGGCGGTGACGTACGCGTCGTTGCCTCCGAGGTTGGGATAGAAGCGCTCGAGCTCGGGAGCGTCGCCACGAAGGACGATGCGGTGCAGCGCCGCCAGGAGGCGCAGCTGCACGGCATCGGCACGGGAGGCGTCGAGGTGATCCCGGCAGATCTCGGCCACGGGACCACCCGCATCGAGGTCGTCCGCGAATCGGTTGAGCAGCCAGCCGTAGAGGTGCTCCTCATGGCCGAAGTGGTCCCGGAAGAGCTCGGAGAGAGTCGCCATGGGCACATCCAAGCACTGACGCGCGCTTGCGAGTATAGGTAAGGTAAGCCTTACTTAAAGGGAAATGGAGCTGGCATGGGATTCGACGACGGCCGCAGGCTGAAGGGCGTGTACGCGGCCGAGGTGCTGCACAACAAGCAGGTCACGCCGCACATGGTGCGGCTCACCTTGGGAGGCGAGGATCTGCGGCGCTTCCCGCAGCGCGGCTTCGACCAATGGTTCCGGCTCTTCCTGCCGCGACCGAACGGAGAGGCCACCAACTTCGATGCGGTGCCCGAGAAGCTCGGGACGATCGACTACCTGAAGTACCTCAGGCATGGCGACCGGCCGCCGCTGCGCAACTACACCGTGCGCGAACACCGCCCCGACCTCGGCGAGATCGACGTCGACTTCGTGGTGCACGGCGATCTCGGGATCGCGGGCCCGTGGGCGCGTACCGCACAGCCCGGGGAGCGGGTCGTGCTCATGGATCAGGGCACGGGCTTCGACTTCGCTCCGGACGCTTCGTTCCACCTGCTCGTCGGGGACGAGTCGGCGCTCCCGGCGATCGTCGGGATCCTCCGAGACATGCCCCGCGATGCGCGAGGCCTGGCGATCATCGAGATCCCGGACATGGCGGACGTCCAGGACGTCTCCGGGCCCGAGGGCGTCGCGGTGCGGTGGCTGCCTCGAGGCGACGCCGCCGAGCAGCCCGGGGCGTTGGCGATCGCCGAGGTGAAGGCGTTCAACACCGAGGAGCCGGCCACTCTCTCGGCCTACCTCGTCGGTGAGCGGACGATCCCGGCCGAGGGACGGCGCCACCTGGTGTCGCTCGGGGTGCCCAAGTCACGGATCACCTTCGTCGGCTACTGGCGGATCGGCAAAGCGCAGGCCTAGCTACTTGATTTTGAGGCTGGCCAGGGCGCGTTCGTAGAGCTCCGGTGCCACCTTCGCGTCAGGCATGCTCCATCCTTCGTACCCCAAAGCGAACACGACGTCCTGGTTCTTGTCGATGACAGCAGCCCATCCGGTGCCCGTATTGGTTTCGTGCTTGATCGGGAAGCGTCCACGGATGGCTGGCCAGCCGTCCACAGTGGCGGTTCTGCTCGCTGCGACCTGCCCGCCCAGGGCTTTGGCGCCGCCGTTCAGACCCCGGGCGAGATCGAAGGGGATGCCCGGATTGAGATCGAGCACAGTGATCCCCAGCCGGTCTCCTGAGTCCAGGTCGATCGCGTAGGTGGTCGCAGTCATGTTGTCGTGCTTCTCGACCTCCTTCTCGGGTTCGATGTCCGGAAAGGTGATCGTGAAGTACTCGGTGTCGAAGGTCTTGAGCGTGTCCTCCGGCGACGGGGTCGGTGTTGGGCTGGGAGTCGGTGTCTCGGCCGCCGTGGTGCTCGGGCTCGGCGTCTCGCTGGCCTTGGCGGAAGTGTCGGTGGGGGCGCCGCAGGACGCGAAAAGGAAGATCGCGACGACGGACGTCGCGACGTGAATGGAGCGCACCGGGTGAAGATAACCGCTCGTCGGTGCGTACGTCTCCAGATGACGAAAGAGGCGGCGAGCCCGTCGCTCGCCGCCTCCTCGTTCGGGTGTCGCTGGGTGTTGCCCTAGAGCAGGTCCTCGATGGAGGTGCGGATCTGGTCGAAGGCGAGCCACGCGAAGAGGAGGGCGCAGATGATGAGGCCGATGTTGGAGACCCACTTGTTGCGCCACTCCGCGGGGGTGTGGCTGGTGTTGAGGAGCCAGAGCAGGGTGACGGCCAGGAACGGCATGAAGAAGGCGCCCAGGACTCCGTAGATGAGGATCAGCCAGGTGGGCTCGTCGGCGAGCAGGAGCCAGATCATCGGCGGGAAGGTGAGCCAGAGGATGTAGGAGCGGTACCAGATGCCGCCGCTCTTGGCCTCGGGCTCGTCGGCGCGGCCACGCAGGGTGCCGACGAAGTCGGCGAACATCAGGCTGACGCCGTTCCAGACGCCGACGAGGGACGACATCGCCGCGGCCCAGAAGCCGACCAGGAAGAGCTTGCCGAACCAGTCGCCGTAGCGGTCCGCGAGCACGTTGGACAGGTCGAGCATGCCCTGGTCGCCGGTGCCGACGGCGATCTTGGCCGAGTAGAGCAGCTCGGCACCCACGATGAGGGTCGCGACCACGAAGATGCCGGTCACGACGTACGCCGTGGTGTTGTCGATCCGCATCACGCGCATGAACTGCGGGGTGCTCCAGCCCTTCTCCCGCAGCCAGTAGCCGTAGGCGGCCAGGGTGATGGTGCCGCCGACGCCGCCGGCGACGGAGAGCACGTTGACCAGGGCGCCTTCCGGGATGGTCGGAGCCAGGCCCTTGAGGAGCTCGGGGATGTTGGGCAGCGTGATGATCGCGGCGGCGACCATGGTGACGAACATGATGCCGACCAGGACCGCGAGGAACTTCTCGAAGAGGCCGTAGCGGCCGGCCCACACGATGGCGAGACCGATCAGGCCGGAGACGATGCCCCAGACCTTCACCGACGCGAACGAGAACAGCGCGGTCAGGGCCAGGCCGGTGCCGGCCATCGCCGCGGCCCCGTAGACGAAGCCCCAGATCACGATGTAGGGGCCGAAGTAGATCGTCGTCCAGATGCCCAGACGGCGCCAGCCCTGGAAGATCGTCTCGCCGGTGGCCAGGCTGTAGCGCCCGGCGCCCTCGACCAGGACCACCTTCAGGACACATCCGACGACGACGGCCCACAGCAGGGCATAGCCGTACTTGCTACCTGCGATCAGGGTGGCGACCAGGTCGGCGGCGCCGACACCGGTGGCGGCCACCACGAGGCCGGGCCCCAGGATCCGCCAGCGCGGGGTTTCGGCTGTCTCTGTCCTCGCTGCGTGTGACATGGGGGACAGGTATACCCCGTTTTAGGTAAGATTCGCGATCTTTTGCTGAAGGACGGCACGTTCCCGATCGTTCGTGCACATCCCTGCCGCCCGCTCCAGCTCCTTGCGTGCCTCGACGCTTCGGCCCAGCCGGCGCAGGAGTTCTCCGCGTACGGTCGGGAGGAGATGGGTGTGGTCGAGCCGCTTGTCCTCGGCGATCTTGTCGACGATCTCCAGGGCTCGCAGCGGTCCGTGGGCCATCGCGACCGCCACGGCACGGTTGAGGTCGACGATCGGGTTGGGCGCGATCCGGCCGAGGGCTTCATAGAGGACGATGATCCGCTCCCAGTCGGTGGTTTCGACCGAGTCGGCGACCGCGTGGGTGGCGGCGATCGCGGCCTGGAGCCCATAGGGACCGAGGCCCCGTGGGGTCGCCTGCTCGAGGGCGGCCAGGCCGCGGCGTACGGCACCTTGGTCCCATCTGGTGCGGTCCTGGTCCTCGAGGAGGACCGGGTCGCCAGCAGCATCGGTGCGCGCCGGGAAGCGGGAGGCGGTCAGCTCCATGAGCGCGAGCAGTCCGTACGCCTCCGGCTCGTCGGGCAGTACGCCGATCAGCACCCGGGTCAGTCTGCGTGCCTCGCGGGCGAGGTCGGTGCGGATCAGGTCCTCGCCAGATGTGGCGGTGGAGCCCTCGGTGAAGATCAGGTAGAGGACGTTGAGCACGCCGGCCAGACGCTGCCGGCGCTCGTCGGGCGACGGCACCTCGAAGGGCACCTTCGCGGCCGCGATCGTCTTCTTGGCGCGGGTGATCCGGGCCTGGATCGTCGGCACCGGCACCAGGAATGCCCGGGCGATCTCCTCGCTGCTGAGGCCGCCGACGACCCTGAGCGTGAGCGCCACCCGGGCCTCCTTGGACAGCACCGGGTGGCAGGAGACGAACATCAGCGCGAGGACGTCGTCATCGATCCGCTCGACGTCCAGGTCGTCGGCGTACGCCTCGTCCTGGTCGTGGGCGATCGCCTCGTACTTCTCGCGCTGGACCCCGGCGCGGCGGATCGTGTCGATCGCCCGCCGCTTGGCGGTGGTCATCAGCCAGCCGACCGGGTTGGCCGGCTGGCCGTTCTCGGGCCAGGAGATCAGCGCCTCCGCGAGGGCCTCCTGCGCCGCGTCCTCGGAGAGGGCGAAGTCTCCGGTGTAGCGCGCGAGCGCGCCGACGATGCGGGCGGACTCGATACGCCAGATCGCCTCGACGGCGCGCGTCGCGTCACTCATCGGTGTCTCCTCGGGCTGTCTCGACGGTCAGAGCTGCCCGTTCTTGGTCCGCCAGTCGAGCTCCTTCTGGATCCACGGGTTGTCCTGCGGAAACTCGTCGATCGTCGGCACCCGGCGGATCTCGACGGCCGACCCGGGGAAGCCGCCGATCCGCTTGGCCCACTCGACCGCCTCCTCCTTGGAGCCGACCGAGATCAGGTAGAAGCCCCCGAAGAGCTCCTTGGTCTCGCCGTAGGGACCGTCGGTGACCACCGGCTCCTCGGCGTCGGCGTAGGTGACGACGGTGTGCTCCTCCGGGTCCAGCCCCTCCATCGCGAGCAGCACGCCCGACTTGATGAGCTCGTCGTTGAGCTGACCCATCTTCTCGAGCATCTGCTCGAACGGGATGGCGGACATCGCGGCGTTCTGCTTGTCCTCGTCGATGGTGCGCCAGATCAGCATGTACTTCGGCATCTCGGTTTCTCCTGTGTCGGTCGGGCCGTCTTGCCGGCCCGTTCACCCCTTGGTCGAACGAGGTCTACGCGGGATCGACAACGCTGCCAAGAATATTTTCGGAACCGTGTTCTGCGGGTGGGTAGGTTGGGGTCGTGAAGATCTCGCTGTGGCCCAGTCCCGCCGTTCCCACTGCCGACATCCTTGCCGAGGCGCAGGCGGCTGACCAGGCCGGTTGGTACGGCGTCTGGTTCGCCGACCACTACATGCCCAACACCGGCTCCGAGGACATCGACGACGGGCCGATGCACGAGGTCTGGGGGGTCCTGCCGGCGCTGGCTGCGATCACCGAGAACGTACGCATCGGGCCGCTCGTCTCCCCGACGACGATCCATCACCCGGCGCTGCTCGCGAACCGGTCCGCGACGATCGACCACATCGCCGGCGGGCGGTTCGTCCTCGGCATGGGTGCGGGCTGGCAGATCAACGAGCACAAGGCGTACGGCATCGACCTGCCGAGCGCGAAGGTGCTGGTCGACCGCTTCGAGGAGGCGATCGAGGTCACCCGGTCGCTGCTCGACAAGCCGCGTACGACCTTCGAGGGGACCCACTTCCAGCTCACCGACGCTCCGTGCGAGCCGAAGCCGGTGTCCTCGCCGCTGCCGATCCTGGTCGGCGCCAAGGGCCCGCGGATGCTGCGGGTCGTCGCCCGGTTCGCCGACGAGTGGAACACCTGGGGCACGCCCGAGAGCGCCGGCGCGGTGCGGGCCAAGCTCCTGGAGGCGTGCGAGCAGGTGGGCCGCGACCCCGGGACGATCAAGACGACCACCAACCTCATGCTCGACCTCGACGGTGCGAACCCGGGCTTCGCCCGGACGCAGACCGGCTCGGCCGGTGAGCTGCAGGACCTGATCGGCCGCTATGTCGAGGCCGGGTTCGACGAGTTCATCCTGCCGACGTGGAATCTCGGTGAGACCGGTGCCGAGCGGATCGAGCGGGCGGCACAGCTCAAGGCCGAGGTCCTCGACCCCGCGCTCTAGTTCGCGCGGGCGAGGATCGCGCTGTTGATCACGTCGGTGCCAGGGGCGTCGATCTCAGGGTTCGCCTCGGCCACCACGTTCAGGCCGGCAAGAGCCTGCGGTCCGACCTGCGGGTAGAGCAGCGTACGCAGCCCCCGGGCGCTCCGCGCCAGGACGAGCCCGCCCGGGGCGAGCGCGGTGACTGCCTTGTCGAGCACCGCGGCCTTGGCGGCATCGTCGGATCCGACCAGGCCGGCGAGGAGCACGAGGTCCGTGGGGTGCGGTGGCGTGGCAGCGGCCGCTTCGGCGTGCTCGAACGTCACGCCGGCGGCACCCAGGCGGCCGAACGCGGCGGAGGAGAGCCGGATCGCCTCGGCGTCGTGGTCGACGCAGTGCACCGCGATGCCCTGGTCGGCCAGACAGAGCGCGGTCAGCGGAAGCGGTCCGGAGCCGAGGAGCAGGACGTGCCGGGGGACGGTGCCCTGGCGGCGTACGGCCTCCAGCTCCATCTCGACGAGGAGCCGGTAGTTCTCGCGGTAGGGGAAGCGGGCGAACGCCGCGGCGGGATCGGAGGAGTGCGCGATCCGGTCGGCCCAGACCCGCTCGAGCGCGTGCTCGCCGGCGGACGCGACCGATCGGAAGAGGGCGGGCGAACGTGAGGGCGGCAGTGCGGCCAGCACCGACTCGGCCTCCGGCTCAGGCACGCTCAGCACCGCGGTCACCAGCCGGTTGAAGAGAGCGTTGACGACGATCCCGGGCTCCAGCGACGGCTGGTCGAGCAGGTCGTCGAGAGTGGAGACAAGACGTTCGTCGATGGCCTCGAACGTTCCCGGATTCACAACCGGTCACCCTTCCACATCGGCGGCGGCCGCTGCAGGGTGTTCCGCCAGGAGCCCGCTCCGCGGCACGGAAGCCTCGTTCGTATCGCGCGCATCGGCAGCTGCCTTCTGGAACGATGTAGAACTACGCCACTCGGCTCCGACGTATCCCCCGTAAGCACGCCTACGGAAGGCGCCGACGAAAGGGAAGAGCCATGAAGTACGTCATCCTGATCCACTCCAACCCGCAGCCGTGGGGCCACCCGACGGGTGACTTCATCCCCGAGTTCCAGTCGCTGCCGCAGGGGGCCAGGGAGAAGCTCAACGCCGCCTTCGAGGGGATCCTGGAGGAGCTCTCGGCCAACGGCGAGCTCCTCGGCGGGCAGGCGCTCGCGGATCCAGCCTCCGCCAAGCTCTACCGCTGGGAGGCCGGCGAGCCGATCTCCACCGACGGTCCCTACTCCGAGGCGAAGGAGCATCTGGCCGGCTTCTTCCTGATCGACGTCGAGTCCCAGGAGCGAGCCGAAGAGGTCGTACGCAGCTTCAGCGGCCCCGGTGAGACGGTCGAGCTGCGGCCGGTGGCAACCTACTGACATGACGGTCACGGGAGTCGAGGATGTGTGGCGGCAGGAGTCCGCCCACGTCCTCGGCGCCCTGCTGCGGGTCCATCCGGACCTCCCCGACTGCGAGGACGCCGCGCAGGAGGCGCTGATCGCCGCCAGCCAGAAGTGGCCGTGCGACGGACTGCCGGCCGACCCGCGGGCGTGGCTGATCCGGGTGGCTCATCGGCGCCTGATCGACCAGCTGCGCGCGGACTCGGCCCGGACCCGGCGCGAGGTCGCCGACGGGATCGCCAGGCGACTCGACGACCCGGAACCGGCGGCCGTGGAGATCGGCTCGGCCTACGACGACTCGCTGCGGCTGATGATGATGTGCGCCCATCCCGCGTTGCGCCGCCCCTCCCAGGTGGCGATCACGCTGCGGTGCGTGGGCGGTCTGACGACGTCGGAGATCGCGGCCGCGTACCTGGTTCCGGAGGCGACCATGGGGCAGCGGCTCAGCCGGGCGCGGGCCACGCTGAAGGACGAGGAGTTCTGCTCGCCGGCCCCCGACGAGCTGCCCGAGCGCATCGCCTGCGTGCTCGACGTCTGCCACCTGATCTTCAACGAGGGCCACACCCGCACCAGCGGCCCGGAGCTGCAGGGCATCGAGCTCACCGATGAGGCGATCCGGCTGACCCGGATCGTGCGCGACGTACTCCCGGAGCACGACGAGGCCACCGGCCTGCTCGCGCTCATGCTGCTGACCCAGGCCCGCTCGTGCGGTCGCGTCGACCACCTCGGCGACCTGATCCCGCTCAAGGACCAGGACCGCTCGCAGTGGGACCAGGAGCTGATCCGCGAAGGTGTGGCGCTGCTGGAGGACGTACTCCCCGAGGGTCCGGTGGGTCGCTACCAGCTGCAGGCGGCGATCGCCGCGGTCCATGCCGAGGCGGAGTCGTACGAGGCCACCGACTGGCTCCAGATCAACCTGCTCTACGGGATGCTCGCGCAGGTCGCGCCCTCGCCGGCGGTCACGCTCAACCGGGCCGTCGCCGTGGCGATGAGTCTCGGCCCAGAGCACGGGATCGAGATCGTACGCGACCTGCTGGAGCACCCGGCGATGCAGCGGCACCACCGCGCCCATGCCGTGCTTGCGCACCTGCTCGAGCAGTCCGGCGACGTCGCGACGGCTCGGGAGCACTACGTGCTGGCGGCCCGGCTGACCCAGAGCGTGCCGGAGCAGCGCTACCTGAACCGCCGGGTCGAGTCGCTCGACCAGCAGTGACGGCTCAGAGCTGACTGATCACATCTGTAGGGCGCCATCGATGACGAGAATGATCCCGAAGATCGCGAACAGCGCGGCGGCGCCGTACTTGATCACGTTCTCGGGGAGCTTGCGGCCCAGGAGCGCGCCGACGCCGATGGCGAGCGCGTCGGCGGCCACCATCCCGACCGTGGAGCCGATCCAGGTGCCGAGCCAGCCCTCCTGAGTGGCCAGGGTGATCGTCGCGAGCATCGTCTTGTCGCCGAGCTCGGCCAGGAAGAACGCGATGCCGACGGCGATGATCGCCATGCCGCGGCTGTTGCGAGCCTTCTTGGCCTCGTCCTCGGTCAGCTCGTCGCCTCGCAGCGTCCATCCGGCGAAGAACAGGAAGGCGATGCCCGCGACGATGGTGATGTAGTGCTGGTGCTCGGCGAAGGCGTCTCCGATGAGGGCGCCGATGGCGACCGAGGCCAGGTGGACGATCGCGGTCGCGGCGGTGATCCCGATGATCACGTCTCGAGCCCGGTATCGGGTGGCGAAGGTCATCGCCATGAGCTGGCTCTTGTCGCCGAGCTCGGCGACGAAGATGACCGCGGTCGAGAGCAGGAAGGCGTACACGGGGGGTTCCTCTCCGGCACCGGCCGGAGGAATCCCATGAGGGGTTGATCGTCCTTCGACCAGCACCGTCATGTAGATACGGATGCTTGGTCGAAGGTCTCGTCCGCCACTGAGTGGCCGATCGCGCCGGGCCCTGAGGCCAGTGTGTCGACGCGACTGTTGAGGACTACTCCCCTTCGCGGCTTCAGTCTAGGCGACGGACCTGACGCCGTCCCACTCGGGCGGTCGCGGCCGGTTCGCCGAATTCCGTCATCCGAGATTCGATCCTGGTTAGGCTGACTTCATGGACGAGGCCGAGGTGCGCGCGGTCCTCTTCGACCTGCACGACACGCTCGTCCCGAGCGGCCATCCCGCCGAGCACAACGCGGTGGCCAGGGGGATGGGCGCGGATCTCGGCGTCGACCCCGATGCGTTCGCGGCCGCGGTCGCGGACACCTTCGACGAACGCGTACGCGGTCTGATGGCCGATGTGCACCACACCGTGCGCTACCTGGCGCGACGGGTCGGCGGATCGCCGACCGAGTCCCAGGTGGAGAGCGCGATCACGCGGAGACTCAACTACTCGCTCTCCCTGCACGCCGCGACCTGGGCGCTGCCTGCGCTCAAGTCGCTGCGCAAACGAGGGTTCAAGCTCGGCGTCGTCGCCAACTGCGGGGCGGAGACGGTCGCGATCTGGCCGCAGAGCCCGCTCGCGGACCACCTCGACGCCGTCTCGTTCTCCTGTCAGACCGGCGTACGCAAGCCGGACTCGGGCGCCTACCTCGTCGCCGCGGCGGCCCTGGAAGTGCGGACCGGCGAGTGCGTCTACGTCGGTGACGGCGCTGATCACGAGCTCAGCGGGGCCGAGGCGGTCGGGATGAGGGCCGTACGGTTCCGGGCCAGGGCGCTCGAAGAGGCCGGCGAGGCGGTGTATCGAGCTTGTCGAGATGATGTCGCCTCGGACCTCGACCCCGAGTGGAACGGGCCGACGATCAGCGACCTCGGCGAGCTCGTTGGCATGATCGGGATCCCGGTGCCACGCGAAGGGTCCGAATCGCGGACGTTCGTCTCCGGCAATGTGGTGCCCTGGGGTTCGAAGAGATCGTCCCGCTGATCTTCGGTCGAGGCGGGCGGCCGATGCGTCGGGTCTCTTGACGACTGTCCAGCGTGGGTCAGGGTCCCACTTCTGAGGATCGATGTCAGCCGAATCAGGGATCCGCGGAGCATTCGGTCCGCTCCTCGGCACGGTGCCGGATCGCCATCGGAACGGTGTCCGATATCACACCAAACCTGTTACCTGTCTTTTGACAGGTTATTCGTCTGTCTGGCTGGCCCTGTCTCTGGGTAGATCGCTCCATCAGGCGGCACCGCACGCGGGAAATCGGCAGCAAATGGTCCTTCCCCCCTAGCGAGTTCCGACCGAAAACGGTAAGAATCGATCGACCGACAGGGAAGAATTTCTCCGACTCCGACCCCACATTTCGGACTCAGGTTTCCAACAGTCTTGGTTTGCCCCCGACGCCCTTGACCTACATGCTTACCTGTCAGTCGACAGGTTAATCATGCTTCAAGGAGGACCCGGGTGGCGCTAGCTGCAGACCACAGCACGGACACGGTGCTGAACGCACGGGCAGATGCTCGCGCGCAAGGGGGGCAGGTCAGCGACTGGATGCCGTACCTACCGGCTTCGTCGAGCCCGTTCTGTCCGGACGACGTCGACCCGGACACCCTGACGTGGGCCGAGACGGTCGCACCAGGGAGCTACACCCACAAGGTCCTCGCCCGCGGCACGCGGTTCCGGCTCGAGGACCCGACCGGTGAGGCCTGCGCCCACACCCTCGTCTACAACGCGCTCGAGCCGACCGAGCGGCTCAACGTCGCCGACACCCAGAAGATCCCGTGGCAGGCCTACCTCGGTGCCGGCCACCCGCTGCTGTCCGGTGACGGCCGGGTGCTCGCCACGATCCTCGCCGACACCTCGGGCCGGCACGACGCGTTCTGCGGCACGAGCACCGCCGCCTGGAACGCGCTGCGCTACGGCACCGCGCTGCCCGAGGGACCCGCACCGGCCGGCCGTGACCTCTTCGTGAAGGCGGCCGCCAAGCACGGGCTCGAACCTGCCGACGTACCTCCGTCGGTCTCGTTCTTCCAAGGAGTCCGGGTCGCCTCGGACGGGAGCTTCGACTGGGTCGGCTCGTCCGGTGCCGGGACGTCGGTGGAGCTCGTGGCCGAGCTGCCCCTGATCGTGCTGATCGCCAACGTCCCGCACCCGCGCGACCCCCGTCCGGAGTACGTCGTCGGGCCGCTGCGCGTGCACGCCTGGCGTACGCCGGAATCAACCCCCACCACCCCGGCAGATGAGCGTTTCGACGTCTCTCCCGAGGTCCGGCGGGCGTATCTGAACACACTCGACTATGCGGAGGCTCGGGGCCTGTGACTACCACGATCGACAACCCGGTGATGAGGCCTGTGACGACCATTCCCGTCCCTGTGACCACCTATCTGACGCCTGACGGGCAGCTGGTCTCCAGCGTCCCGGTCGGTGCGTCGTACGCCGACGACGACACTCACCTGGAGTGGGGTGACCCGCTGGTGCCGGGTGCCGTCGTGCTGGACGAGCAGGTGGCTCCGCGGGCCTCGTGGTCGGGTGTCGTACGTGCCGGGCAGGTGTTGACGATCGTCGATGTCGGCGGCAACCAGTCGGGTGACTGCCTGCTCTACAACGCGCACCACACCGACGAGCGCTACAGCGCTCCGGACACGCTCGCGTGGCAGGACAACGCCTACATCCGCACGGGGACCGTGCTGCGCAGCAACCTCGGTCGTGCCTTGATGACCGTCGTCGAGAACGAGATCGACCGCCAAGACACCATCGGCGGCGCCTGCTCGCGCGAGTCCAACACGCTGCGCTACGGCCACCACGTGATGTATCACCACGGCTGCCGGGAGAACTTCCTGACCGAGGGTGCCAAGCACGGGCTCGGCATGCGCGACATCGTCTCCAACATCAACTGGTTCATGAACGTGCCCGTCGAGGAGGACGGTGCCCTCGGCATCGTCGACGGCATGTCGGCGCCCGGGAAGCGGGTCGCGCTGCGCGCGGAGATCGACACGCTCGTGCTGATTTCGAACTGCCCGCAGATGAACAACCCCTGCAACGACTTCAACCCGACGCCCCTGCGGATGATCGTGTCCGAGCCGGATGTCGATTACGAGGCCGGCGCATGACCTCTGGTTCTGAAGCCGGACTGTCCTTCGACACCGTCCTGGTCGCCAACCGAGGGGAGATCGCCCGCCGGGTGATGCGCACCGCGCGCGAGCTCGGGATGCGTACGGTCGCTGTCTTCTCCGAGGCCGACAGAGCGGCACCACACGTGCGGGAGGCCGACGAGGCAGTCTGTCTGGGCTCCGCGCCCGCACGGGACTCCTACCTCCGTGGCGACCTGATCATCGCAGCAGCCCTGCGCACCGGCGCGGGGCTGCTGCATCCCGGCTACGGCTTCCTGTCCGAGAGCGCGGCCTTCGCCCGTGAGGTGGAGGCGGCGGGGCTTCGGTTCGTCGGTCCGACGCCCGATCAGATCAGCGCCTTCGGCGAGAAGCACTCGGCCCGGCGGCTCGCGGAGAACGCAGGGGTGCCGATGCTGGCCGGCACCGGGTTGCTCTCCGGGCCGGACGAGGCGGCCGAGGAGGCTGCCCGGATCGGGCTGCCGGTGATGGTCAAGGCGACCGGCGGCGGTGGCGGCATCGGGATGACCGCGTGCAGCTCGGAGGAGGACGTCCGGGTCGCGTTCGAGCGGGTCGCCCGGCTCGCCCAGACCAGCTTCGGCACCGCCGGGGTCTTCCTGGAGCACCTGGTGCGGCCCGCGCGCCACGTCGAGGTGCAGGTCTTCGGCGACGGTGAGGGTCAGGTCGCCGTGCTCGGCGACCGCGACTGCTCGCTGCAGCGCCGCAACCAGAAGGTGATCGAGGAGGCGCCCGCGCCGGCTCTGCCCGAGCACGTACGGACCGTCCTGCACGACTCCGCGCGCCAGCTCGCCAAGTCGGTCTCCTACCGCTCGGCCGGGACCGTGGAGTTCGTCTACGACCCGGGCCGCCAGCTGATCTCCTTCCTGGAGATGAACACCCGCCTCCAGGTGGAGCACGCGGTCACCGAGCAGGTGATGGGCATCGACATCGTCGAGCTCATGCTGCGCCTCGCTCGCGACGGCGTCACCGCGCTGCGCGACGAGCTGTTCCGCAAGTGCCCCGCACCCAAGGCGTACGCCGTCGAAGCACGTGTCTACGCCGAGGACCCGGCCAAGGACTCGATGCCGTCGTCCGGCCTGGTCACGCGAGCGGTCCTCCCGACCGAAGCTCCTGGCGTCCGGGTCGACTCCTGGATCGAGACCGGGCTCGAGGTCTCGCCCCACTACGACCCGCTCCTCGCCAAGGTGATCGCCACCGGCGCGACCCGCGACGAGGCACTGGACAGGCTGGGCGACGCGCTCGCCAGCACCCGGATCGACGGGATCGTCACCAACGTCTCAGCGCTGCGCGCGATGACGACGTACGCCGAGCTCCGCTCGGCCACGCACTCGACCTCGACCCTGGCCGAGCGTGCCAAGGAGGGCCGCGGCGGGGATCCCGATCCGCGGATCGACGTGCTCGACCCGGGCGTGCTCACCACCGTCCAGGACCTTCCCGGCCGGGTGGGCTACTGGCAGGTCGGAGTACCTCCGTCGGGTCCGTTCGACTCCGTCTCCTTCGCCGAGGCCAACCTGGCCGTCGGCAACCACCGGGGTGCTCCGGGCCTCGAGGTCACGGTGCCGCTGGCAACAGGCCGGGCGACGGCCGGGGGGCCGACGTTGGTCTTCTCCGATCCCGCCGTCGTCTGTGTGACCGGGGCCCCCATGCCGGTCAGCGTCGACGGCGCCCCTGTCCCGCAGTGGGAGCCGATCGAGCTCCACGCGGGGGCGACGTTGACGCTGGGTCGCACCGATGGGCCGGGCCTGCGGACCTACATCGCGGTCCGAGGTGGCCTGGACGTGCCCGACTACCTGGGCAGCGCCTCGACGTTCACGCTCGGCGGCTTCGGCGGGCACGCCGGACGTACGCTGCAGCGTGGTGACGTGCTCCGCCCTGGGACCGCGGTCGACCCGCAGGCGCAACCCGCGGCGACCCCGGAGTCGCGTCGGCCGGCGCTGACCAACAGCTGGGAGATCGGTGTCACCGAGGGCCCGCACGGCGCCCCGGAGTTCTTCACGCGCTCGGACCTGGACCAGCTCTACTCGGCGAGCTACCGGGTGCACCACAACTCGGCTCGGACCGGCGTACGCCTGATCGGGCCGAAGCCGACCTGGGCCCGTGCCGACGGCGGCGAGGCCGGGCTGCATCCGTCGAACATCCACGACACCCCCTACACGGTGGGGTCGCTCGACTTCACCGGCGACACCCCGATCATCCTCGGCCCCGACGGGCCGTCGCTGGGCGGCTTCGTCTGTCCGGCGGTGGTCGCCAGCGGCGAGCTGTGGAAGATCGGGCAGTTGCGCCCCGGCGACACGGTGCGGTTCGTGCCGGTGCGGGAGGGCAAGGCCGCCGGCCTGGTCAACCACCGCGCTTCCTTGACGGTGGTCGGCGGAGCGGGCGGCGACGGCGACGACGGCGTCCTGGGCAGGCTGCCCGAGACGTCGGCCCGGCCGGAGGTCACCTATCGGCGCAGCGGGGACAACTCCCTGCTGGTCGAGTACGGGCCGATGACGCTCGACCTGGGTCTCCGGATGCGGGTTCACGCGCTGCAGTCGGCCCTGGCCGAGCACGCGCCCGCCGGCATCATCGACGTCACCCCAGGGATCCGGTCGCTGCAGGTGCACACCGACTCCTCGGTCCTGCGGGCCGGCCAGGTCGCGGGGCTGCTGCGCGAGCTGGAGGAGGACCTCCCGGCCACCTCGGAGCTGACCGTGCCCTCGCGGCGGGTGCGGCTGCCGCTCTCCTGGGACGACCCGGCGACCCGGGAGGCGATCGAGCGCTACACCGCCGGCGTACGCGACGACGCCCCGTGGGCGCCATGGAACATCGAGTTCATCCGCCGGATCAACGGGCTCGCCTCGGTCGAGGAGGTCCATCGAACCGTCTTCGACGCGACGTACCTGGTGCTCGGGCTGGGCGACGTCTATCTGGGCGCGCCGGTCGCGACACCGCTGGACCCGCGGCACCGGCTGGTGACGACGAAGTACAACCCGGCGCGCACCTGGACGGCGGAGAACTCTGTCGGCATCGGCGGCGCGTACATGTGCATCTACGGGATGGAGGGGCCGGGCGGATATCAGCTCGTCGGACGGACGACGCAGGTGTTCAACCGGTATCGCCGAAGCGAAGCCCGAGGCAATGTGGAGGGCCGCTCGACCACCGTCGGTGGGCTCTTCCACGACGACCCGTGGGCGCTGCGGTTCTTCGACCGGATCGAGTGGTACCCGGTCTCCGCAGAGGAGCTCCTGGAGCTGCGGGCGGAGGTCGACGCGGGGCGCGGCGAGTTCGAGACCGAGGAGGGCACCTTCTCGATCAAGGAGTACGACCGCTTCCTGACCGCCAACGCGGACTCGATCGCAGGTTTCCGTGACCAGCAGTCCGCCGCCTTCGAGGAGGAGCGCGAGCGCTGGAAGGCCGCGGGGGAGTTCGACATCTGCGACCGCATCGACGCGCGGGGCGAACCGTCGGAGGTCGAGGTGCCGGAGGGGTGCGTGCAGGTGACCGCGCCGTTCACCTCGACCGTCTGGAAGGTCGTCGCGAGCAGCGGCGCGCAGTTGGCCCAGGACGCCCCGCTGATGGTCGTCGAGGCGATGAAGATGGAGGCGAGCGTCCCGGTTCCGGTCGCCGGCGAGGTGGTCGAGGTCTACGTGAAACCGGGCGAGCAGATCGTCCCGGGGCAGGTCATCGCCGCGGTGCGTCCTCTCGACGGGCTCGGCTCTTGATCCACTCACTTCCAGGTGGCGCAGTCGCGCGCGCCACCGAGGCACTCGACCGCATCGAGGCATCGGATCGTCCGGAGATCTGGATCTCGCTGCGTACGCGTGCCGAACTGCTCGAGGAGGCCGCCGCGATCGACGCGAAGGTGGCCGGCGGCGAGGTCCTGCCGCTGGCCGGCCGTCTGCTGGCAGTCAAGGACAACATCGACGTCCGCGGCCTGCCTACGACCGCCGGAGCGCCGTCGTTCGCCTACCCGCCGACCGCTGACGCCACTGCCGTCGCGCGCCTGCGGGCGGCCGGGGTGCTGGTCGTGGGGAAGACCAACCTGGACCAGTTCGCGACCGGGCTGGTCGGCACCCGCAGTCCGTACGGAGCGGTCCGCAACGCCTGGGACCCGAGCCGGATCTCGGGCGGATCCTCCTCGGGCTCGGCGGTCGCGGTCGCTCTCGGCCTGGTCGACCTCGCGCTGGGGACCGACACCGCAGGCTCCGGCCGTGTGCCGGCGGCGCTCAACGGCATCGTCGGGGTCAAGCCGTCGCGCGGGCTGGTGCCGGTCACCGGCGTCGTGCCCGCCTGCTACACGCTCGACTGCGTCACCGTCTTCGCCCGCGATCTTGGGTCTGCGCGGGCCGCCGCGGAGCTGATGGCCGGTCTTGACCCGTCGGATCCGTTGTCGCGTACGTTGCCGGCGGACGCCGGGCTGCCGCCCGCTCCGAGGGTGGCGGTGCCGACCGGTGAGCATCTCGACGGGCTCGCTCCCGGGTGGGCCGCCGCCTTCCGGGCCGTCGTCGCGCGGTTGGCCGCCGCCGGGATCGAGATCGTCGAGACCGACATTTCGCCGTTGCTCGAGGCCGCCAGGCTGCTCTACGACGGCGCCTTCGTCGCCGAGAGGTACGCCGCGGTGGGCTCCCACCTCGAAGCCAACCGGGACCTCATCGGGACCGACCTGGACCCGACGGTCGCCGCGATCGTGCTCGCCGGGGCATCGGCCAGCGCGGCCGACTGGGCGCGCGACGCGGCTCTCCTGGCGCGCCTCGGGGCGGCGGGGAAGGAGGCCCTCGCGGGCTGCTCGGCGTTGCTGACGCCGACGACGACGTGGCATCCGACGCTGGCCGAGGTGGCCGCGGATCCGGTCGGCGCGAACGCCCGCCTGGGCCGCTACACGAACTTCGCGAACCTCCTCGACATGGCCTCGCTCGCGGTCCCGGCCGGCCAGGTCGGCGGGCTGCCCTTCGGCGTGATGCTGACCGGGGCGGCCGGAAGCGACCGCACCCTGGCCGCGCTCGGCCACACGCTGCTCAGTCCCTGTGTCGATCTCTTCGTGGTCGGCGCGCATCTGTCGGGACAGCCGCTCAACCACCAGCTGGTCGAGGCCGGAGCGACGCTGCTGCGCCCGGTGTCGACCTCAGCCGACTACCGGCTGTTCGCGCTGGAGACGGTCCCGCCCAAGCCCGGACTCGTTCGGGTGAGTGGACCCGAAACCGGGGTGCGGATCGAGGGCGAGCTCTGGCGCGTCCCGGCCGCGGGCTTCGGGACGTTCGTGGGTGGCGTACCTGCTCCGATGGTCATCGGAAAGGTGACGCTGGAGGACGGCTCCTCGGTTTCGGGATTTCTCGTCGAGCCTTTTGCCGTCGAAAAGGCTGCTGATATCTCGGCGCACGGTGGTTGGCGCCGTTACCGGTCTGAGCAGGGCCTTTAACGTTCGCCGTGGATATCGGTTACGGGACCGGGGTCATTCCTCCAGGTGGCACACGACTCTGTTCAGGGGCCTGATCCCGCGTCACACTGGGCAGAATCCGCCAGCATTATCGCCCCGGGAGGATGCTGTGCCGCGCTTATCGGTTCTTTCTGCCATACACTTTGTTGACAGGGAATTCAACCCTCCTGTGGGACTTTCGACTCTGTTCTTTAGGGGAAGAAGACTCTTTCGAATCTTCCCCGAAAGTCGGGAGGCCGCTTAGATGGCGTACATGACAACTAGGCGTTCTCGGCCCGGCCGCCCCAGGCATGTGCCCGATTCGGGTACCGCCTCACCCCGTGAACAGATCCTCGATGCCGCTGCGCGACTCTTCGTCTCCCAGGGCTTCGCGGCGACGTCCACCCGCGAGATCGCCGACCAGGTCGGCATCCGTCAGGCCTCTCTCTACTACCACTTCGCCGGCAAGGACGAGATCCTCGTCGAACTGCTCCGTAAGTCGGTTCGTCCGACCACGGACAAGGTCGACAAGATCCTCAACCAGGTGCCGCCGCTCGATTATGAGACGGCCCTTTATCTGCTGGTTCTCGTCGACGTACGCACGCTTGCCGATGTGCCGCATAACGTCGGCATGCTCTACATGCTGCCGGACGTGACCAACGGCGAGGTCTACAACGAGTTCCGTCAGGAACACGAGCAGCTGGCCGCCGCCTACGCCGATCTCGCCAGCAAGGTGGCCTCGGAGAAGGTGTTGGAGGGTGTCAGCCTGAAGCAGTTGGGCAACATGCTCATCCAGCAGGTCGAAGGCGTCATCAACATGCGCACCGAGATGATCACCGAGGACACGGTCCGGCGGATCACGTGCCCGGAGGCTTGGGCGATCGCTTCCTCGTGCCTGCGGATCTGCGGTGTCAGCCAGGACAAGATCCAGGCTGCCAACGCGGTCGCGGTGGACATGCTCGACGACTTCCTCGAGGACAGGGTTCGCGAGCTCGCCTGACAAGGCAGGCTGACAAGTCGGTAACTGGTGGGTAGGGCTTGCGCGTGTGAGTTGCCCTGTTGAGGCTTGAACGACACACTTTCCGAGCCCGTTGCCCGCTTCCCCACCGCGAGGACCCCACACGTGTGCATTGACCCTTCCGGAGGCCGCTGATGGCCCGGAAGCAGACAGCCATCCTCTCCGTCACCCGCGGGGTCACGACGCTCAACGGCCTGGTGGTGGATCGTCCGTGGGGGGAGGACCCGCACCAGGCAGGCATCCGTGCCGTGCGCGAACAGCTCGCCGGCCCGAGCCGCAAGCCCGTCCAGGTCGTCGCCACCGACGACGAGGCCCGCGTCCGGATGGTCGTCCATCCCGACGGGCAGGTCACCGACGTCGAGACACTCGAGGTCTTCGGGAGCTACGGCTCGCCCGATGACGTACCCGGCGCGGCTTGGCTTCCCGCCGGCGCGGGGCCTGTGATCATCCAGGGCATCGTCGAGCCGGACCCCGAGCCTGAGCCCGAGCCGTACGTCCCGCCTGTCCTGGCCGTTCCGGCGCCTGCTGCCGAGCCGCCTGAGCCCGCGCCGGAACCCGAGCCGGAGCCTGAGTTCGAGGCGGAGCCCGAGTTCGAGCCGGAGCCCGAGCCAGCGCCGCCACCGGCAGCGCCTCCAGTGCCGCCTCCGGCACCCGAGCCTGAGCCCGAGCCTGAGCCCGAGCCGCCGCCGGCGCCAGCGCCGGTGCTCGAGCCAGAAGCCGAACCCGAGCCAGAGCCTGAACCAAGTGCCGGACCAAAGGCCGGACCGCCCGCCAGGCGGGCCGTCGCCGGCCCGTTGGTGCCGCTGCACCACCTGGAATCGACCTCCTATCGGCGGTCGCGGATGACACGTCGCGGCCGGGTGGTGCTGGTCGTCATCGCCATCCTCCTGCTGATCCTGATCTACGAGGTCGTACGCGGCGTGGTGACCGGTTCCGACCCGGACTCCTCCGACCAGAAGGAGCCGCAGAGCCAGCAGTCGGAGCCGAGCGCCGGGGCCAGCGACGAGGTCACCGAGACGCCCTCGCCGAGCGCGTCGGCGTCGTCGGTCCGTGTCGACCCGACGCCCACCCCAACCCCAACGCCCACTCCGACGCCCAAGCCGACCAAGAAGCCGGCGCCCGAGCCGACCAGGACGCTGGCGGTGGAGGCGATCGCGATGACCGAGGCCATCGGGCTGCGGATCGACACCAGCAGACTGCCGGTGACGGCCACGATCGCGATGGATCCGTGGGGTGCGCCGGAGCGGTTCACGCGTACGGTCACGATCACCGAGCCCAACCAGCTCGTCGTGGTCAAGCCGGTCGCCTCCGGGCACGCGGAGTGGAGCGTCCGGGTCGAGGGCGCCTCGAAGGTCACCGGCTACACGCACTCCTGGCCCAAGGGCGATCGCGAGTTCGTCAAGCGCTGAATTGCTACCACGGTCGGATGTGGCGGCCTCCGGTGCGGCGTACGCTGCATGAGAACGTGTTCCTGCGCCTCGGAGGTCTCGCATGCCGCTCAAGATCACGCCGCCCGTCGGCACCCGCACGATTGCCGGCCGGACGCTTGGCTGGACGCTGGGCACGGTGGAGCGCACCGCCAAGCAGGGCGTGCGCTGGGCGCTGGGGCATGGGCTGCCGCGTACCGCCATCGTCCGGTCCGCCCGGAAGGGTGATCTCCAGGGCGACCTGATCCTCAGCGGACCTGGGTCGCACACCTTCGACCTGGTCGACCTGTTCGAGGAGTTCCGTGCGCGTGGGCCGCTCTACCAGGGCGGGTTCAGCCACCTCGCGGTCGACCACGAGGTCATCAAAGAGGTGCTGACCAGCAACGACTTCATCACCGGGTTCTTCGCGCCCGACGAGTCGGGCACCGGTCTGCTGGCGAGGGCGGCGAACTGGTCGGCCAGCGACGCCTTCGCCCCGCTCCAGCCGCCGTCGCTGCTGGCGACCGAGCCGCCGGAGCACACCCGCTACCGCAAGCTGGTCACCCGAGTCTTCACGGTGCGTGCGGTGGAGAAGCTGCGCGCTCGCACCGAGGAGATCGCCCGAGAGCTGCTCGATGACCTGGAGAAGGAGGCCGCGTCAGGGGCCGACGTCGATCTGGTCACCCGCTACTGCGGGCTGCTGCCGATCACGGTGATCTCCGAGGTGCTCGGCGTCCCCGTCGAACTGCGCGAGCGCATGCTCGAGCTCGGCAAGGGCGCGGCCCTGAGCCTCGACATCGGGCTGGGCTGGCGCACCTTCCGGGACATGGAGGCCTCGCTGGAGGAGTTCGACACCTGGCTACGCGGCCACCTCGAGTATCTCGCCGAGCATCCCGGTGACGACCTGCTCAGCCAGCTCGTCGCTCTTCGTGACGACGGCGACCGGCTCAGCGAACGGGAGCTGCGGGCCATCGCCGGGCTCGTCTTCGCGGCCGGCTTCGAGACCACGGTGAACCTGATCGGCAACGGCATCGCGCTGCTCCACGACAACCCCGATCAGCTCGAGGTGCTCAAGGCGCAGCCCGACCTGTGGTCGAACGCCTCCGACGAGATCCTGCGGCTAGACCCACCGGTGCTGCTCACCGGCCGGGTCGCCCGGCGCAACTCCACCATCGCCGGCCAGGCGATCCCGCGCGGCACGATCATCAACACCGTGCTGGCTGCCGCCAACCGCGACCCGGCCGTCTTCACCGACCCGCACACCTTCGACGTCACGCGCGAGAACGCCCGCGACCACCTCTCCTTCTCCAGCGGCCGCCACTTCTGCCTCGGTGCCGCCCTGGCCCGGATGGAGGGCGAGATCGGCCTCCGGCTCCTCTTCGAGCGCTTCCCCGGCCTCGAGCTCGTCGGCGACCGCGAGCGCCACCCCACCCGCATCCTCCGCGGCTACTCGCACCTCCCCGCGCGCCTCAGTTGACGCCGTTGGTCAGCGCTCGACGGCGTCGAGGAGTCGCTGGCCGAGGATGGCTACGCAGCGGCGTACCTCGTCGCCTTCGACCACCCGGAAGGGAACGGCGCGACGGGCGAGCTCCTGGGCGTACCACTCCGGGCTGTTGGTGCTCCCGATGAGACGGCAGTGGCCGTCGTCGATGGGCTCGAGGCGGCCCAGGACGCGCGGAAGATAGCGGTCGACCTGCGCGAACGGGGCGTCGAAGACGACCTCGACCGCGTAGGCCCAGCCCTCGCCGAGGTGCTCCTCGACCTCGGTGACGGGGTCGATCTCGGGACGTACGAAGCTCGTCTCCTCGATGTCGACGGCGCCTATCCGGTCGGCCCTGAGCACCCGCCGCGCGTCGGCGGTGTGCGACCAGCAGAGGAGATACCAGCGGGCGTGGCGTACGACGACCGCCCACGGGTCGACGACCATCTTGCGCTCGTTGCCGTTCTCGGTCGTGTAGGCGATGGTGGTGCGCCGCCGGGAGTCGCAGGCCTGGACCAGGCTGGTGGTGATGTCCGGGTCGGGCGAGACGGCGCTCTGGTCGGGGACGGCCGAGATCGTACGCCGCACCGCGGCCACGGTCTGCGACAGCGACTCGGGCAGTACCCGACCGATCTTGCCGACCGCGCTCCCGACCGGGCCGGTGGCGTCGGCGATGTCGTGGTGGCCGTCGAGCAGGGCCATCACCAGGCCGAGCGCCTCCGCGGTGGTGAAGATCAGCGGCGTACGCATCCCGCGGCCGAGCCGATAGCCACCGTAGGGACCGCGCTCTGACTCGACCGGGATCCCCGCCTCCCGCAGGATCGCGACATAGCGCCGGGCAGCTCGTTCGGTGACCCCCAGCCTCTCGCCCAGCCGCTCCGCGGTGATGCCGGGGGAGGACTGCAGCAGCTCGAGGGTGAGCAGTGCCCGAGCGGTCGGGCTCTCGTCATGTCCCATCGTGGCGGCTCCCGGAAGTCGTTCGTCCGGATTCACATTAGTCCGTGACTTCGGGCGCGGTGGGTCCCGTACCCTTACCGGCATATGAGACTTCTGCTGATCAGACACGGCCAGACCCCGAGCAACGTCTCGGGGGCGCTTGATACTGCCTTCCCAGGAGCGGGGTTGACCGAGCTCGGACTCTCCCAGGCCGCGGCGGTGCCGGATGCGCTGGCGGGGGAGCGGATCGCGGGTCTGTACGCCTCCCGGCTGCTGCGTACGCAGCTGACCGCCGAGCCGCTCGCCAACCGGCTCGGGATGCCGGTCGTCGTGCAGGAGGGGTTCGAGGAGATCAGCGCCGGCCACCTGGAGATGGCCACCGACAAGGAGTCCGTGACGGCCTATCTCGAGGCGCTCGCAGACTGGATCCGCGGCACGCTCGAGACCCCGGTCCCGGGCGGCGAGGCGGGCCATGAGTTCCTGGCGCGCTACGACGCCGCCGTGCAGGCGGTGGTCAAGCAGCACGAGCCCGATGACACCGTCGCGATCGTCTCCCACGGCGCCGCGATCCGGATGTGGACCGGGCTGCGCACCACGCAGTCGCCCGCCTTCGGCGATGACAACCGCATCCGCAACACCGGCCTCGCGGTCGTCGAGGGCAGCCTGGAGGAGGGCTGGACGACGATCTCGTGGAACAACGACCCGCTGGGCGGTGCGCACCTGATCGGCGACGGCTTTTGATCCTCCGCTCGCTCCTGCTCTTCGCGCTGGCCGCGGTCGCCGAGATCGGTGGCGCCTGGTTGGTCTGGCAGGGGCTGCGGGAGCATCGCGGCTGGCTCTGGGTGGGCGCCGGGTTCATCGCGCTCGGCCTCTACGGCGTCGTCGCCACGCTGCAGCCCGATGCCCACTTCGGGCGGATCCTGGCTGCGTACGGCGGTGTCTTCGTCGTCGGCTCGATCGCCTGGGGGATGGCGATGGACGGCTACCGGCCCGACCGCTGGGACATCGCCGGCGCGGCCCTGTGCCTGGCCGGGATGGGCGTGATCATGTACGCGCCACGTGGGTGAGGATGGCGCCATGGCATCCGAGGAAGACTCACCCCGCACCTTCGTCCCGGTCCCGCCGGCGGAGCGGCCACGCCGCACCCGTAGCACTGCTCGCGTGCTCCTGATCGACGACCGCGACCGGATCCTGCTCTTCGCCGACTCCGACCCGGGCATCCCCGGAGCGCGCTGGTGGATCACCCCCGGCGGCGGCATCGATCCGGGCGAGAGCGAGCGAATCGCCGCAGTGCGCGAGGTCGAGGAGGAGACCGGCCTCCGCGTCACCGAGGCCGAGCTGGTCGGCCCGACGATGCGGCGCACCGTCGTGCACGGCTACAGCGACGTGGTCATCGACCAGGAGGACGTCTTCTACGCGTGCTGGGTGCCGGCCTTCGAGGTCTCCACCGCCGGCCACACGGAGGAGGAGCTGCTCACCATGGCCGAGCACCGCTGGTGGACGCGTGCGGAGCTCGCGGTGACCGATGAGGAGATCTGGCCGGCGGTGCTCCTCGACCTGTGGAAGGACGCCGACGTACGCCGCGACGCGCCCGCCTCCGATCCTGCCGACGGCGGATGGGTGGAGGAGTCGACGGTCCCGGCCTGACGCCCTGGCTCTAGACGCGCCGCAGCCGACCATCCCCCTCGGATGGTCGGCTGCGGTCTTGCGAGATCTGGTCGCTATCCCTCGATACGACGAGATCCCTCGCACGTGCCGTCTGCCCGAGCGTGAATCCCCCGATCCGCTCGTGCGACGACACTCAGTCCGTGGTGCGGCCCCCCGACCGCGCCCTGGCCCTCCCCCTCAGTAGGCCCAGGGCGTCCACCCACAGCATCAGGCTGTGTACGACGGACCGAAGATGTAGGCGCATGATCAGCGGAATGCGCCGAGTGCGACGATGCCGGTAGCTGCCACGGCGGCGATGCCGAACATCGTGGTGCCGACCGCGGGCGGCATCCCGCCGCGGTGCTTGTGCTCGGACGGGTCGGGCTTGCGGAGGCTGCGGACGGCGTCGAGGACGTTGTTGCGGAGCGACTCGACGGCGGTCAGGTCACTGCGGTGACGTGCGGTGATCGTGGTGGTAGCCATGGTGTTCCTCTTCTCGGACGGCGCTGGCCGTCCGTTGTCCGGCGGCCTTCACGTGAGAGAAACGGGGTCATGAGCAGGTCATGACGCGGCTTTTCGCCACTTTGGAGTTACGAAAGATCCACATCTGAGGAACATTGCGCTCAGCCCGTACGCTGCGCGTCATGACCACGCTGGTGGAGATCGCTCGGGAGTGGGGCCGGATCGGCGTCATCGGGTTCGGCGGTCCGCCCGCCCACATCCGCCTGCTGCGCGAGACCGTGGTCGAGCGCCGGGGCTGGGTGGAGCCGGAGGAGTTCGAGGACGCGATCGCGACCTGCAACCTGCTCCCCGGACCCTCCTCGACACAGCTCGCGATCTTCACTGCCTGGCGGGTCCGTGGAGCGCTCGGCGCGCTGGTCGGAGGGCTCGCGTTCATCCTGCCGGGGCTGGTGCTGATCCTCGCCCTGGCCGCGCTGTTCCTGGGCGACCCGCCCGCGTGGGTGCTGGGCGCGGGCGCTGGTGCCGGTGCGGCTGTCGCCGCGGTCGCGGTCGCGGCCGGGTGGGCGCTGGTGCCGTCTTCCTACGAGCGGACCCCGTCGCGTCCGCGATGGATCCTCTACGGCGTCGTCGGCACCGTCGCCGCCGCGACCACCGGGGCCTGGGTGGTCCTCGTGCTCGTGGGCGCCGGGCTCGTCGAGGTGGCGCTGCGGAGGCCGTGGCGTACGAACTCCTTCCAGTCCGTCCTCACCCTGCCCTTGTTGGCCCAAGGAGCGCTCACCGCCGCGGTGGGGGCGCCGCTGGCGTGGACGGCCTTCAAGGTCGGCGCGCTGTCGTACGGCGGCGGGTTCGTGATCATCCCGCTGATGCAGTCCGACGCCGTCGAGCGCTACGGCTGGATGAGCGACGCCGAGTTCCTCAACGCGGTCGCGCTCGGGCAGATCACCCCGGGCCCGGTCGTCCACACCGTCGCGGTCGTCGGCTTCGCGGCCGCCGGACTCCTCGGGGCGCTCGGTGCTGCCGTGATCGCGTTCGGGCCGTCGTTCGTGATGATCATCGCCGGCGGGCGTCACTTCGAGGCGTTGCGCTCCTCGCCGCTGGCCCGCGCTTTCCTCGACGGCGCCGGCCCGGCCGCGATCGGTGCCATCCTCGGCTCCGCGGTCCCGCTGGCGCTGGCCACGAGCGAGTGGTGGCAGTGGGTGGTGCTGGCTGCCGCCGGCGTACTCCTGCTGCTGTTCAAGCGTGGGGTGGTCCTCACGCTGCTGCTCGCGGCAGGGGTTGGCGTCGTCGTTGCTCTCGCCGGCGGGCCGTTGCCGTGAACTGGTTGTCCGGGGCAACGTCGGCCAGCTCACCCGTCCTGACGCTCGCTGCGGTGCTCGGCCCACCAGTCAAGGACGTGGGTGACGTACGCCGCCGGGTTCTGCTCCCACACGAAGTGGCCCGCGTCGACGATGTCCAGCTTGGCATTCGGCAGCCGGTCGGCGAGGAACTCGGCGTTGGACGGCGGGATCGAGGTGTCGTCACGACCGGCGATCAGCCGCACCGGGGTGTGGATGTCGGGCAGCCGGTCGCGCAGCGTGACCAGCTCGGTCGGGTAGGACCGTACGTAAGCCATCGACTCCGCGAACCGGGTGCCGTCGTACGAGGCGAGGTAGTCCTCGCGCACGTGCTCCGGCAGCGGCGAGGCGGGGAAGATGTTCTCGAGGACGAACTCGATGATCGACCTCCCGTCCTGGTAGGGCGTCAGGTCGGTCGCGGCGACCCACGTCGTGAGGGGCTCGCCCAGCTCGAGCGGGACCGACGACCCGCCGCTGCCGATGACGATGCTCTGGAACCGCTCGGGGGCAGCGGCCGCCGCGAACAGCGCCGCGCTGGTGCCGATGTCGGGGCCGACGACGTGCACGCGGTCGAGGCCCAGCGTGTCGAGCACCCCGACGAGGAAGTCGCCCATCGCACTCGGCGTGAACAGGTCCGGACGCGACTCGGACCCGCCGAAGCCGGGGAGGTCGACGGCGACCAGGTGGTGCTCGCGCGCCAGCCGCGACCAGATCGGCTCGAAGGCGTACATGCTCTCGGGCCAGGGGCTGAGCAGCAGACCGTGCTCGCCGTTCGGTTCGCTCTCCGCGTAGCGGATCCGGACACCGTCGACGGTGAGGTGGCGCGGGTTGATGGGTGAGGTGGACATGGTGGTCTCCTGAAGGGTGGAAGGTGAGGGGTTGGTTCTCCTTCAGACTGCGGCCCACCCACGGGCCTCACACCAGGGTCACCCCCGGGTCGGCACCCGGGTCGGACTCTCGTCGAGGAAGATGGGTGACAACGGGCGGCCGGTCTGATGGAGTTCGGTCATGAGCGAAGCGATCGAGTGCGACGTCGTGGTGATCGGCCTCGGACCGGGCGGCGAGCACGTCGCCGGGAGCCTGGCCCGGGCGGGCCTACGCGTCGTCGGTGTGGACGAGCGGCTGGTCGGTGGCGAGTGCCCCTACTTCGGCTGCATCCCGACCAAGATGATGGTGCACGCCGCGCAGAAGCTCCGTGACGCACGTCTGGTCGAGGGGCGTGCGGGCTCCGCCACCGTCACCGCGGACTGGAAGCCGGTCGCCGACCGGATCCGCGACGAGGCGACCGACGACTGGAACGACCAGGTCGCCGTCGACCGGCTGGTCGCCGCGGGCGGCGCCTTCGCCCGGGGACGTGGGCGGATCACCGGGCCGCGCACGGTCACGGTCACCGCCGACGACGGCACGGAGACGTCGTACGTCGCGACGCGGGGCATCGTGCTCAACACCGGCACGTCGCCGGCCGCGCCGCCGGTTCCCGGGCTCGCCGACACGCCCTACTGGACCAACCGCGACGCCGTCCGGCTGACCGAGCTCCCGGCATCGCTCGCGGTCCTGGGTGGTGGGGCGATCGGCTGCGAGCTCGCCCAGGTGTTTGCCACCTTCGGTGTCCGGGTGACGGTCCTCGAGGCATCCGACCGGCTTCTCCCGCCCGAGGAGCCCGAGGCCTCGGCTGCGATCCAGCGGGCGTTCGAGGACGCCGGGATCACCGTGCTCACGGAGGCCCGCGCCCAGCAGGCCTCCTATGACGGCGCCGAGTTCACGCTCGACCTCGGCGAGGGTGCGGTCACCGCCGAGCGGCTGCTGGTCGCCGCCGGACGCCGTGCGAACCTGGGTGATCTGGGCCTGGAGCACGTCGGCCTCGACCCGCAGGCCAGGGTCCTCGATCCGGACGAGCGGATGCGGGTCGCCGATGGTGTGTGGGCCGTCGGCGACATCACCGGCAGGGGCGCCTTCACCCACGTGTCGATGTACCAGGCCGACGTCGTGATCCGTGACCTCACCGGCGTCGACGGGCCGTTGGCGGACTACCGGGCGGTCGGGCGGGTCACCTTCACCGCCCCCGAGGTCGGCTCTGTCGGCCTCTCCGAGGCCGGCGCGCGCGAGCGAGGCATCACGGTGCGTACGGCGACCGGTGACCTCGGCACCCGCGGCTGGATCGCCGAGGACCCGGGACCGATCAAGCTCGTCGCCGACGCCGACCGAGGCGTCCTCGTCGGCGGCACCGTCATCGGGGCGGCAGGGGGCGAGATCCTCGCCATGGTGGCCACCGCAGTCCACGCCGAGGTCCCGATCGCGACCCTGGCGGACATGCACTTCGCCTACCCGACCGCCCACCGCGGACTGCAGACCGTGCTTCGCGCCCTGCTCGACTGACCCAGGACGAACGGCCTGACCACACCGGGGGGTCGACCAGGGATCACCCCTGGTTCGACCGCCCCGGCGAGAGCGCACTCTCGGAGATGTCGGCAATCCCGCCGACCAGAAGAAGGAGTGCCAAGCAATGAACACCACCACTGCAGCCACGGCGCTGAAGCTCGAGGCAGTCGTCATCCCGGTCGCCGACGTGGACCGGTCGAAGAAGTTCTACGACGGTCTGGGCTGGCGCCAAGACGCCGACTTCGAGTTCGACAACGGCTTCCGGGTCGTGCAGTTCACGCCCCCGGGCTCGCCCGCGTCGATCCAGTTCGGCACCAACATCACCACCGCGGAGCCGGGCACGGCCGAGGGGCTCTACCTGGTCGTCTCCGATGTCCAGAAGGCGCGCGACGCTCTCGAAGCCCAGGGCGTCGACGTCAGCGACGTCTTCCACCCCGACGTCCCCGGCGCCCAGTTCCGGCCGCTCTCCGGTGACGGACGCCTGGCCGGCGCGGCCGACGACCGCGCGAGCTACGGGTCGTTCGCGTCCTTCGCGGACCCGGACGGCAACACCTTCCTGCTCCAGGAGGTCACCACTCGACTCCCCGGGCGGATCGACGCCACCGCGACGTCGTACGCCACGGCGAGCGACCTGGCGGAGGCCCTCAAGCGGGCGGCGACCGCCCACGGCGAGCACGAGGCCCGCAACGGCGGTGAGTACGACGAGGCCTGGCCCGAGTGGTACGCGGCCTACATGTTCGCCGAGTTTCGCGGCGAGCCGCTGCCCGAGTGACCCGCGAGGACGGCCTCACCCAGCCGACCCTCGTCGCCAACGACGACAGCGACCTGATGATCCCGCCCGTGAGCTCGCAGCTCCTCGCCGATCAGGCCGGGTAGCAGGAGGAGTGCGATACCCGCGACGGCGGTGGTCCTCAAGCCTTATGGTGGCGCAATGGGCGTACGGATCACCGCCTTTCGCGGTCGTACGAAGGAGCGGGACCGGCTTGACGACGCGCTGCACCGCCTTCGCAACGGCGAGGGCGGTGCCCTCGTGCTGAGAGGTGAGGCCGGCATCGGCAAGACGACCCTGCTGGACTATGTCTCCGACCGCGCGAGCGCGTGCCGGGTCGCGGTAGTGACCGGGACGGAGTCCGAGCTGGAGCTGCCGTTCGCCGCCCTGCACCAGCTCTGCGCCCCGATGTTCGACCTGCTCCCCAAGCTCCCTGATCCCCAGGAGCAGGCCCTGCAGGTGGCGTTCGGGCACGTCGTGGGACCTGCTCCGGACAAGTTCGTCGTCGGACTGGCGGTCCTCGGTCTCCTGTCGGAGGCGGCGGCCGGGCAGCCCGTCCTCTGCGTGGTGGATGACGCCCAGTGGATCGACGAGCCGTCGATCCAGGTCCTCGGCTTCGTGGCCAGGCGGCTGGCCGCCGAGTCGGCGCTGCTGGTGTTCGCCGTCCGCGAGCCCGCGGCGGAGCAGTTGCTCGCCGGCATCCCCGCTCTCCACCTCTCCGGGCTCGGGCACGACGAGGCGATCGACCTGCTGGCGTCCGCACTCCCCGGCCATCTCGACAGCCGGGTCCGAGACCGGATCGTCGCCGAGACCCGCGGCAACCCGTTGGCCCTGCTGGAGCTGGCGCAGCGAGGCACTTCCGAGCTGATGGGCGGGTTCGCGTTCCCCGCGATACATCCCGGCAATCTGCACGACCACTACGTCCGGCGCATCCGCGCCCTCCCCGACCCGACCCGCCGGCTCCTTCTCCTCGCCGCGGCCGAACCCACGGGCGACGCCACCGTGCTGTGGCGGGCAGCGCATTCGATGGGACTCACCCCCGCCGACTCGGAGCCGGCCGATGAGGAGCGGCTCTTCGAGGTCGGAGGGCGGGCCCGCTTCGGCCACCCACTGATGCGCAGCGCGGCCTACGCCGCGGGGACGCCCGAGCAACGACGTGAGGTCAACGCCGCCCTGGCCGCGGCCCTCGACGCCGGGACCGAGCCGGAACGCAGGATCTGGCACCTCGCGGCGGCGACCACCGGGACGGACGACAGGATCGCGGACGCCCTCCACGAGGCCGCCGGCCGCGCCCGCGCCCGCGGGGGAGTGGCGGCAGCAGCGTCCTTCCTGCAGCGCGCCGCATCCCTCACCGCCGATCCTCGGCAACGAGCCGAGCGGACCCTCGCCGCGGCACAGGCCAACCTCGACGCAGGCAGGTACGAAGCGGCGCTCGCGCTCTCCGCCGAGGCGGAGGCCGACGCCGTCGACGACCTCCAGCGTGCCCGCGCCGACCTCGTGCGCGCGCTCACCGGCCGGGCAGCCAAGTCCGGCAGCGACGCTCCCGCGGCGCTTGCCAGGGCCGCCCGACGACTCGAACCCCTCGACCCGCACCTGGCGCGCGAGACCTACCTGGATGCATGGGGAGCAGCCCTGGTCGCCGGTGCCCTGGCCGACCCGGACGGTGACCTGGCCGTGGTCTCGCGGGCCGCCTGCTCCGCACCTTCCCCGAGCACGACCACCCCGCGAGATGCGCTCGGCCCCGGCCTGGCCACCCTGGTCTCGGACGGGACGGCAGCGGCGGCACCCCTGCTTCGCGAGGCGGTGACGTCCTACCTCGGTGGAGACGTCCCCGCCGACGTCTTCCTGCACCGCGGCGTACTGGTCGCCAACGCCGCCCTGTCGCTGTGGGACTTCGAGGCCTGGGACACCGCGACCAGCCGACACGTCGAGCTGGCCCGCGCGGCCGGTGCGCTCGCGCCGTTGGCCAACGCACTCAACGCCCACCGCGTCGTCGCGCTCTGGCGTGGCGACGTCGACCAGGCCCGCGACCTCGGCCTCGAGGAGCAACGGGTCAAAGAGGTCACCGGGACCCAACGGGCGTCGTACGGCGAGCTGTTCCTGCTGGCCTACCAGGGCGACGTCATCCAGGCGGCGCCGGTCATCGCATCAGCCGCCGTCGAGGCGACTGCCCGTGGCGAAGGCCTCGGTCTGCAGATCACCGAGCGCGCCACGGCGCTGCTCCACCTCGGCCTCGGCCACTATGAGAGGGCGTACGAGGCGGCAGCGCGTGCCGGCGCCGGCAATCTCGGGCCCTTCACGGCCCAGGCCCTGCCCGACCTGGTCGAGGCGGCCGTACGCAGCGGCTCGATGGACGCTGCGACGACAGCGCTGGAGCGGCTGGGGGCCTACGCCGAGGTCCCCGACTCGGATTGGGCGGCCGGGCTGCTCGCGCGCTCGCGGGCCCTGGTCGCGGAGGGCGACGTGGCGGAGCGGTCCTACGTCGAGGCGGTCGAGCGCCTCGAGCGCACCTGTCTGCGCTTCGAGCTGGCCCGCACGCGGCTGCTGTTCGGCGAATGGCTGCGCCGTGAACGACGGCGCGGTGATGCACGCGTCCACCTCAAGGCCGCCTTCGAGGACTTCGCGGCGATGGGAGCCGACGGCTTCGCCGAACGCACCCGACACGAGCTGCTCGCCACCGGTGAGAAGGTCCGCAAACGGACCGCGGACACCCTCAACGACCTCACGGCGCAGGAGAGCCAGATCGCCCACATGGCGCGCGACGGCCGCACCAACCAGCAGATCGGCAGCGAGCTCTACATCAGTGCCCGCACGGTCGAGTGGCACCTGCGCAAGGTCTTCGGCAAGCTCGGGATCACGTCGCGTCGCGAGCTGCGTGATGCCCTCCCGGACCGCTAGGTCGCGCCCGTCACCATGCCCCAGCCGCGACGCCGGGTCGGCTTCGCCTGCGCCGTCGTCCGCGGCACCCGCGAGATGGTCGATGCCGTATCGGCACCGGTGGTGTTCGTCCGTGCCTAGAGGTAGAGCCCGCCGGAGGAGTCGCCGTGGTCGTGCTGGCCGTCCTGCTGCGGCCCGCCCTGACCGGGGGCCGGCTGACCCTCGGGGGAGAGGCTCACGCCCGGCGGCAGACCCTTGCGGATCTGCTCGAACTGGGCGCGCGCGGCGACCTGCTGGGCGTAGATGGCCGTCTGGATGCCGTGGAAGAGGCCCTCGAGCCAGCCGACCAGCTGAGCCTGCGCGATCCGGAGCTCGCCCTCGGACGGGGTCTGCTGCTCGGCGAACGGCAGCGAGAGCCGCTCCAGCTCCTCGACCAGCTCGGGTGCGAGCCCGGACTCGAGTTCCTTTATCGAGGCCTGGTGGATCTCACGGAGCCGGTTGCGGGAGGCCTCGTCGAGCGGGGCGGCCTTCACCTCCTCGAGCAGCTGGCGGATCATCGAACCGATCCGCATCACCTTCGCGGGCTGCTCCACGAGGTCGGTCACATCGCGCTCTTCGTCCCCGTCGGACTCCGGCGCGGTGGCGTCCTTGAGTACGTCGGCGGGCACCGCGATCGGCTGCCCGTCGGGTCCGATGACCACGACTTCCCCGGTCTGCTCCTGCGTCATGCGCTCAACCCTACCTAGCGTCCGGTGGTCAGAAGGATCTTGCCGGTGTGCGTGCCGGACTCCATGAGCCGGTGCGCCTCGGCGGCCTCCGCCAGCGGAAGTACGTCCTGCACGACCGCCTTCACGTCGCCGGCCTCGACCATCGGCCAGATGCGCTCGACGACCTCGGCGCAGATGGTCGCCTTCTGCTCGACCGGGCGGCCGCGGAGGTTCGTGGCGATCACCGCGGCCCGCTTGCGGAGCAGGGCGTTGATGTCGAGCTCGGCCTTGGTGCCGCCCTGCATGCCGATGATGACCAGGCGGCCCTCGGGGTTGAGGGCTTCGATGTTGCGGGCGAGGTACTTCGCGCCCATGTTGTCGAGGATGACGTCTGCGCCGCCGTAGACCTTGGCGACCTCGACGAAGTCCTGTTCCTTGTAGTTGATGACCGCCTCGGCACCGAGCGACTTGGCGAGCTCGGCCTTCTCGGCCGAGCCGACCGTGGTGATCACCCGTGCGCCGATCTGGCTGGCGAGCTGGATCGCCATGGTGCCGATCCCGCCGGCGCCGCCATGGACCAGGAACGTCTCGTCGGGCGTCAGGCCGCCGACCATGAACACGTTGGACCACACGGTGGTGGTGACCTCGGGGAGCGCCGCGGCGGTGACCAGGTCGACGCCCTCGGGCACCGGCATCACCTGCCCGGACGGGACGGCGACCTTCGTCGCGTAGCCTCCGCCGGCCAGGAGCGCGCACACCTCGTCGCCCACCTGCCACTCCTCGACGCCCTCGCCGACCGCGGAGATCACGCCGCTGCACTCCATCCCGATGATGTCGCTGGCGCCCTTCGGCGGCGGGTAGAAGCCCTGCCGCTGCAGCAGGTCGGCCCGGTTGAGGCCCGCAGCGGCGACGTCGATCACGACCTCACCAGCTGCCGGCTCCGGGTCGGGACGGTCGGTGACGGTGAGGACCTCGGGCCCTCCGGGCTGCTCGGCTACGACGGCTCGCATGCCTCAACACTAGGAGGCTAGAGCGACTTCAGGTCCGTCCAGGTGTCGATGTCGCGGTGCTCGTCGCCCTCCGAGGGGACCTCGACGAGATCGAGGTCGGCCAGCAGCTTGCGCATTGGCATCCCGTGCTGCCCCTCGTGGTCCGGGCGGACCTCGGCGAGCCGTGCGGCGGAGAGGACCAGGGCCAGCTGGCGGCGCTCGTCGGGCCCGACGAGCATGGCACCGTCGCGACCGAACGCCGCCTCTCGGAGCCGCGACAGCGTCCGCGGGCGCAGGAAGGGCATGTCGACGGCGATCACCCCGACGTACTCCCGCGGGGTCAGCAACGCGTCGACGCCGGTCAGCAGGGCAGCGACCGGGCCGCCGAAGCGGGGGTCCTCACGGACGAAGGTCACCGGGCGCTCGGTGTGCACCGGGTCGCCCACGACGACGACCTCCATCGCGTCGACCACAGCGTCCAGCGCCCAGGTCAGCATGGTGCGACCGCCGAGCTCGATGCCGGACTTGTCGATCCCGTCGAGGCGGGAGCTGCGTCCTCCGGCGAGCAGCACGGCTGCGTACGGCTCCCATTCGTCCCAGGCAGTCACACGGCAGACCCTAGTCTGGAACCGTGACCACCTGGAACAGCCTCCGGATCAGTCTCGTGCAGCAGGCCTCGGGGCTCGAGCCCGACGCCAATCGGTCTCTCCTGGCCGAGCTGACGCCCGCCGACAGCGACCTGGTCGTCTTCCCCGAGGTCTTCGCCAGGGACTTCGGCAAGCCGGGATCCGACCTGAGCTCCTTCGCCGAGAGTCAGGACGGGCCGTTCGGGACCGAGCTGTCCCGGGTTGCCGGAGAGCGTGGGACCACGGTGGTGGCCGGGATGCTCGAGGACAGCGGCGACCCCGAGGGCCGGCCGTTCAACACCCTGCTCGTACGGGGCAGGGCGGAGGCGGCGTACCGGAAGATCCATCTCTACGACTCCTTCGGCTACAAGGAGTCCGACGCTCTGGTCGCGGGTGAGGTCGAGCCGGTCGTGGTCGACATCGACGGGGTGCCGACGGGGCTGATGACCTGCTACGACCTGCGCTTCCCCGAGCTCGCGCGGCGGCTGGTCGACGAGGGTGCCGAGCTGATCGTGCTGCCGGCCGCGTGGGTGGCCGGTCCGCGCAAGGTCGACCACTGGCGCACCCTCGTGCGAGCACGCGCGATCGAGAACACCGTCTTCATCGCGGCGGCGGCCCAGTCGGCCCCTCGTTACTGCGGTCACTCGATGGTCGTCGACCCTCTCGGCGACGTGCTGGCCGAGGCCGGCGAGGGCGACGAGATCGTCTCCGCGACGATCGACCGAGCCGTGCTCGAGGAGGCGCGTCGCACCAACCCCTCCCTGGTCAACCGCAGAATGTGACCCTCGTCAACAACTCCCCGTCACAGCGGTAAACGGATATCGATGACTCGTTAGGTTCACCCCTTCCCCGGTATCCTCGCCTGTTATGGACCGAGCCCCCCGCCGTCGCGCTGACAAGAGCAAGCGTGGCCGTCGTGCAGCCGGTCGCAGCGAACCCACACCCGCCTACGTGGAGCCGACCTCGAGCGAGGCGCTGGCCTATGACCAGTGGGCGGAGGACGACTGGACCGGCTATCAAGACACCAGCCAGGACCCCGGCCAGACCTTCGGCGGGCAGAGCAACAGCCAGGGCTGGAGCGAGAACGGCTGGGCCGACGAGACGTGGTACGACGAGCGTCAGGCGCCTCAGGAACCTCCTCCCACGGGCGGCGGGCGCCGGATCGCCGGGCGTGCCGAGCCGGAGCAGTTCGAAGAGCCGAACGGCTACACGGGCAAGCGTGCTGCGCGTACGGCACCGGAGGAGCCTTCCTACGGCGGCTACCCGGCGCCGGAGTTCCGGCCCGAGCCCGAGCCGGCCCTGAGCGGGCCGACCGCGCCGCCGCCGAGTGCATGGCAGGCGCCGGCCTACTCAACCCCGGTTCCCTACCTCGGGACGACAGGTCTGGCGCAGGCGCCGCAGACGCCGCCCCACATCCAGCAGCCTGCCTATCAGCCCGACCCTTACCAGTCCGGCCATCTCGAGCCGGTCCACGATCCCGTCGGGCCCTACGACACCGAGGCTTCCGGTCGGCCCACCACCGCCGCCAAGGTGACCTCGTTCCTCGCTCAGCCGCGGGTCCCCGGAGCGGGCGCCGCCCGCGCGGGCCTCGGCATCATCGAGAGCCTGACCGCCGGCACCATCCGGGCGATCTGGCTGGTCGCGCTCGCCGTCGGCGTGCTCGGCCTCGCGGTCAGCGCCTTCGACCTGGGGCCGGAGATCTTCGGCGGCCTCGGCGCCGTCGTGGTCGGCACCGCCTACACCTTCGCGCTGGCTCACCGCACCGGTGGCCGCCCGCTGATCTTCGGCTCCCTGGCAGGGGTCGCCGGGCTCGTCGTGGTGCTCGTGGACAACGAGGCGCTGCGTACGGGGGCGGCGGTTCTGGTCGCATCGGTGGCGGCGGTCCTCGCGGTGATGGCCACCGTGCCGTCGCGCCGCTTCCCGAAGACGATCCGGGAGACGTTTATCGCTGTCGGCATCGCCGCTCTCGGAAGCTTCGCCGCGCTCGGATTCGAGCCGGTGGTGATGGTCTCCCGATTCGAGTACGCAACGCTGGCCTGCTCGCTCGCGATCGCCTTCTTCGCGGTCTACCGCCTCGGTGCCGGCCTGCACGGTCTCGGCCGACGCGGCGCGATCATCGTCGGCATCGGCGGCCTGATGCTGGCGCTCACCCTGATCTACGCCGAGATGCTGCGCCGCTACGGCAGCACCGGCCTGTTGGACTCGGTCGATGACATGCAGCGCTGGTGCCGCATCCACATCGGCGGCTACCCGCACCCGATCCAGGCGCTCTTCGGCGTCCCGGCGCTGGTCTGGGGCACCCACATGCGCTCCCGGCGCCGCCAGGGCTGGTGGGTCTGCCTCTTCGGTGTCGCGCTCACCGCGCCGGTCGCCAGCACCTTCCTCAATCCCGATGTCGGGCTCGCCGAGGCTGCTCTCTCGGTCGTCTACAGCATCCTCATCGGCCTGGTGATCGCGTTCGTCATCATCCGCATCGACCTCGCGCTCACCGGCTCGACCGCCGCCGGCAGTGGCCGCCGAGCGGCGCGTGAGGCCGACGAGGCCAGCGCTGTCCGCCCCGAGCCCGGCCGCACCCACGCGCTGCTCTGAGGCGCTCTCTAGCTAGGGCTACCACGCGGTAACCCATAGGTTCTGGGTATGAACCGCAGAGCCCCCACCACGATCGCTGCCGAGATGGTCGCGAACGTCATGAGCGTCGGAGTGCAGCCCGGGGACAAGGTTGCCGCCGGGGACACCGTGATGCTCCTGGAGTCCATGAAGATGGAGATCCCGGTCCTCGCCGAGGCCCCGGGCACCGTGGTGGCGGTCAAGGTCGCCTCCGGCGACGTCGTCCAGGAGGGCGACGTTCTCGTCGAGTTGAGCGCCTGAGCGTCAGGCGCATTAGACTCGCCCACGCGCCCACAAGCGCATGGAGGGGTGCCGGAGTGGCCGATCGGAACCGCCTTGAAAGCGGTCGTAGGGAGACCTACCGCGGGTTCGAATCCCGCCCCCTCTGCTCAGACTTCCTGTAGGTGGCGATCCACGTCGATCATCAGCCGCCTCAGTTCGAGGAGGAGATCCTCGAGGTCGGTGCGGTCGAGTACGTCGTCGGCGAGGACGGCGAGCCTGCTCAGCAGCGTGCCGCGGTCGCGGAGCGCGCTGACATCGGTGAGGGCGTGCCACTCCTGACCCGTGTCGAGGACCAGCAACGCCTCACGCACGCCCCCGAGGCGCTGTCGCACCGACCAGCGCCAGAGACCGACGTTGGCCCCCGGACGGGGAGCGGCGATAGCGGTATCCAGGGCCCGAAGAGCATCCGACATATTGGGAAGCACACCTGTCATGAGCAGATTGTGACCTAGGTCACGTAAAGGAGCAAGCCGATGCGGCTCTCGGCTCCCGTGTCGGCCACAATGGAGAGCGTGTCATCTGCTGAGCTCACCTACTACCGCCTCGCTCCCACCGTGCAGGCCCGCCTCGTCGGTGCTGCCATGGTCGGCCTGGCGCTCCTGGTCTTCGCCGGCACGGCCGTCGTGATCGCGGCCCGGATCGACTTCGCATGGCTCTTCATCCCGCTCGTCGTCGGCGTCGCCGCGGTGGTCGGCTTCGGCTGGTGGCTGCGCAACAAGGCGTACGTCCTGCGCGCCAGCGCCCAGGGCTACCGGATCGCATTCGTGCGAGGTGCTGGTGTGCGCGAAGCCCGCTGGGTCGACATCCAGGAGGCGGTGACCACCATGCCTGGCGGCACGCCGTGCCTGGAGCTGCGGCTCAAGAAGGGTGGCGCCACCACGATCCCGGTGACCATCCTCAGCATCGACCGAGAGCAGTTCGTACGCGATCTCCAGGTCTATCTGAAGGCCACCATCAAGCCTCTCGACACGACCTCGGGATCGTCCGACGCACCCTGATTGGTCCCAGGAGGGCGGGTCTTGTAGCCTGTTCGAGCGGTATGGAGGCGTCGCCTAGTCCGGTCTATGGCGCTCGACTGCTAATCGAGTTTGGGGCTTAAACCCCATCGAGGGTTCAAATCCCTCCGCCTCCGCCAGTTTCAATGTGTTTGGCCCCCTTCATGAGGGGGCCAAACTCCGTTCTGACCTGCAACTTCATGCACTGCAAGAGACCGTACGACGGAACGTGAACTATCCGTAACACCGTGACGTGCACAATAATCAATCCGTAGGCCTCTCGGCACCGGTCGGCCTGAGACCAGGAAGGAACGACATGAAGCACGTACGCAAGGCGGTGGCGCTCGCGCTGGCCTCGGCAGCAGCCGTTGTCGCCATGGGTGCTCTTGGAAGCGCAACGACGGCTTCTGCCGACTCGAGTTGGGGCATCACGGCTGTCGAGGACTCAAGCTGGGGGTAACCCGCCGCTGACGCCGGGACGAGGTTCTATTTCTTGAAGTTCCGAGCGGGGCGCCCGTCGGCCATCGGCTGGTCGTTCCCGCTTCGGCCGATCTCATAGCCCAACTGGAATCGTGTGTCGACGTCGAACTCTTCCTTGAGATCTGACACATAACCCGCGTACGTGCGGGGGCTAACTCCCAGACGCTTGGATGCCGCTGGATCGGAGTGCCCTTCAATGAGCATCCGCAACGTCATTGCCCGCTGTTCGTCCGCGATGTCTCGCAAGGTCGTGGAGTCTGAACTGGAGAACGGTCGTGCTCGTTCCCATGCCCGTTCGTAGACATCGACCAAGTACGCGACGACTGAGGGTTCGCGAATGGCTACGGCAGTGTCGACCCCGTCCGGACTGGGGATCACTGCAATACGACGGTCGAAGATCATCATTCGGTTGAAGAACTCGTCCAGGGTGCGCACCTCGCCGCCCGCCCCTGCGACGGCTGCGACGTACTCGCGGGTCGCGCTGTTGCGGCGAGCGGCGTGCTGGTACAAGGTGCACACCCGTACGCCGCGTTCAAGAAGTGCCGTGTCCTTCTGGATCGCCGCAGTGAGCTTGCTGCCGGTGTCTCGTCGTGTTTGGGGCTGCGCCGTGAGCATCTCGTCTTCGCACTCGGCAACGAGCGAGTCGATGAACGGCTGAATCGCCGGGCTGTGAACGTAAGCGAACGGGCCGTGTTGTTCAGCCGGCGCCGATCGGCGCCAAGCGCTGCGCAGTGCGGTGAAGTCATTGGCCCACTCCGCCGACTCCTGGAGGAGGCGGATGCCCTCTTGGGTCATGGGTGCGACAATCCGAGCCTGCACTGTCGCGGGATCGACGGTCACCCATGTTTCCGGAGCCTCGTCAGGGTTGCGTACGAGGCTCAGTTCCTCAAGTGCTTTCAGTGCAGCCGCGAATTCCCCGCCTTCATTGATCCGTGGATCTGCAGTGGGGATCCCGCCCCGCTCCGCGATGAGCTCGAAGAGCTCGATGCCCTTCGCCTCGAGCAGTGCACGCGTACCGGGCGTGCGTCCCTCGTCGGTCACGTTCTTCTCCTCGCCGGACGGCGTGGGTTGACGCTTGCTCACGCTCCACCTCCCCGATGCTGTGGCTAGCGCCAGATCTTCTCACACGTGGCGATTTCTGGTCACGGACCATCTTCCGCTAATCTTCTACACGTTGCTTCGGTAACACTGCGCCTGTAGCTCAACGGATAGAGCATCTGACTACGGATCAGAAGGTTTGGGGTTCGAATCCCTACAGGCGCGCAGCACGTCGAAACCGCCTCTTGACCAGCCTGAACGCTGATTGAGAGGCGGTTCTGCATTTGGGTGAGGCCGAGGCGCTCCCCGCCGCTCTCCCCGCCTGCCGTGATCACGAGAGCCGCCCAGAGTAGGTGCGAAGGGCAGCGGCAGCCAGTGTCAGCGCGTCATCGTGGGGTCGCGCGTAGCCGTTGGTCACTCGCAGGTCGGTGTCGGGCCGACCCCGAAGAACCCGCGCTCGGCGCTCGGTGCACTCCCCGGTCGCCGTGGGCGTGCCCTGGCGCTACCAGACGACCGATCGAGAGCGCCCGCTCATCGCCGCCGAAGACGCGAAGTCCGGCGACCTCACCGACCAAGTGCTGACGGACCTCGGATTCACCGTGACGCGCTTCCAGCTCGGACCCGAGACCGACGAACTGCCCGAAGGTGACGCCGTTGTCATCTGTGGGCCGAAGTCCGCCCCGGCCGCCTCGGCGCTTCTCGCCGCTGACCCTCGCTTGGGGTTCGTCGAAGCCGATGGACGTTGGTCACTCCAGGAGGCCGGATCGGGCGTACGCCACGACTCGCCCAGCGACAAGGTCAACCCCGAGAGTGTTGATCTGGGCTACCTCGGCCGGCACAGGATCGGCAACAGCACCGTGGTCCACATCGCTGGGATTCACACCATGGGGTCCCTCGGCGCCGTCGACTACCTCGCCAAGCACCTCGGAGACCTTTACGCCCAGACCAAGGGCAGGAGTTCTCTTGTGTCATTCGAGCCGAGTACGAAGGGCTCGAGGTGACCGGCAGCAGCCTGGCCGCCGGGCCCTTCCTCTGGTAGGCCGGGGCTATGTACGTCACGCTTGCCCAACACCCCGAACCACCGGCCGGGGATGACCGCGCCTTCATGACACCGAACGCCGTGATCGTCCTCGACGGAGCGTCGGCCTTCGCAGCGCGGGACGTGCCCGCGTCGACTTACGCACAACATCTGGGTTCAACCATGGCCGCGCTCGTCGACGGCACCGATGAGGCGCTTACCGTGCTCCTGGCTGAGGCGATCAAGACGACGGCGGCCGACCTTGGCCTGACCCCCGGAGGTCGAGCGCCGTCGAGCACGCTTGCCGTTGTCCGCAGGCGAGAAGATGCCTCGGTTGACGTACTGGTGTTGGGGGACAGCCAGGTTGTGATTCCCGGGAAGATCCTTCGAGACGATCGACTCGGACCGCTCGCGACTGAGCAGCGCACCGCCTACCGGGAGCGCCTCGCGAGCGGGCACGGATACGACGACGAGCACCGGCAGCTCCTCGCAGCGCTCCAGGCCGAACAACTCCGACGCCGAAACAAGCCCGGCGGATACTGGATCGCCGAGGCCGACCCGGCCGCCGCAGAGCAAGCCCTCACCCGCCATCTGTCGCCCCACGAGGTCCCATGGTGCGTGCTCGCGACGGATGGAGCCTACAAGCCGATGGAGTACCTCGGCCTAGATGACTGGCCGACCGTCGCGACGGCAACGTCGGATGACCTCGCCGGACTTCTTCAGCGCTGTCAGGAGTGGGAGGCGACCGACGAGCGAGGCCAGCGACTCCCGCGAGCGAAACGGCACGATGACAAGACGCTTGCCGTCTGTTCTCCCTCGGGTGATGTGCAACGTACCTCTGTCGGATGACGTTCGACGCCGGGTGCACGGATCTGCCGATGTGCGGACAGACGGTGCACACTTCCGATCATGCACCTTTCGTCAGTCTCCGAAGCCAGCGCCACGATCGAGTTGTCTCGGACCGAGGTGCTTGCGCTGAGCAATCTGCTTCTGCACGCGCAGAACCTGCCCCTTGAACTCCGTGGCCCTGGAGAGATCTTCGTGAGCCTCTCGGAGGCGTTCGAGGGACTTCGTGACCGGATGACAGCGTGACCTATGCCGCTGATCGCGCATGGACCTGCCGATCAGCGGTAGGTCGAGTTACGTAGCAGCGATGTGGTCCCGCACCACAGCGCGCATCTCCTGCTCGACGGCATCGCGCTCCGCTGGCATCGGCAGGTGATCGCGCCGATCCAGCAGGGTGACCAGGACGCGGTCTAGTCGTCTCGTGAGAACTTTCTCTACTGACTCAAGGCGGCCTCCGGCCGCGAGCGCGGCCTCCGGGGGCGTGCGGCCTGGCGGCCGGTCCCCCTACGTGCCGCGCAAATAAGGAAGAGCGCCCAGTCCGTAGACCAAGCGCTCACTCCCCAAGCCGAACCGATCACCGCCCGCGTGGACCTCGCTCACCGAACTCCGGATCCACGTACTCCTCATCGCCCAGCTTCGCCGCGACCTTCGTCCTCAGCCGCAGATCCGGAAATTTCCGCCAGACCTTCCGGCGCCGGCCCAAGACCGCATCCTCGACCTCAGCCTCGACCACCTCGTCCGGAGCGCCCATCGCGTCTACCAGCGCCACAGCATCGGCACGTCGATTTGCACGGTTCACCTGAGCCTTCCTGCGCGGAACCGCCTTCCGAGCGGCCTTGTCGTTGTTGCCGTAGTTCGAACGGCGGTCGCGATCCAGGCTCAGCCGCTTCTTCTCCTGCGGGTTCTTCACGCGACTCATGCCCTGAACGGTAGAGGAGGGCGACGTCGGGCTGCTCGCAATTTCGGGTTGTTGGCTGATGACGAGGGAGGAGGACGGGTTGCTACCGGCGAGGACACACCCCGCGACACCTCGAGGCATGGTGGAGTTGGGCAGCGTGGGGGCAAGCCCCCCGCCAAGGGGGCCAGATGCCGGAATGGGTGACGCTACGCCCCCGCGATACGGACTCCCAGTGTGTGGGGGAGGTTGCTAACGCTTCTGCTAACAGGGTCCCCGGACGATCCCGGACGATTCCGGAGAATCGAGCCCGCCGAGGAGTGGCGCTGAGCGTTGAGCGGATCGCGGCGGACAGGGCTCAAGTGCCTACGGATCAGAAGGTTTGGGGTTCGAATCCCTACAGGCGCGCAGAACACGAAAGGCCCCTGACTAGGCGATAAGCCGGGTGAGGGGCCTTCTTCATGCCCGCGCCCTCGGTGCTCGGCCTGACGCTCGTTGGTCAGATGCTGAGCAGTGGACGTACGCCGGCGTAGCCGTCGGGATCGGTTCGGCTGCTGGTGTCGAAGATGTGCGTGCTCGGCTCGGCGGATGTGAACCGAGGCCAGCCCGGGTCGCCGTGCTGCACGAAGGAGACGGCGCGGGCGTGTAGGTCGTCGGCGAGCGCTTGGGGTGGGGCGTTGCCGGTGACTGCTTCGACGCCGGGGGCGTCGAGGCAGTCGAAGAAGAAGGGCACGTCGAGGCAGTGCACGGCACTGTCGTACTTCGGTGACGGCCAAGAGAAGCGGTAGAGCCACATCGGCGCCTCCGCACGGGACTCGGCGATGGAGAGCGCAAGTGCCCGGAAGGTACGGTCGGTGATGTAGCGACCGAGGATGGCGGCATTGCCCCGCCGGATGACGTCATCGTTCGCGGCGAGATAGGCGGTGCGCTGGTGGCCCTTGAGGCCCGCGAGGCCGAGGAGGAGACGGGCGGGCACGAACCGCAGTTGGGCCTTGATCCGGTGGAGGAGCATCGTGAACTCGTCATCGGTGGCGCCCAGGACCAACGGCTTGTCGGCGCCGATGCCGGCGCGGATCGCCTCGAGGGCCGGACGGGGCACGAGGTCGCCATCGACGACCGGCGCGAGAGGGAGTCCGTCGTCCAGGAACTTCTTAAGCAGGCTCAGTGGATTGCCCCGCATCGCGGTCCGCATCGCCTTCATCTGCAGCTCGAGGATCTCGGCCTCGGTGAGGGAGGCCAGCGCGGCACGCGTCGGCTCGACGCCAGCGGCCGACACCAGGGACCGGCCGTACCCCTCGGCGCGCGCGAGGGACAGGTCGGCGGTGGTACCGGAGATGCTGAAGGCGGCATGGAAGAGCCCCTGGGCTCGCGGCATGCCGAGCAGGGTGAGCACGGCGCCGCCTCCGGCGGACTGTCCGACGAGGGTCACCCGGCCGGGATCGCCGCCGAAGGCTGCGATGTTCTCCTGCACCCACTCCAGCGCCAACAGCCAGTCGAGGACGCCGCGGTTGTGCGGGGCGTCGGCGATCCAGCCGAAGCCGTCGAAGCCGAGGCGGTAGGAGATCGACACCGTGATGACCCCGTCTCGGTTGAACTGCGCGCCGTCGTACCAGGGACTGGCGGGCGAGCCTGCGAAGAAGCCGCCCCCGTGGATGTAGACGAGGACCGGCAGGTCGGCGCCGGTCGTCGGGGTGGGCGTGAAGACATTCACGTTGAGGGTCGACTCTCCAGGGATGGAGGGCTCGGGGATCAGTGTCGGTCCCGCGTTCCCACGCTGCGCGGTGGCGCCGAAATCGGTCGCTGGGTGCACCCCGGGCCAAGGCCGATGGGGGACAGGAGCCGCGAAGCGCAGGTCGCCCACCGGTGGCTCGGCGAACGGGATGCCCAGGAAGGCGGCCGACCGATGGCCATCCCGGTCGATGCGCCACGAGCCCTGCACCCGGCCCGCGCTGGTGTCAACCTCGGGATCGGTGCGGGGCAGGGCGTTGCTCGACGACATCTGCGACTCCTCGGTACGTCCCACTCGATGTTCCTCGAACGGCGATCCCGGTAGACTAACTTACTTAGGCTTAAGTTAGTAGGGCGCTACGCGCCATCGCCGATGCATCAGGAGGCCCCTATGTCCGTGAACGCCGCTGCCGAGAACGCCGTCCACTCGCCGGACGAAGACGTGGCACAGGAGCTGCGGGACCTGCTCCGGCGTCTCGACCTGCCTGCCAAGGTGCGGCTGCTGACCGGCTCGGGCTTCTGGACCCTCCACGAGGTCGAGGACATCGGGTTGAGGTCGATCGTCGTGTCCGACGGCCCGGCCGGAGTGCGCGGGGTCGTCTGGGATGAGCGGGAGCCGTCCCTGAACCTGCCGTCGGGCAGCGCCCTGGCGGCCACCTGGGACGAGTCGCTCGCCCGGGCGTACGGCGACCTGCTGGGTCGTGAGGCCCGGGCGAAGGGGGTCGACGTGGTGCTCGGCCCCACGATCAACCTCCACCGGTCGCCGTACGGCGGCCGGCACTTCGAGGCGATGTCCGAGGACCCTCTGTTGACCGCGCGGCTGGCCGCCTCGTACGTGGAAGGGATGCAGGCCCACGGAGTCGCCGCCTGCCTGAAGCACTTCGTTGCCAACGACTACGAGATCGAGCGCAACACGGCCAGCTCGGAGGTCTCGGACCAGGCGCTGCGCGAGGTGTATCTGGCCGCATTCGAACGTGCGGTGGTCGACGCCCGCGCGTGGATGGTGATGTCGGCGTACAACCGAGTCAACGGCACCACGATGAGCGAGCACCCCTTGTTGCGGGACCCGTTGAAGTCGGAGTGGGGCTTCGACGGCGTCGTGGTCTCGGACTGGGTCGCCGTGAGCTCGACCGAGGCCTCGGCGAACTCGGCTCAGGACATGGTGATGCCGGACATGTTCAGTCCCTGGGGCGACGCCCTCGTCGCCGCGGTACGCGAGGGGCGGGTCTCCGAGGAGACCATCGACGACAAGGTGCTGCGCCTGCTCCTGCTGGCCACCCGTGTCGGTGCGCTGGACGGCCATGATGAGCGTACGGAGCCCTCGGTCCTGCCGGCGCCCCAGGTGCGCGACCTGCTGACCGGTCTCGGTGCCGAGGGCATGGTCCTGCTCGCGAACGACGGCACTCTGCCGCTGGCGACGTCGCCGTCCTCGGTGGCGCTGATCGGTCCCAACGCCTGGGCGATCCGCACGCAGGGCGGCGGAAGCGCGACGGTGAATCCCGAGCACGTGGTCTCACCGCTGGAGGGCCTGAGCACGCGGTTCCCGAACGCCGAGGTCACGTTCGCGATGGGGATCGAGGCGCCGAGCGGGATCTTCGCGCTGGCGAGCGAGCAGATGTACGACCCGATCGACGAAACGGCGGGCATCCACGCCACCCTGTACGGCGCTGATGGCCGCGTCCTGGTCGACGAGGCGCGGCAGAGCGCGGAGCTGACCTGGCTCGGGACGCTGCCCGAGGACGCGGCCAGCCTGGTGCTGCAGACCCGATACACGCCGATGCGGACAGAACGGTGCGACGTCGGCATCGCCTGCGCTGCTGCTGTCCGCGTCGAGGTCGACGGCGCACTGGCCCTGGACACCGGCGAGGGCAGGAGCAGCCGGACGTCGGCACCCCTCGAGTCGCAGGCGGGTGCCCCCGATTCCGAGGTGATCATGCCCGACGTCGCCGAGCTGCTCTTCGCTCCGCCGGTGAGCACGGTTCCGGTCGAGCTCGTCGCAGGTCGTCCGGTCGAGCTCACAGTGACGTGCGACCTCACGACCGCGCCGTTGCCGATGGTGCATGCGATCACCGTCGGTGTGGCTCCTCGCAGCGGTGCGGCGGAGGAGATGCTTCTCGAGGCAGTCCAAGCCGCGTCCCGAGCCGATGTCGCGATCGTCGTCGTCGGTACGAGCTCGCGCACGGAGAGCGAGGGATTCGACCGTACGACGTTGGCGCTGCCCGGTGACCAGGACCGCCTGGTCGAGGCAGTGGCCGCAGCGAACCCCCGCACCGTGGTCGTGGTGAACTCCGGCAGTCCGGTGCTGATGCCGTGGCGCGACGGGGTGGGGGCGGTGCTTGTCGGGTGGTTCGGCGGGCAGGAGATGGGCGCGGCGATGGCCGAGGTCATCGCCGGGGACCGCGAACCCGGGGGTCGGCTGCCGACGACCTGGCCGGCCGACGAGCGCACGGTTCCGATTGGGCCCGACCGGCCCGTCGAGGGGCTCGTCGACTACGCCGAAGGGGTCCACATCGGCCACCGGGGCTGGCTGCGGACCCGGGCCGAGCCCGCGTACTGGTTCGGCCACGGGCTCGGCTACACGACGTGGGCACTCTCGGAGCTCGATCACCCGTCCACCTCCCCGGCAGGGGAAGGTCTCGACCTCGAGGTCACGGTCGAGAACACCGGTGACCGGGCCGGGAAGCAGGTCGTCCAGGTGTACCTCAGCCGTGAGCAGAGCGAGGCTGATCGCCCGGCGCGATGGCTGGCCGGGTACGCCGTTGTCCGGCTCGGCGCCGGCGAGCGCTCCCGGGTCCGGATCCGGATCGAGGAGCGCGCGCTCGCCACATGGCACCATGACGGCTGGTGGCACGAACCAGGGAGGTTCGGGATCCATGTCGGGACCAGCGCGGCAGCCCTCGTGCTCGCCGGCACCGTCGACATCGAGGGTGCCGCGTAGTCCCCGGCGCCTTGCCTGCCTTCGACCCGGAGTTGAGTTGCGGGAGGTGGTCGAGTGAGGTGCCCCGCTCGGCCGCCGACCGCCGTCATAGGCTCGTCCTCATGGCAACCACGCAGTCGGCCGAACGCACAGGGAGGGCGTCCCGTGCGCGCATCATCGAGATCGCCTTCGAGCACTTCGCGGCGAACGGGTACCGCGGGACGTCGATGACGAAGATCGCGGCGGAGGCCGGGATGTCCCACCCCGGCCTTCTGCACCACTTCCCCAGCAAGGAGATCCTGCTCGAGGCGGTCCTGAAGGCCCGCGACGAGCACGACCTGGACTCGACCGACCTGACGCCTGAAGCCCTGAGCGAGATGGAGTTCGACGAGCTCCTCACCGCCTTCGAAGGCGTGGTTCGCCACAACGCGAGGCAGCGGAACCTCGTCCAGTTCTCCCACCTCATCGCAGCGGAGGCAACCGGCGCGGACCATCCGGCCCATGACTGGGTTCTCGGCCGGATGGTCAAGTTCCGTGAGCTCTGCATCGGCTCGATCGAGCGCAGTATCCAGGTCGGGACCGCCAGAGCCGACGTCGACGCGGGGCAGGTGACGGCGATGCTGATCGCGGCGTCGGAGGGCCTCGAGAACCAGTGGTTGGTCGACTCCTCGGTCGACCTGGTGGGCGGCTTCGTCTGCTTCGCGAACCTGCTGCGGGAGTACGTCGCCGTTCCCGCCTGACCCGAGCGCTGCCCGCGACGCTTGTGACGTTCCTCGGTGCCTGAGCGGCACCGGCGGAACGCTGGAGACGTCTGCCCTTGCCATCTGACTTAAGCGTAAGTAAGTTAGCTGTGTGACGCAGGCCACTTCGGCCTGCCAGTCGGTGGTGCCATGCGTCGGGACGACACAGGGCGACCGACGGATGAGATGAGGAGAACATCTTGCGCGCAACACCGAAATGCGTGTCCCGGTTGGCTACGGCGCTGGCGTTCAGCTGCGCGGCCGCCCTCATGGCCGCGACCACGGCAACGCCGGCAGTGGCAGAGACGCCCGCCCCCACCTTGAACAACTGGGACTGCAAGCCCAGTCCCGATCACAAGACGCCCGTCATCGTCGTGCACGGCACGATGGGCGACAGCGTCAGCCTCCTGGAGAACCTCCACGCCGCGTTGCTCGGAGAGGGCTACTGCGTCTTCGCGCTCGACTACGGCAACCGGGGAACCGGTCCGATCGCCGATTCGGCCGCGGAGCTCTCCGTCTTCGTGGACCGCGTGCTCGCTGCGACCCACGCCCAGAAGGTGAGCTTCGTCGGGCACAGCCAGGGCGGCATGATGCCGCGCTACGACCTGAAGTACCTCGGCGGTCAGGGCAAGGTGGACGATCTGGTCGGGGTGGCGCCGTCCAACCACGGCACCTATCACTGGCTGCTGCTCGGGATCGCCGGTGTCGTCTGCCCTGCCTGCGCGCAGCAGGGCAACGGTTCGCCATTCATCACCGATCTCAACTGGGGTGACGAGACGCCCGGTGACGTGAGCTACACCAACGTCATCACCCAGTACGACGAGATCGTGGTCCCGTCCACCTCGGGTTATCTGTGGGGTTTCCCTGACCAGGTTTCCAACCTGAAGATCCAGGATTACTGCCCAACCACCTTCGTCGAGCACATCGGCATCCCCAGCAACCCGACGGCGATCGCCATGGCGCTGGACGCACTCGCGCACTCGGGTCCGGCCCAGTCAATGCGCAGCTATCCCTGCTCCTGATCTGACTGTAGGCACAGGCCGGGCCGGGACAGCCGTCCCGCCCGGTCTGTGCCCGACCCACTACTGCCCGAGGTCGGCCGTGAGGTCCGAGACCTGGTAGGACCACCTCGGAGTACGCCGTTCGCGCCAGGCGGCCGGTCCCTCGACGGCGTCCGGATGACCTATCAGCAGCCGATGTGCGCGGGTCTCCTCGTGCTCGACCTGCTCGGCGGGCAGGGCGGACCAGAGCAGGCGTTTGCTCAGCGCGAGGGCTGCCGGGCTCACGTTGAGGGCGACATCGCGCGCCACGGCCAAGGCTGCAGGCAGTACATCGTCGGCCGCCAGGGCTTGGTTGGCCAGCCCCCGCGCGACCGCCTCCGCGCCTCGAATCGTACGACCGGTGAGCAGCATGTCAGCGGCGACCGCGGTGCCCGCGAGCCGCCGGAGGGTGTAGTGGCTCTGGGCGTCGCCGATCATGCCGCGGCGTACCTGCGGGATGGCGAGCTTGGCGTCCTCTGCGACCAGGCGCAGGTCGCACTGCAGCGCCAGGGTCAGCCCGATGCCGATCGCGTGGCCGTTGACGGCGGCGATGACGAGCTTGTCGACCTGCCAGGACGGCGGTTGCACCGGAGAGGCCGAGAACTCGACGTCCGGCTCGGCGAAGGCGGAGGAGCCGGAGCTGAGGTCGGCGCCCCCGCAGAAGGCCGTCCCGGCGCCGGTGATGACGACCGCACGAATCCCGTCGTCGGCATCGCAGGTGCGCAGTGCCGCGCTCAGGGAGCGCGCGGTGACGCGCGAGAACGTGTTGAGCCGCTCGGTGCCGTCCAGGGTGATCAGTGCGACGCCGTCGTCGTCGACGGTCAGCGTCGCCTCGGTGCTCACCGGGCGGCTCCGCTCGGCGGCGCGAGCGCCGCTACCAGCTCGGCGATGAGTGCGGGCGACGGGTCGTGGCCGGGGAAGTAGCAGCAGACCCGCTGCGCGTAGGAGCCGAACCGCGCGATCAGCTGCCGCGCGCAGTCCTCCGGGGTGCCGACGATCGCCAGCTCGCTGAGGAGGCCATCGTCGATGAGGTGAGTCTTCGCAGCCAGGTCCCCGGTCCGAACCGCGTTGCCGAGCTCGAGTTGGAGCTCGGGTCGGCCCTCCACCTCGAGGACGGGCCGGTACGCCGGGGTGGAGGCATAGAAGGCGAGCAGGCGTCGTACTCCCTCGATCGCCTGCGACAGCTCGTCGGGGTCGTCGGCCATGGCGAGAATCGCCTGCGGATGGATCGAGAAGTCGCCGGGGCCTTCGCGGCGGCGGAGACCCTCCTCGATCGCGGGCAGCGTGCGCTCGCTGAAGTGCCGAGGCGTGTTGAACGGCATCACCAGCAGGCCGTCAGCGACCTCGGCAGCGGTGCGGGTCATCACCGGCCCCAGCGCTCCCAGCAGTACGGGAGGGGTGCCGAACGGGTTGGGTCCGGGGTCGAATGTCCGCGGCATCAGGTCGATACGCGTGTAGCTGCCGGCGAAGGCCAGCGGCGTGCCGTACTGCCATGAGTCCAGCACCGCCTTGACCGCCTGCACCCGATCTCGCATCTGGGCAGCGGGCCGGTCCCAGGTGCTGCCGTGACGGCGTTCGATGTGCGCCTTGACCTGGGACCCGAGCCCCAGGCGGAACCTGCCCTGGGAGAGAACCTGCAGGTCGTACGCCGCGTGCGCGAGGTGGACGGGGCTGCGGGGTAGTGCGATCGCGACGTTGGTCATCAGGTCGATCGGACCGCAGTTCGTCGCGGCGACGGCGAGAGAGAGGAAGGGGTCGTGGGCGCCCTCGAAGGTGAACAGCCCGGCGACACCTGTCGCGGCCAGCTCCTGTGCGCGGGCGGCGACCTGCTCGGGGGGAGCATCGAGCCGGAGGTCGACCTCGAGTCGGGCGAGCGGCGTCACGCCAGGAACCTTTCAGAGTAGGGCTCGAACCGAGTCCGCAGCTGGTCGAGGTCGAGACCGAGGTCCTCAGCGCGGTAGTCGATGGTCCCGAGACGGCCTCGGACGTGGGCCTCGAGGTAGTCGGCCATGTTGTCGCGAGCGCGGTCGCTCACGACGTCGCCGGCGAGCCGGATCACCTGCGCCGCCGTATCGAGCTCGTCGGCCATGAAGTCGTCGAACCGGACGTCGGTGCAGGTGAGATCGCGCACGCGGTCGCGGTCATGGACCAGGGTGGTGAGCATGGTGTCGAGGCGATCGCTCCAGTAGCGGCCGGTCCCGACCGCGTCGACGGGGTCGGTGCTCATGCGCCGGCTGTAGGCGACCATGGTGGCCATCGACACGGCGACTCTGGCGGGGTCTCGGTGCGTGAGCGCGATGGTGGCGCCGGGAAACACCTCGGCCAGTGCCGGGAGCTGCTCGAGGTGCTGAGGGCTCTTGAGCAGCCACCGCTTGCCGCCGTCGAGGAACTGCAGCGCCTGCAGCTGAAGCCGCAGATATCGATAGTGCGGCGCCTGGTCGCGCTCGAGGTAGTAGTCCCGCCAGGCCGGCACGTCCGCGAGCGTTTCGAAGAGCATCGAGGAGAAGTCGTTGGCGAGCAGCTGGATCTCCTCGTGCACGTGATCGGTCGTCATCTCGTGCATGAGGGGGAACAGCGGCAGCGCCTGGTGCAGGAAGTCGATGCCCTGGTCGCACCGCGCCCGCCTGGGGTCGGGCGTGAGCCCTGCCTCGGACGGGACGGGGAACGGCTCGAGGCTCTCCCAGTAGGGAAGCGTACGGAACAGGCCGCTCGCGGCCAGCAGGTTGTGCAGGTGGGTGGTGCCGGTCCGGGGGAGGCCGGCGATGACCACCGGCGGTGCGATCTCGACCTCGTGGATCTCTGGATGATCGCGCAGCAGTCGCTGGAGCAGGGCCCGGTTCTTGAGCAGCTGCACCAGCTGCGCGTGCACGATCACCCGGCCCCAGTCCGTGGTGTCCGGAATGTCGTTCAGTGCGCCGAGGAGCACGTCGAGCCGCTCCCGGTAGTCCTGCGGACCGAAGTCGTCCAGGCCGGTCTGCACCGTTGCTGCGGCGTGCAGGCTCTCGGAGGTCAGAGGGAGGTCTGCGGCCATCGACCCGATGAGGCCGTGGATCTCCGTGACCTCGGGTGGGAAGTGGGGGGAGGACAGGTCGTCGACTCGAGCCTGTTGCTGTGGCATGCCTATTACGTTACGGTTCATAACGTAATGAATGCAACGACTTCTGAGACAAAGAACGCGGGACGGCCGCGCGACCGCCGGATCGACGAGGCCGTCCTCGCGGCGACGCGTGAGCTTCTGCTGTCGGAGGGGTACGCAGGTCTGTCCCTCGCCGCAGTCGCTACCCGGGCAGGCACCAGCACCCCCGCGATCTATCGGCGGTGGCCGACCAAGGTGCACCTGGTGCACGAGGCTGCGTTTCCTGCTGAGCTCGCGCAGGGAGAACCCGCCACGGGCGACCTTCGGTCCGACATCCAGGCCATCGTGCGGGCTACGGCGGCGCTCTTCTCGGACCCTGTCGTTCGGGCTGCGCTGCCGGGCCTCGTCGGTGATCTGCACCCGCATCCCGTGCTTCACCAAGAGCTGATGGCGCGGTTGTGGACGGCCCACATCGACCAGCTGCAGCAACAGCTGGACGCTGCGGCGGGATCCGAGGTGGCCCGCGCTGCGGTCCGGGCCGAGCACGTCCTCGGCGTCATCGGCGGGAGCGCCCTTCTCGGCGTACTCACGCCGAACGGGCAGGAGCTCGACGACGCCTGGGTGAATGCCATCACGACGCTCGTCCTGGAAGGAATCACCCCATGAACCCGACCCGCTGGCAGTCCACCGAGGCCTGGCATGAGCTGCTGGCAGGGCTGGGCGAGCTCGAGGAGACGTTTCTCGCCGGAGAGCGAGCCGTCGACGGTGAGTCCGCTGTCGTCGACGGTTACCGGATGCTCACGACCACCCTCGGTGTCGGCCTCGACACGTATCTCTACGCGGAGCGGAGCCGGCCGGTCTTCATCCAGACCGTGACGCCGTTCCGACGGGACCGGCGCTGGGGCGGCGACAACACCGACGCATGGTACTCCTACGCGCCGATCGACCCCCGGCGGACGTACGTCGTCTCGGGCAACCGTGGCGACAGCGTCTACTTCTCCCTCACCGTCTACAACGAGCCGTCGCCGGGTGCCTGGTCAGACCGTGTGATCGGGGTGCTCAACGACTCCGACCTCGACTTCGACGACGACGGGAACTTCCGCCTGCTGCTGGCGCCGGAGCGGCCGGCGGACTGGGACGGCCCATGCATCGTCCTGGCCGACGACGCAGCGGTCGCGTTCACTCGCGACTACCAGTCCGACCCGCTGCACGGGCGGCCGGTGACCTGGCGGATCGACGCGGTCGACCCGCCCGAGCCCATCGTCAGGAGCGATGCAGCAACTGCGGCGGCGCTCCGGTCGGTGCTCACCTGGCTGCGCACGATGACGGCCGTCGTCCCGACCCGGCTCGGGGAGCGGGTCGAGGCCGACCGTCTGGAGCTCGGCCACAACGTCTCCGAAGCCGCCAATGCGTTCGCAGAGCCCTACCAGGTGCCGGACTTCAACTTCGGCTGGTCGGCCACCGACGCCTGCTACTCGTTCGGTAGCTACGACCTGGCGCCGGACGAGGCGCTCGTGGTGACCCACCGACCGCCGCGCTGCCGATTCTGGAACATCAACATCTGGAACCAGTTCATGGCCGGCCACACCGCCATCGACGGGCGTACGTCGGTCAACATGAGCACCGCCCGACCCAACGCCGACGGCACCGTGACCGTCGTCATCGCACGTACGCAGCTGGACCACCCCAACGCGATCTCGACCCTCGACCAGCCCCGCGGGAGCCTTGCCTTCCGATGGTTCCTCGCTGACTCTGTCCCGCAGCGCCCCGTCGTACGCCTGATCCCTGCGAGCGATGCACCTTCCGGTCTCGAGTAGGTCAGGAGGCGCATGCTCGGGCGTCTAGGCTCGATCCGCGATCGTCCCGGGCAGGCTGAGAAGGACGAACGCACCGGTTGCGGTGAGGGTTCGCAGGGTGTGGAAGATCAGCCACGGCTTCTCGAACGAGGACACAGCTCCGCCATTCGCCAGGGCGTCGTTCAGCGGCAGGTTCGCCGCAAAGGTGATGACGACGGCGGCGACGGCCAGGCAGGCGGCGGTGATGGAGAGCGGGCTCCGGTGCCATCCGAGGAGGATCAGGGCCAGGAGCGGGGCGCCCAGGAAGAAGGCCAGGAACACCGGGTTGACGATGACCACGTTGAGCCGGTTCATGACCCGTGCGTAGACCTCGTCCGGCTGGCCGTGCAGCGCCGGCATGAAGGCGACCAGGAAGGCGATGTAGATGCCGGCGGTGACGCCGTTGAGCAGTCTCGCGCCCGTGAGTACGACTTCGCTCATGACTGCTCACCCCGGTCCAGGTCGTCGATGCTTCGAGCAGCGCGGCCCAGGACCGTCTCGACGTCGCCGGTCACGTATGCGTTGCGTCCATCGAGAACCTCCTCGAAGAGGTACGCCAGCCCGGCCGCGTCGGGCGCCGGCAACCCGGCCGCGGTCAGGACCGCGACGTAGTCCTCGGTGGGCATCGAGCGGTACCTGACCGCGGGCCCGCCGATGGCGTGCGCGGCCTCCTCGAAGGTGAGCAGCTGAGGCCCGGTGAGCTCCAGGACCCGGCCGACGTACCCCTTGTCGAGGAGGGTTGCGACGGCGACGTCGGCGATGTCGTCGGCGTCGACGAACGGCTCGGCGACGGTGTGCTCGACCATGGTGAGCGACCCGGCCGCGAGCTCGTCCGCGAACGCACCTTCGGTGAAGTTCTGCAGGAAGAAGGCCGAACGCAGGATCGTCCACTCGGCACCCGAGGCCATCATGGCCTGCTCGGCTCGCTGGGCACCTTCCTCGCCGCGGCCGGAGAGCAGTACGAGTCGGCTGCAGCCGGCGGTGACCGCCTGGGCGGCGAACGCACCGATGATCTCGTCGGCGCCAGGTAGGCCGAGGTCGGGCTGGAAGGTCAGGTAGGCCGACTCGCAACCGTCGATGGCCTCGGCCCAGGTGGTCCGGTCGTGCCAGTCGAACCGGGGTGCCGAGTGGCGGGTGACCGCCCGCACGGCGTGGTCGAGGGTCTGGAGGCGGCGGGCGGCGCGCTGGCCGGTCTTGCCGGTGGCGCCGGTGATGAGAGTTGTCATGCCTCTAATCTGGTCTGCGGGGAGCGACGATGGAATACGTTCGGCGCCAGGTAGCATGCGTTATCGTCTCACCATGTCGTCACTGGATCTGCTCATGGATGGTCCACGGGCCCAGGCCGCCTTCCTGCTGAAGGCCGTGTTCGCCGGGGAGTGGTCGATCACCGCCGAGGACGAGGTGCCGCTCACGGTCATCGCGATCGCACGCGGCCAGGCGGTCTTCACCGGCTGCGAGGGACCGCAGGAGGTGGCGGCAGGTGACGTGATCGTGTGCCGCGGACCGGCGACCTACGTCATTGCCGACTCGGCCGATCGCCCTGCCGACATCCGGATCCTGCCCGGCCAGGTCTGCGTCGACCCGAACGGGGCGCTGCTGGCCGAGGAGCTGGCCTTGGGCGTACGCACGTGGGGGAACAGTCGCTCGTCGGAGGCGACCGTGATGCTCATCGGGACCTATGAGCGCGAGACCTCGGTGGGCTCGCTGCTGCTGTCCCGGCTGCCGACCAGCGTGGTGCTGCGCGGTTTCGACACTGCCGTCCTCGACCTCCTGTCGGCGGAGCTGGTGCGTGAGGAGGCCGGCCAGGCGGCCCTGCTCGACCGGCTGCTGGACGTACTCGTGGTCAAAGCCGTGCGTGAGGTGCTCGCGGCCTCCCCGGCCCTTCCTGCTGACGAGGCGGTGGCCGCGGTGCTGCGGGCGATGGAACGGCACCCCGAGCTGCCCTGGACCGTCGCCGGCCTCGGTAAGCAGGTCGGTCTCTCCCGAGCCGCACTGGCCCGGCGCTTCACCGAGCAGGTCGGCGAGCCACCGCTGGCGTACCTGACAAGGTGGCGGCTCGCTCTGGCCGCGGACCTGCTGATCGGCACGGACCTGACCCTGTCGGCGATCGCCGCCCGCGTCGGCTACGCCAACCCGTTCGCCCTCAGCGCCGCCTTCAAGCGCCACCACGGCACCTCACCGACCTCCTTCCGGAGCCGCCATGTGGCCTGAAGCCCTGTCCGCAAGGAGCCCGCGGGGATCGTTATTACGTCAAGCAACTACCCGCTAGCCTCGTTGGTATGGATGGTCGGCGTGCAGCAGCTGGGGAGGTGGCCCCGCTGTCGCCCGAGGAGGAGACTGCCTGGCGTGCGTTGGGGCGGGCAGTCGTGGTCATTCCGCGGGTGCTCGAGGCCGATCTCATGCAATCGGAGGGCCTGAATCTCACGGAGTACACCGTGCTGATGAACCTGTCCGAGGCTCCCGAGCGTTCGTTGCGTATGAGCGAGCTCGCCAACTACGTAGCGATCTCGGTCAGCGGGCTGACCCGCGTCGTGGAGCGGTTGGAGCGGACGGGATTGGTCGAGCGGGTCCGTTCGACGGCGGACGGTCGCGGCCAGTTGGCACGCTTGACCCCGGCCGGATTGAAGTGTCTGAAGGAGGCTTGGCCGGTCCACCTGGAGAGCGTCCGGCGCCACGTGATGGATCATCTCCAGAACGTCGATCTGGCCGCGTTCGCCGATGCTCTCGCGGCGATCGCTCAGGCCGAGGTCGGACCGCCGGTTCGTCGCCGCGGCCGCTGATCAGTAGACGTTGGCCCGGACAGCCTCACGGATCGGGGTGGTGCCGGTGTTGAGCTCGAGGATCTGTCGTCGGATGCGTGGCTCGAGAAGCAGTTCGGTGAGGGTATCGGCCACGTCGGCGCGGGCGATCTCGCCGTGGGCCTCGGCGGGGCCGAGTGAGATCGTGCCGAGCGCGGGGTCGTCGACAAGGAGCGAGGGGCGGAGGATCACCCAGTCGAGGTCGCTGCGGGTGACGGCGATGTCGGCCTGCTTCTTGACGGCGAAGTAGTACTCGACCTCGTCCGGGTTGTCCCGCTCGCGCCACGACTCGGGGAGGACAGAGACCAGTACGAACCGTCCGACTCCCGCCAGGCGTGCAGCCTCCAGAGCCTTGGTGACGCCGTCGCCATCGATCGCCTTGGTGACTTCGCGGGCGCCGCCGTTGGAGCCTGCGGTGTAGACGATCGCATCCGCTCCAGCTGCGGCGCGGGCGAGGTCCGAGGCTGACATCGTGCTCAGTTCGCCGAGGGCGGTCTCGACGCCGCGGGCAGCGAGATCGGCTCGCTGTGCCGGCTTTCTGACCAACCCGTGGACCTCGGTCCCGCCCGCGGACAGCTTGTCGGCCAGCTGAGCGCCGATCGCCCCGCTGATGCCGAGAATGAATACCTTCACGTTTCTTGCTTCCTTTCGCCGCCAGCCGCGAGACGCATCAGGTCGGTCGAGAAGTCGACATCGTCGACCGATCGTGGCGCGCCCGCGGCGTTGCCGCCGAACTGATGTCGATGGCGGCCCCAGTTCTGTTGGGCGATCTGGGGGCCGGTGCCGTTCCGCAGGAAGATGGCCAGCTCGCCGGCCGCTCGGGAGATCCGGTCGCCGAGGTCCGGTGAGCCCCAGTCCTCGGGGGCGGCGTACAGGGATGTCGGCATCGGGATCGCACGCAGGAACGCGAACAGTGGCCGGAGCTGCTCGTCGACGACCATGGCGTGCCGGCTCGTGCCTCCGGTGGCGGCCAGGATGACGGGCTTGGCGATGAGCAGGTCGTTGTCGAGAAGGTCCGCGAAGGACTTGAACAGCCCGCTGATCCCGGCCTTGTAGACCGGGGTGCTCGCGATGATCGCGTCAGACTCCGCGAGGGCGTCGATGGCGGCGGTGACCTTTCGATTCGGCATGCCTGAGACCAGCGCCTGGGCGATGTCGACCGCGATCGTCGACAGATCGATCGAGCGGAACGTCGCGCTCAGATCGGACGCGCCCAGGGCGTCGGCACTGCGTTGGGCCGCTCGGTCGGCGAGGAGCCGGCTCGAGGACGGGTCGCTGACGCCGGCGGTGAGGACTGCGATGGTCACGTCGTTCATCACAGCGCCGCCGGGAACTGGGCGGCGACGGTCGGGTCGCTGTCCTGGTAGGGGGAGGGGCCGGACAGGTTGTCGCCCCGATTCGGGTTGGGCCGCGGCTGGCGAGGCTCGCCGTCGCCGTACTTGGCTGCGACCAACGAGGCATGGGTCGGTGCCTCGGGAACGCCTGGCGCGCGGCGCGACTCCATCTCCTTGCGCAGAACTGGGACGACCTCGGTTCCGAGGATCTCGACCTGCTCCAGTGCGACCTCGACAGGCAGGCCCATGCTGTCGACCGAGAAGAGCTGGCGCTGATAGTCCCCGAAGCCTTCCTGGAACGTCAGCGTCTTGTCGATGACCTCCTGCGGGCTGCCGACCGTCAGCGGCGTACCTGTCATCCAGTCCTCAAGGCGCGCTCCGCGGAAGACGGGGAAGGCCTCGAAGTACGGGCGGAACCTTTCGACCGCATCCTGCGACCGGCGGGCGATGAACGCCTGCCCGCCGAGGCCGACGATCGCCTGTTCCGCAGTGCCGTGGCCGTAGTGCTCGAACCGCTTGCGATAGAGGTCGACGAGCGGCTTGAACGCGAGGTTCGGGGCCAGGATGTGATTGGCGAAGAAGCCGTTGCCGTAGTACGCCGCCTGCTCGGCGATCTCAGGAGTTCGGATCGAGCCGTGCCAGACGAACGGCGCGACATCGTCCAGTGGTCGCGGCGTCGAGGTGAAGCCCTGCAATGGAGTCCTGAACTTGCCCTCCCAATCCACGACATCTTCCCGCCACAGCCGGTGGAGAAGGTTGTAGTTCTCCAGCGCCAGGGCAACGCCCTGGCGGATGTCCTTCCCGAACCAAGGGTAGACCGGAACGGTGTTGCCCCTTCCGAGCATCACGTCGAGCCGGCCATCGGCGACGTGCTGGAGCATCGCGTAGTCCTCGGCGACCTTGACGGGGTCGTTGGTCGTCATCAGGGTCACCGAGGTGCTGAGGATGATTCGCTCAGTCAATGCCGCGATGTGACCTAGCAGGGTCGTGGGCGACGAAGGGATGAACGGCGGGTTGTGGTGCTCCCCGATAGCGAAGACGTCCAGGCCCACCTCGTCGGCCCGCTGCGCGATGCGGACGATGTTGCGGATGCGCTCCGCTTCGCTCTGGGTGTAGCCGGTGGTCGGGTCTTGGGTGACGTCCCCGACGCTGAAGATCCCGAACTGCATGATGCGTGGTCCTAACCCTCGAAGGAGCAACTTGCCTGCGCGAGTAGAATACTTGTGCGCACAAACAAATACGCAGACGCCGAGTAAGGACGAGAGATGACAGACATCGATATCGAGGTCGCACATGCGCCAGAGCGCCTGCGCTACGAAGCACGCGTGGGCGGATCCGTGGTGGGGTTCGCGGAATACATCCTCGCCACCGACCTGATCGTGTTCACCCACACCGAGGTCGACCCGGCCTACGAGGGGAAGGGCGTCGGCTCCGCCATCGCCAGGTTCGCGCTCGACGATGTCCGCGACGGCAGCCAGCGCAAGGTGATGCCGCTGTGCCCGTTCATCAAGGGCTGGATCGGTAACCACCGCGAGTACGTCGCACTCGTGAAGCGTGTGCCCCCGTCGACGGCGAAGGACTGACCATGGCGCGCAAGACCTACACCGGGCCTGTCGTCGACGTCTCCTTCGACGGTGATGTGTGTCAGCACGCGGCCGAGTGCGTACGTGGGATGCCCGCCGTCTTCGACCCTGCCGAGCGGCCGTGGATCGATCCCACGCAAGCCGGTTCGGAGGGAACCGCTCAGACCCTGCGAGAGGTGATCGGGCGCTGCCCCTCCGGCGCCCTTCGCGTCGTCGAGCACCCTGACGGGTCGTGGTCGGCATGAACATCACAGTGATCGGCCGCGGCAACATCGGCGGCGGACTGGCCGGTCTGTGGGAGCGCGCCGGCCACCAGGTGAGCAGGCTGGGGCGAGCCGGTGGTGACGCCAGCGGCGCCGAAGCCGTTCTGCTCGCCGTCCCAGGAGCCGCGGTAGAGGCAGCGCTGTCATCGGTCGCCGGGCTCGCGGGCAAGACCGTGCTCGACGCCACCAACCTCTACGGCGACGCGCGGCCGCCGGCCGGGTTCTCCTCCAACGCCGAATACGTCAAGTCGGTGACCGGCGGGACCACGGCCAAGGCGTTCAACACCAACTTCGCCTCGCTCTTCGGCCGGGTCGCCGGTGCTCGCGTACGACCGAGCAACCTGTGGTCCGGCGACGATCAGGCCCACGACGTCGTCAGCCAGCTCAGCCACGATGCTGGGTTCGACGCGGTCCGCCTGGGCGACTTGAGCATGGCCGCCACTCAAGAGGGTCTCGCCGGCACGATCTTCGCGATCTCGCAGTCCGGCCTCGGCGAGTTCGTCTACCGCATGGCACCACCCGAACACCTCTGACCCCTACGTCGGTCTCGCCGCCTGCATGCACACCCACGAATGAGCTGCCAGCGTCGTGCTGGTCATACAGAAGGGAAAGATGATGGCTTTTATCACTGTTGGGCAGGAGAACAGCACGCCGATCGAGCTGTACTACGAGGATCAGGGAACCGGACAGCCCGTGGTGCTCATCCACGGGTATCCGCTGAACGGCCACAGCTGGGAGAAGCAGACGCGCGGGCTGCTCGCGGCGGGCTACCGGGTGATCACCTACGATCGCCGCGGCTTCGGGCGCTCGTCCAAGGTCGGCAGCGGCTACGACTACGACACCTTCGCCGCCGACCTGAACACGGTCCTCGAGACCCTCGAGCTGAGCGACGTCGTACTCGTGGGCTTCTCGATGGGCACCGGTGAACTCGCGCGGTACGTCGCCCGATACGGGCATGAGCGCGTCGCGAAGCTCGCGTTCCTCGCGTCCCTCGAGCCGTTCCTCGTTCAGCGCGACGACAATCCCGAGGGCGTCCCGCAGGACGTGTTCGACGGCATCGCCGCGGCCGCCAAGGACGACCGCTACGCCTGGTACACCCAGTTCTTCAAGGACTTCTACAACCTGGACGAGAACCTCGGCTCTCGGATCAGCCAGGAGGCCGTCACCGGCAGCTGGAACGTCGCGATCGGCAGTGCGCCGGTGGCCGCGTACGCAGTCGTCCCGGCCTGGATCGAGGACTTCCGCAGCGATGTCGACGCGGTTCGCGCAGCCGGCAAGCCGACGCTGATCCTGCACGGAACGAAGGACAACATCCTTCCCATCGACGCTACGGCACGCCGTTTCCGCAAGGCGGTCCCTGACGCCGACTACATCGAGGTCGAGGGTGCTCCTCATGGCCTCCTGTGGACCCACGCGGACGAGGTCAACGCTGCCCTCGAGGAGTTCCTCCGCAGATGATCAGCGGCGCTGTGGGCGCGGGCGCCTCCAGGAGAGCGCTGACCAGCCGTCGCCCGGGCGCTGTGAGCAGCGACCGGGCGACGACGTCGATGGCCACATCGGTGGAACGGCTCGCGACCTTCTCAGGTCTGGGCTCAGGTCTGGTTCTCTCCGCCGTCGACGTAGAGGTTCGAGCCGACGACGTAGCTGCTCTGCTCCGAGGCCAGGAACGCCACGACCGCGGCCGCCTCCTCGGGCTGACCCATGCGGCCCTTGGCCACGGTCGCTGCGACATGCTCCTTCATGGCCCGGGCGGTCTCCTCGTCCCCGAAAGCCGCGGTGCCCCCAGGGGTCTCGATCCATGCAGGCGAGACCACGTTGACGCGGATGCCGCGACCCTTCAGCTCGGTGGACCAGGTCCGTGCGAACGACCGGACCGCCGCCTTCGACGCTGCGTACGCACCGAACGCCTCCATGCCACGATCGGCCGCCGTGGACCCGGTCAGGATGACCGAGGCGCCGTCGTTGAGCAGCGGGAGCGCCTTCTGCACGGTGAACAGTGTGCCTCGGGTATTGACCCCGAAGGTCTGGTCGAAGTGCTCCTCGGTGGTCTGCTCCAACGTCACGAACGTGCCAACCGCCGCGTTCGCCACGAGCACGTCCAACCCGTTGCCGGCGGCCCGGACCGCGTCGTAGAGCCGGTCCAGGTCGGCCAACTTGGAGATATCGCCAGTCACGCCCGTCGCTCGGTCCGATCCGATGGTCTTGACGGCGGCCTCCAGTTCGGCCTCACGCCGCCCGGTGACGAACACATACGCGCCCTCGTCCGCCAGTCGCACGGCGGCGGCGAGGCCGATCCCGCTGCTTCCGCCGGTGACTACCGCGGTCTTGCCGTCCAAATGTCCCATGTGAGTCTCTCCATCATTTCTCTTGCCGTCGCGGACCTTCGTGTGCCGGTGATCTACCTGCGACATCGATACTGCGACGCGATTGCAGTAAGATCCATAATTCAGAGTCCTCTATTCTTTACGCATCGTCCAGGAGGTGGTCGTGCTCGGCTTCCAGGATCCGGTGGCTGACGCGATCGGCCTGCTCAAGCCCCGCACGGTGATCGGGCCCAGCCTCCGCGCTGTGGGGGAATGGGCATTGAGCTTCGAGGCGTTCCTGCACGTGCGGATCGGTGGTCTGGTACGCGGCAGATGCTGGCTGATCCTCGAAGGGCATGAACCGGTGCTCCTGCGCGAGGGTGACACCTTCATGCTGGGCAACCCGCCGCCGTACGTGCTGGCCAGCACGCCCGACGCCAGCCCGCGCCCGGCGGAGGCGGTGTGGGCGGGCGCCGAGGACGGGTTCGTCCGGATCGGCCCGGAGTCCGAGGACGACCTCTACCTCTGCGTCGGGCACATCGCGTTCGACGACCAGAACGCGGCCCTCCTGACCGATCTACTGCCACCGCTCGTGATCGTCCGCGCTGCTGATCCTCATGGCAGCCGACTCGGTCAGCTGATCGATCTCCTGGCCACCGAGGTCGGGGTCGTCGCCGCCGGCGGCCCGCTGGTGCAGAACCACCTCGCACAGATCCTGCTGGTTCACATGCTGCGCGCTCACGCCGGCCAGACCGACCGGCCCACCGGCTGGCTGGGCGCCCTGAACGAGGACGGCATCGGCGCCGCTCTACGTGCAGTGCACGCGGACGTGGCCCACTCCTGGAACCTCAACGAGCTCGCCGAGATCAGCCACATGTCGCGCTCCGCGTTCGCCCAGGCCTTCAAGAGCCACGTCGGGGTCCCGCCGCTGGAGTACCTCATTCAGTGGCGCATGAGCCTCGCTCGCGACGCCCTCGCCCGCGACGCGCTGTCGATCTCTGAGCTCGCACGAGCCACCGGCTACCAGTCCGAGAGCGCGTTCAGCACCGCGTTCCGCCGTGTGGTCGGCTCATCGCCCGCGAAGTTCCGGGACCAGGAACGCGGTCGTGGAGGACCACGGCGCCGGAGTCTCCAGTCGTGACCTGCTTCCAGTCCGGTGCAGCAGGAGTGGGGCCGGCGAGATCCGCGGGTCGCGCGTGCCGGCTGGAGCCGGGCCCCATAATGTCCCGGTGACCCTTCCCCAGACCCTCGGGCGCCTGCGCCAGGTCAAGCCGCTCGGTTCCGGCGGATTCGCCGAGGTGTGGCTCTACCACGACCCGGACCTCGACTCGCCCGTTGCTGTGAAGGTGCTCAGTGCCCAGTGGACTCAGGCGGCTGACATCCGGGAGCGGTTCCTGCAGGAGGCGCGCTTCCTCCGGTCGGTCGACTCGCCTCACGTCGTCTCGGTCCACGACATCGGCGAGACCCCGACGGGGGCGCCCTACTTCGTGATGGCGTACGCCGACGCGGGAAGCGTCGCGGAGCTGATCACCCAGCACCCTCAGGGCATGCCACCGCAGCTGGTGGCCGACCTGGTGGCACAGGCCGCGTCCGGACTCGACGCACTGCACGTGCGCTCGGTCATCCACCGCGACGTGAAGCCAGCCAACATCCTGCTCGCAGGTGGGTCCGACGGCAGGCTGCGCGCGATGGTCGCGGACCTCGGTGTGGCGCGTGCGCTCGACCAGCACACGGAGGTGACCCGGCAGATCGGAACGCCCGCCTACATGGCCCCCGAGCAGTTCGACGAGTCATTGCCGATCGACCACCGTGCCGACGTACGCAGCCTGGGCGCGGTCGCGTGGGCGATGTTCGCGGGGCGCTCGCCCGCGCCGGCGTTGACGGTCGTGTCCCGGGTTCCGGACCTCGGCACGGTCGCGCCGGTGCCGGCAACGGTGTCGGCAGTGATCATGCGGGCCCTCGAGCCACGGGCCGAGGACCGCTGGCCGGACGCGGGGAGCTTCGCTGCGGCACTCACCGCAGCGACTGAGGGACGGGCGGTCGCCGTACCTCCTCCTTCGGACGCGCAGACCGTGCTCCGTTCGCCGTCCCCAACACAGCCGCAGCCCCAGCCGCCCAAGCGCCGGCGGCGCAACGCCGTCCTCGTCGCGGCCGCTGTAGCGGCCGCCCTGGTGCTGGGCGGCGCCGCGACCTGGTTCGTGGCGCGCGGTCCGGCCGAGAAGCCGGCCAGCGGTGAGGAAACCGCCGCGGGGCAGCCGGTCAGCGGCGCGGAGACCGCGGCCGTCCGGTTCGTCGACGCGCTCCAGGCAGGTGACTGCGAGGCCGCGGGCCTCTACATCCCCGACCTCGGCGACCCGGCCGCATGGGACTGCACCGATGACGCCAACGGCGGTGACGGCTTCTACTACCACATCCTCGAAGACCTCGACGCCGACGGCGAGCGGCGGGTCGAGGACCTCGGGGACGGGCTCTTCCGGGTGGTCTGGGTGGATCAGGGCTACGTCAACATGCAGCGCCAGGAAGACACGCTGTTCAAGGTGCAGCAGGTCGTCTGCTGCTAGCCCGGCGTAGGTCGCCCTACTCCTCGCGAAGGATCTTGGGCGGGCCAACTGGGGTGGCCTCGCCGCGTTCGACGGCGGCGGTGTGGCTGGCGAGGGCGCTTTCGAGGAGCTCCATGAGCGGGGTCTCTTCGCGGGCGATCTGCAGATACTTCGGGCCGAGGGAGACGATGACGTCGCGCTCGGCGAGGAGGGCGTTGTGGATGCGCTCGCGCTCGGCCGGGTCGGCGGTGTACTCGGAGTCGAGGTAGGCGGCGGCGTGCCGGCGGGCGTTGCCGATGGCGTTCTTCGCACGGCCGCGCTTGCTGAAGAGCGAGGCGACGATGGTGACGACGAGTACGCCGAGGATGACGGTCAGCGAGAGGCCGGTGCTGATCTCGACCACGTGCACGGGATCGCCGTCGTTGACGAACGGGATGTTGTTCTCGTGGAGCGCGTGCAGGATGAGCTTCACGCCGATGAAGGCGAGGATCGCGGCCAGCCCGTAGGACAGGAAGATGAGCCGGTCGAGCAGGCCGTCGAGCAGGAAGTAGAGCTGGCGCAGACCGAGCAGCGAGAACGCGGTCGCCGTGAAGACGAGGTAGACGTTCTGGGTGAGGCCGAAGATCGCCGGGATCGAGTCGAGGGCGAAGAGGATGTCGGTGCCACCGATGGCCACCATGACCAGCAGCATCGGGGTCAGGATGCGCTTGCCGTTCTCCACCGTGAAGAGCTTGTCGCCGTCGTAGTGCTCACTGACGTGGAACAGCCGCCGGGCCAGGCGTACAACGAAGTTCTCCCCGTGGGAGTCGTTGTCGGGCTTCAGCATGTTGCCCGCCGTCATCAGCAGGATCAGCCCGAACAGGTAGAACACCCAGGCGAAGGTGTTGATGAGCGCCGCGCCCACGAAGATGAACGCGGTGCGGGCGATCAGCGAGAACGTGATCCCGAAGAGGAGCACCTTCTGCTGGTCCTCGCGGGGCACCCGGAAGCTCGTCATGATGATCAGGAAGACGAACAGGTTGTCGACCGAGAGCGCCTTCTCGGTGATGTAGCCGGCGAAGTACTCCCCGCCCATCGTTCCGCCGCCGAAGATCAGCACGCCGACGCCGAACAGGAGCGCGATCGCGACGTAGATCGCCGACCACGTGGCCGACTCCTTCAGCGTGGGCGTGTGGGCCTTGCGTACGTGGAAGATGTAGTCGAACCCGAGCAGGCCGACGATCGCGACGACGGTGACCAGCCACACCCATGTTGGTGCGCCCATAGTGAGAAACCCCCTGAGAGTCGACCCGAGACTGGGATCGGCCTCAGCCTAGGCGGAGGTCCTGGGGATCGACAGCCCATCGATGATCTGGGGGAGCGCGTCTTCGAGAAGCCGGTTGGCGCGGGGGTCCTCGGGGCGGATCGTACGCATCGTGACGCTGTGGAGGAACACGCCCATCATCGTCTGGGCGAGGAGGTCGGTCGACATCGTGGAGGTGCGGTCGAGGCGGTCCAGGGCGAGCGCGACGACCTCGACGAGCTGCTCGCTGAGCGCCGTGAACGTCGCCGAGCTGATCTCTCGCGCGTCGGCGTCGCGCAGGCTCTGCAGCACCACCTCGCTCTGCAGGACGAACCAGCGGTCCTGCAGCGGGCGGATCGCGTCGAAGGCCGCTCCGATCAGTGACCCGCTCGAGTCGGCGTCGGTGTGCTCGCCGACGGCGGTACGTACGGCCTCGATCAGCCGCTCGGACTCCTCCTTGAAGGCCTCGAGCAGCACCTCTTCGACGCTGCCGAAGTTGGAGTAGAACGCTCCGCGCGTGTAACCGGCCGCGCTGACCAGGTCGTCGACGGTGACCCGGCGCGCACCGCGCTCGACGAAGACGTCGACGGCCGCGGACAGCAGCCGGGCGCGGGTGTTCGTACGTCGCCTGGGGGCCTTCACCTCGGTCATGTAGTAATCCTCACATATGCCAACGATACACTTTCGTATTGAATGCGTTAATGTATTGAACGTGTCCTCCTACCTCTACCGACTCGGCCGACAGGTCGCGCGTCACGCCAAGACCGTGCTGGCGCTCTGGCTCCTGCTCGCGGTGCTGCTGGGTGCGCTGACCGTCTCGCTCGGCGGCAAGCTGCAGAACGACTTCACGATCCCCGGCACCGAGTCCCAGCAGGGTCTGGACGCGCTCACGCAGCGCTTCCCCGAGGTCTCCGGGACCTCGGCCCAGCTGGTCTTCGTCGCTCCCGAGGGGGAGAAGATCGAGGACCACGGCAAGGAGATCCGGGCGGTGCTCGACGCGGTCGAGAAGGTCGACCATGTCGCGACGGTCACCGACCCGCTCGCGAAGGAGAGCAGGACGGTCAGCGACAACGGCCGGGACGCGCTGGCGACGGTGCAGTTCGACCTCGGTCTCGACGAGCTCCCCGAGGGCGTCACCTCGGATCTCGAAGAAGCTGCGGAGCTGCCGTCGGGGTCGTCGCTGGAGCTCCATGTCGGTGGGGATGCGTACTCCGTCACCGGGGTGCACGTCAGCGCGACCGAGGGGATCGGGATCCTGATCGCCCTGCTGGTCCTGGCGATCACGTTCGGGTCGCTGCTGGCCGCCGGCCTGCCGATCCTGACAGCGCTGCTCGGGGTGGCGATCGCGATGGCGGGGATCTTCTCGGTCGCCGCGGTCACCACGATCTCGGCCACCACCCCGACCCTCGCATTGATGATCGGGCTCGCGGTCGGGATCGACTACGCGCTGTTCGTGATCGCCCGGCACCGCAGCCAGCTCGCCACCGGTCTCGGGGTGGAGGAGTCGATCGCCCGGGCGGTCGCCACCGCCGGCAGCGCGGTCATCTTCGCGGGTGTCACGGTCATCATCGCGCTGTGCGGCCTCGTGGTCGCGGGCATCCCGTTCCTGGCAGTGATGGGGTACGCAGCAGCCTCGGCCGTCCTGGTCGCGGTGCTGGTCGCGCTCACCGCTGTGCCGGCGCTGCTCGCCCTCGCGGGTGAGCGGCTTCGGCCCAAGCCTGGGTCTCGGGCCCACCGGCGTGAGGCTGTCGCGGAGGGGCGGCCTCACGCCACCACTCTCGGGGCACGCTGGGTGCGGCTGGTGACCAAGATGCCGGTCCTCACCGTCGTGGTCTCGCTGCTGGTGATCGCTGTCCTGGCGATCCCCGCGCGCGACCTCGCGCTGGGGCTCAACGACAACGGCAGCGCCGAGCCGGGAACCAGCCAGCGGGAGACGTACGACCTGATCAGCCGCGACTTCGGACCGGGCTACAACGCGCCGCTGTTCGTGACCGCGGACATCATCGACACCACCGATCCGATCGGTGTGATGGACGATCTCGGCAAGGCGCTCGGGACGTACGACGGGGTGCAGAAGGTAGCGCTGGCCACGCCGAACCGGACCGCCGACCTCGGGCTCGTGGTGATCTACCCGACGACCGAGAAGAGCGACCCGGCGACCGCCTCGCTGGTGAAGGAGATCCGCGCGGACTCGACCGACCTGGAGAAGCGGTTCGGCATCGAGGACGTCATGGTCACCGGGCAGACCGCGGTCGCGATCGACGTCAGCGCGCGTCTGTCCGGTGCGATCCTGCCGTTCGGGGCCGTCGTCGTCGGGCTGTCGCTGATCCTGCTGACGATCGTGTTCCGCTCGATCGCGGTCCCGCTGAAGGCGACGCTGGGCTACGTGCTGTCGGTGGCGGCCTCGTTCGGGGTGGTCGCTGCGGTCTTCGAGTGGGGCTGGGGCGCCGACCTGTTCAACGTCGCCAAGGTCGGCCCGGTGATCGCGTTCTTCCCGATCATCCTGATGGGCGTGCTCTTCGGGCTCGCGATGGACTACGAGGTGTTCCTGGTCTCCCGGATGCGCGAGGACTTCGTTCACACCGGCGACGCCCGGCGTTCCGTGGACACCGGCTTCGCAGCCAGCGCCCGCGTCGTCACCGCCGCGGCGATCATCATGGTCGCCGTCTTCGCGGCCTTCGTTCCCAACGGCGACCCGATCGTGAAGCCGATGGCGCTGGGCCTCACCGTGGGGGTGCTCGTGGATGCGTTCCTCGTGCGGATGACGCTGGTGCCGGCGGTGCTCGCTCTGCTCGGGCGGGGTGCCTGGTGGCTGCCGGGCTGGCTGGACCGGCGGCTGCCGGTCCTCGACATCGAGGGTGAGGCGCTCATCCACCACCTCGAGCACGCCGACTACGTCGCCTCGAACGGCGAGGTCGCGGTTCGCGCGCGGCAGGTCGAGGTGTCGGGGGCGCTCGCGCCGCTCGATCTCCACCTGCGGCCGGGAGGCCTCGGGATCGTCCACGGGTCCGACCCGGTCGCGCGATCTGCTGCGCTCGCGGCGCTCACCGGACGGCTGGGCTTCGCCGGGCAGCTGGTGGTGCTCGACCGGCTGCTGCCGGAGGAAGCGGGGGCGGTACGCGCCCGGGCCGCTCTCGTCGGCGACGTCGCGGAGGCGCTCCGACTCGTGAGTGCGCGGCGCGTGCCGGCGCTGGTCGCCATCGACAGTCCGACCTCGCTCGACAGCGGACAGCTCGCGGCACTGTCCGCGCTGACCTCGCGGGGCACGACGGTGCTGCTCGGGATGCCGTCGTTGCCCGCGGTACCGCAGGTCGCGGACGCTCTCGCTCATGCCGCGCCCGCACGCACCTCACCCGATCTCGAGCTCACCGACCCTGCGACTTCGGTCGCCGACCTGGAGAAAGTCCGATGACACGTACGAAATCATGGTGGTCGGGCCGCCGCCTGGTGGCGGCCGCCATCCTGCTGCCGGTCGTCGTGACGGCGCTCGCGCTCGTCGCGCTCAGCGACCGTACCGAGAACCTCGACAAGGTGCCCGCTGCGGTGGTCAACCTCGACGAGCCGGTGACGACGGGGAGCGGGAAGGACAAGCAGACGGTCTACGCCGGCCGGGCGCTGGCCGCGGACCTCGTCTCCTCCTCGGGCTCCGGCTCGTCCAGCCCGACGCTGGGCTGGGAGCTCACCGACGAGGAGGACGCGCGCTCGGGTTATGCGGACGGGAAGTACGCGGCCGTGATCACGATCCCCGAGGACCTGTCCAAGACGCTGTCGGGGGTGCAGGGGAGCGACCCGAGCGCCGGTCGGGTCAGCGTGGAGGCATCCGACGCCTCCAGCGAGGTGACCGCCGAGATCGCCCGGCAGGTGGCGCGGCAGTCGGCCTCGACCCTGGGACGTACGGTCACGACGACCTACCTCGACGGGGTCCGGGATCAGACCGGGAAGCTCAAGACCAGCCTCGACTCGGCCGCCGACGGTGCCGACCAGCTCGCCGACGGCACCGCTGCCGCGGACTCGGGGGCCGGGAAGGTCGCCGACGGCGCCCGGTCGCTCAGCTCCGGCGCGTCCGGAGCTGCCGACGGCGCCTCGCAGGTCGCGGGCGGGCTCGACACGCTCGCCGGCGGGACCGCGCGGCTGCAGTCGGGTGCGGGATCGCTGGCCGGGGGAGCGGGCAAGGCGTCCAAGGGCGCGTCCTCGCTGGCCGCCGGTGCGGACGAGCTGAGCGGCGGGCTCGACCAGCTCGAGAGGTCGACCGCGGGGCTCCCGTCGCAGGCCTCGTCGCTCGCGGCCGGCGCCTCGCAGGTGTCGGAGGGAGTCGACGGCTACACCCAGCTCGCGAAGGGCTGGGCGCAGGCGTGCGCGAGCGACCCGTTGCTCGCGGCTTCCAAGCCGCAGCTGTGCGGCGCCACCGCCTCGGCGGTCGGCTCCGGTGGCGGGCAGGCCGACCAGCTCGCCGCAGGCGCGGCGCAGGTCGCCTCGGGGGCCTCGGCCCTGTCGCAGGCGGCTCCTGAGCTGAGCGGAGGGATCTCGTCGGCGGCGGACGGTGCCGGGAAGGTCGCCTCCGGGGCCTCGCAGGTCGCCGACGCCAACGCCCGCCTCGCTAAGGGCGCGCGGGAGCTCAAGTCCGGTCTCGGCAAGACCAACGACGGCGCCACCGCGCTTGCCTCCGGGGCCGATCAGCTCGCCTCCGGGACCAAGCAGCTCGAGAGCGGTTCGGCTTCTCTGGCCTCTGGGGCCGACGACCTCTCCTCCGGTACGTCCTCGCTGACCGAGGGCGCCGACTCGCTGGCCTCGGGTCTCGACGACGGTGCCTCGCAGATCGCGGTCCCTGGTGAGAAGCAGGCCGAGGTCGTCGCCGACCCGGTGCAGGTCTCGGTCGCTTCCGGCCCCTCTACCTCAGGGGCGACCCGGCTGGCGCCGGCGGTGATCGCGCTGGCGCTGTGGCTCGGTGCGCTCGCGATCTACCTGCTCCGGCCGGCCTTCCCTGCCGGGCGGCTGCGGGAGGCGCTCACGGCGCGGCGGCTCACCTTCGCCGGCCTGTGGCCGGCGGCTCTCGTCGGGCTGGCGCAGGCGGTGCTCCTCGTGGTCGCCGCTGCGCTTCTCGGCGCCGATCTCGCGCGACCGGGCGCCACGGTCGGGGTCGCGGTGCTTGCCGCGTCGGCGTTCGTCGCGGTCCACCAGGCCGTCGTCGCGCTCGCCGGCCAGCGCCGTGGCTGGCTGATCTCGCTCGCCTTCCTCGCTCTGCAGCTTGTCTCTCTCGGCGGGCTGCTGCCGGTCGCCACGGCCACCGCGCCGTTCGGTGCGCTCGCGGGCATCCTGCCGGTCCCGCTCGCCGCCGAGGCGCTCCGCGGGGTCGCCGTCGCGCAGAGCGGTGCCGCGGTCGCTGCGCCGGTCGGGGGACTGGTCCTCTGGCTCCTGCTCGCGGTGGCGGTCAGCCTTTTCGCGGCGGGTCGGGCGCAGCGTACGTCTGTGGCGGAGATCCGCGGAGCGGCTGCTGCCTGACCGGGTCGCCGCCCAAGTAACACGTCGTTCGTAGGACTATCCGGTCGCCGCAATAGGGCGAGCAGTCCTACGAACGACGTGTTACAGCTCGTCGCGGCGGCTCAGAGCGCGGTGTCGTGCAGCACGATGTGCTCGTCGAGCGGGGCGCGGCCGACGTCGAGGCGGTTCACCGCTGCGTCGGGGTCGGCGGTGCCGAACGAGATGCCGTAGAGCAGCTTGAGGTCGGCGGGCAGGCCGAGGTGAGCGCGGACGGTGTCGGCGAAGAGGCCGTGCATGCCCTGGGGTACGCCGTGGTAGCCGCGGGCGGTGAGGGAGAGCAGGAAGTTCTGGGCGTACATGCCGACGTCGTTGGCAGCGCGTACGACATCACCGAGCTCCGGCACGAAGAGCAGGGCCACGTGGGGAGCACCGTAGAAGCGGAGGTTCTCCGCGACGGCCTTGGTCCGCCCCTCGGCGTCCTCGCGGGCGATGCCCAGGGCACCGTAGAGGACCGCCCCGGTCTGCTGGGACCGCTGGACGTGGACGCTGTCGTCGTCACCGTACGTCGTGGTGAAGTCGGGGCTCATCTGGCCGGCCTCGAACGCCTTGAGCATCGCCTCGCTGAGGCGCTCGCGGGCCTCACCGGAGAAGACGTGGACCTCCCACGGCTGGGTGTTGCTGTGCGACGGGGCGCGCTGGGCGTCCTCGAGCACACCGCGGATGTCGTCGGCAGGCACCGGGTCGGGCAGGAAGGCTCGCGCGGAGCGGCGCGAGCGAATCACGTCCGTGAAGGTGTCGACGGCGGTCGTGGTCACAAGAAGTTCCTCTCAGGTCTGCCGAGGCCGGTGGCCTCGATCCACTCCTGACGCAAGACGGAGGGACTCTCCGGTATTCCCCGGGGCGGTGCGAAGGTGGCCGATCACACAGTCCGGGGGTCCTACCCGGTTCGGGTGATACCCGGGGGTCGGACAGCGGTCTTTACCACGGCGAGTCAAAGACTCGAGGTCCGATCTATCTGAGGGGGAAACCCATGATCCGAAAGCTCGTCTGTGCGGTCGCGGCGGGGGTCGCCGCGGCGGCGCTCTGGTCGATGCCGGCCTCGTCTGCGCCATTGCTGCAGCTCTCCGGCGCGATCTTCACCACCGACGTAACCGGCGCGCCCGTCAACCTCAACCACTACGCCGCCAAGCAGGACGTCTATCTCAACGGCGGTCCCGGCATCAACGCGCCCGATGACGCGGCCGGCCTGCCTGCGGGGATCTACGCCTTCCAGGTGACCGATCCCTCCGGCAAGACGCTGCTCTCCACCGATCCGGTCGAATGCCGCCGGGTCCAGGTCGACGACAGCGGCCGCTTCGTCAGTGTCGCGCCGAGCGGTGCCTGCGCTCACGCGACCGGCACCGACGCGGAGGACGGCGGCATCACGGTGCAGCTGTTCCCCTACCTCGACACCCCGAACAACGGTGGCGAGTACAAGGTGTGGCTGACGCCGTACGACGCGCTCGACCCGACCGCTCCGGGCAGCCGGCACGGCTTCGTCCCGGCCGACAGCAAGACTGACAACTTCAAGGTCAAGGCACGGGCGATCGTCGAGATCGACACCCGGTTCTCACGCCACGGTGGACCGTTCATCGATGGTCTGGCTGCCGAGTGGACCGACACTCTGGGTGCTCACAACGTGAAGTACTCCGAGTACAACCCGGCTGTCCTCGCGTTCCACGAGGCGCATGTCGAGGCCGCTGAGGCGGGTCTGCACAAGATCACCGTGACCGACCAGGTCGGCTGCGAGATCGATGACGTGCACTACGCCGGTCAGACCTTCTTGCCCGACGCGAACGGCTCGGTCACCGTCCCGGTGCTGGTCAAGAAGCACATGAGTGGAGACCACACCTACTGGGTGGACGTGCACTGCGTCTGAGGCGCTGCGTCTGACCCTCTGATCCGGTCACCGCGATCATCAACCTAGCATTTGCTTGGTAGGCGTTCTAGACTGCCGCACATGGCAGTCGAGATCGACTTCAGCGGCAAGGTGGTCGCGGTGACCGGTGGCGCGCGCGGAGTGGGCGCCGGGATCGTCGCGCGGTTCCTCGAGGCCGGTGCGGAGGTCGAGATCTGCGGCCGCTCGGCGCCCGAGGAGCTGCCCGTCGTGGACGGTCGCAAGCCCGTGTTCTCCCAGGTGGACGTGCGGGATCCGGAGCAGGTCGCGGCGTGGATCGCCGCGATCACCTCGCGGCTCGGACGGCTCGACGTGGTCGTCAACAACGCCGGCGGCGCGCCCTACGCCGACTTCGCGACCGCGTCGCCGCGCTTCCACGAGAAGATCTCAGCGCTCAACTTCCTGGCCACCGCCTACGTCAGCCAGGCGGCGTACGAGGCGTTGAAGGCCTCGCGCGGCTCCATCGTCAACATCAGCTCGATCTCGGCACGGCGGCCCAGTCCCGGGACCGCGGTCTACGGGGCCGCGAAGGCGGCCGTCGAGAGCCTGACCGGTTCGATCGCGGTCGAGTGGGCTCCGGACGTACGCGTCAACGCCATCTCCTGCGGGCTCGTCGCCACGCCGGGTTCCGATGGCCACTACGGCAGCTCGGAGCAGCGGGCCGCGGTGGCCGCGACCATCCCGCGGGGCGTCTTCGCGACCCCCGAGGAGGTCGGCGACGCCTGCCTCCTGCTCGCCTCCCCGCTCGCCGCGCACATCACCGGCGCCGTCCTCGCCGTCGACGGCGGCGGCGAGTGGCCCGCCTTCCTCCAGCACACCCCCAACTCCTGAGGAGCCCCTATGCCTGAAGCCGTCATCGTCTCGGCCGCCCGCTCGCCCATCGGCCGCGCCTTCAAGGGATCGCTGAAGGACCTGCGTCCCGACGTTCTGGCCGAGCAGATCGTACGCAGCGCCCTCGCGTCGGTTCCGGAGCTGGACCCGACGCGGATCGACGACCTGATGATGGGCTGTGCCCAACCCGCGGGGGAGCAGGGCTACAACATCGGGAGGGTCGTCGGCGTACGGCTGGGGCTGGACGCCGTGCCCGGCACCACGGTCCACCGCTACTGCGCATCGTCGCTGCAGACCACCCGGATGGCCTTCCACGCGATCCGCGCAGGAGAGGGCGACGCGTTCGTCTCCGCCGGGGTGGAGTGTGTGTCCCGCTACGAGCGCGGCAAGGCCGACGGGATGCCGGACACCAAGGCCGAGGAGTTCCTCAAGGCGGGCGAGCGCGGTGCCGCCCGGGTGGCCGCGGGCGAGGCCTGGACCGACCCTCGCGAGGCCAGCGACCTGCCCGACTACCACCTCGCGATGGGCGAGACGGCCGAGAACGTCGCCGAGATGTACGGCATCACGCGCGAGGCACAGGACGAGTGGGGCGTACGTTCCCAGAACCGCGCCGAGTCCGCTGCCGCCCGGGGCTTCTGGGAGCGGGACATCACACCGGTGACGCTGCCGTCCGGCGAGGTCGTCTCCACCGACGACGGGCCGCGGGCCGGGGTCACTCTCGAGAAGGTCGCCGGCCTCAAGCCGGTCTTCCGCGAGAACGGCACCATCACCGCCGGCAACTGCTGCCCGCTGAACGACGGTGCGGCCGCGTTGGTGATCATGAGCGACGTACGCGCCGAGGCGCTCGGGATCAGGCCGCTGGCCCGGATCTTCTCGACCGGAGTCTCCGGGCTCTCGCCCGAGATCATGGGTCTCGGGCCCGTCGATGCCTCCCGCCAGGCGCTCGCCCGCGCCGGGCTCTCCGCCGACGACATCGACCTGGTGGAGATGAACGAGGCCTTCGCCGCCCAGGTCCTCCCCAGCATCGCCCAGATCGGCCTCGACCCCGAGCGGGTCAACGTCAACGGCGGCGCGATCGCCCTCGGCCACCCCTTCGGCTCCACCGGCGCCCGTCTCACGACCACGCTTCTCCACGGTCTGCAGGAGACCGGCGGCCGCTACGGCCTGGAGACCATGTGCGCCGCCGGCGGCCCCACCCGGAGACCGGGCGCTGCTGGAAGAGGCCGACCGAGTCGCGGTCGCCGTAGTCGAGGTTGCGCAGGGTGCTCTCCTGCATCGCGGTCGC
>NZ_JBEZZS010000026.1:0-81394 GCF_040639295.1 Nocardioides sp. NPDC023903 | reverse complement strand
GACGGGAGGCGTACGTACCTGCACCTCGAGCAGGATGCGCTCGAGAGCCTGGGCACCGCGTCCCCCGTGGCGGTGCCCAGGCGCGTCCTGTTCGTATGCACGGGCAACTCGGCGCGATCTCACCTGGCCGCGGCGCTGTGGCGCCAGGTCAGCCCGATCCCCGCCGCCTCCGCCGGCACCCATCCCGCCGAGCACATCAATCCAGGGGCGGTCGAGGTCGCCTCCCGCCACCACCTGGATCTCCCCGTCGTCGATCCCCGCCATCTCGACGACGTGCTCGATCCGGACGATCTGGTGGTCACCGTCTGCGACCGTGCCCACGAGACGCCGAAGGTCCGCGGCGAGCTGCACTGGTCGATCCCTGACCCGGTGGACAAGGGCCCCGAGGCCTTCGACGCCGCGTACATCGAGCTCGAGCGCCGAATCAAGACGCTCGCCTCCCGTTTCGATTTCTGAACCCCACATCCCCCTCACCCCCAGGAGTGCCTCGATGAACGCTGATGCATCACCGACCGCCAACAAGCCGGGCGTCCTCTTCCTCTGTGTCGAGAACGCCGGCCGCTCGCAGATGGCGCTCGGCTTCTTCGCCCACTACGCCGGCGACCAGGCGATCGGCTGGTCCGGGGGCTCGGCTCCGGCCGCGGCGATCAACCCGGTCGCCGTCGAGGTCATGGCCGAGCTCGGGATCGACATCTCCGGGGAGTTCCCGAAGCCCTGGACCGACGAGGTCGTCCGCAGTGCCGACGCCGTCATCACCATGGGCTGTGGCGACGCCTGCCCGTTCTACCCCGGCAAGCGCTACGAGGACTGGAAGGTCACCGATCCGAAGGGTGGCGGCATCGAGCACGTACGCGGCATCCGCGACGAGATCGAGCAGCGCGTGCTCACCCTGCTCGACGAGCTCGGCGTGACCCCGGAGCGCTCGATCACGAGAGAGTGATCGGCGCCCGGCTGATCGTGAAGATCTCCTCGCTCGGAGCCGCGGTCCCGCAGCAGCCGCCACCGCTCGTGGTGCTGTCCGGGTCGTCGAAGAGCCCGGCGCCGCCGCAGACCCCGGTGTCGGGGAGCTCGAGGTCGACCCGGGCGGCCGCGTCGTGGTCACCGGCGAGCTCGGCCACCACGCTGCGTACCTGCTCGTAGCCGGTCATCGCCAGGAAGGTCGGCGCGCGACCGTACGACTTCATCCCGACGAGGTAGAGGTCGGGCTCGGGCTGGGCGAGGTCCTTGGCGCCGGTCGCGCTGACCGAGCCGCAGGAGTGCAGGTTGGGGTCGATCTGGACCGCGATGTTCCGCGGCGCCTCCAGCGTCGGGTCGAGGTCGAGGCGCATCTCGCTCAGGAAGCCCAGGTCGGGACGGTAGCCGGTGAGGACGACGATCTGGTCGGCCTCGATCGTGCGGCCGTCCTCGGCGATGACGGTGGCGCCCTCGACCCGCTCCGTGCGGAACCCGGTCACCAGCTCGACCGACCCGTCCTGGACCGCCTTCCTCGCGCGTACGCCGAGGGCGCCCCGCTCCGGGAGCTCGTCGGCCTCGCCGCCACCGAAGGTGTTCGTCGAGACCGCGCGGCGGATCGCCCAGGTGATCTTCGTGCCTGGGTGGTTCTTGGCGATGGCGGTGAGCTCGTTGACGGCGTTGAACGCGGAGTCACCCGCGCCGATCACGACCGTGTGCCGACCGGCGTACGCCTCGGGGTGGGCGCGGTCCGGAACGGCGTAGCCGAGCGCGCCCGCGGCGTGCGCCGCCCGCTCCCCGAGTGCCGGGAGCCCGTCGGCGCCGGCCGGGTTGGGCCGGCGCCAGGTGCCGGAGGCGTCGATGACGGCCCGCGCCTCGATGCGTTCCTCGGTGCCGTCCGCGCCGGTCACGTGGAGGACGAACGGCTGCTCGGCGCGGTCGGCGTCGACCAGGCGGTCACGGCCCTTGCGGGAGACACCGGTGACCGTGGCGCCGTAGCGGACGTGGTCGCCGAGGCTGTCGGCCAGCGGGGCGAGGTAGCGCTCGCGCCACTGCGCGCCGGTCGGATAGCCCAGAGTGGGCGCGGTCCAGCCGGTCGGCTCCAGGAGCCGGGCGGCGGCCTTGTCGACGAGCTCGGGCCAGGCCGAGAAGAGACGTACGTGGCCCCACTCGGCAACGGCTGCCGCTGGCTCGCTCCCTTGCTCGAGCACGAGCGGGGTGAGGCCGCGCTCGAGGAGATGGGCAGCGGCCGCGAGGCCCTGGGGGCCGGCGCCGATGACGGCAACGGGAAGGTCGGTCATGATGCTCCTCAGATTCAAGAACGTCGATATGTCGGCGACCTTAGGCGACGCATCGACGTTCGTCAATATCATTCGGTAGACTCGTCCTCATGACCGTTCTTCCCGTGCTTCCGTCCGCCGCCGTCGCGTGCTGCTCGCCGGTGACCGCAGGCGTCCTCGACGACGACCAGGCCGAGGCGCTGGCGCGGATGTTCAAGGCGCTCGGCGACCCCAACCGGGTCAAGCTGCTCTCGATCATCGCGGCCGCCGAGGACAAGGAGGCGTGCGTCTGTGACCTCACCGAGCCGGTCGGGCTCTCCCAGCCGACGGTCTCCCATCACATGAAGCTGCTGGTCGAGGCCGGGCTCGTCACTCGCGAGCAGCGCGGCCGGTGGGCCTACTTCTCCATCGTCCCCGGCGTCCTCGACTCGCTCGCCGGCGCGCTGGCGTCCAGCTCCTAGATCCCTGCGCCCGGGTTCACCGGGTCGCCGCGGCGATGACCTCCAGCAGTCGGCGGTGGAGCTCCATGAGCTCGTCGACGCTCATGTCGAGGCGCTCGACGATCGCGGGCGGGATCTTCTCGGCGTCGTCGCGCAGGGCACGCCCGCGCTCGGTCAGCACCACGGCGAGCGAGCGCTCGTCGAGCTTGTTGCGCTCGCGGCGGATGTAGTCCTGGGCCTCGAGGCGCTTCAGCAGCGGAGAGAGGGTGCCGGGGTCGAGCTGCACCTTGCGGCTCAGCTCGGAGACGCGGAGTGGCTCCTCCTCCCAGAGGGCCAGCATGACCAGATACTGCGGATGGGTCAGCCCCATCGGCTCGAGCAGGGGGCGGTAGAGGGCGATGACGCTGCGGGCGGCGACGGCCAGGCCGAAGCAGACCTGTTGATCGAGAGCCAGCGGGTTCTCGATCTCCGAGAGTGGATCCTTCTTCGTCGGCATGTGAGTTAGCGTACCAATAGTTGGTGCACAAACAGTTTGCCTGGTAAGTATTAGACCGTGAACGATCAACCGCGACGACCACGCCACCTGATGGACCCGGACAACCCGATCCGGCCGGTCAACGACAAGTCGCTCACGCACGTGAAGCAGTGGGTCGCGTCAGTGCTCGTCGTGTTCACCGTCGCCCACCTCGCTATCGGGCTGGTCATCGGTGCCGTGGCGATCGACCCGGTCTACCAGAGCTCGCGGATCGGGCTGTGCATCATCGCGGCGGCCTTCGGGTTGCTGGGTCTGGCCGGCGGGTTCCTCATCCACCGGCGCAGCCCGTTCACGCCCTGGCTGGTCCTCGGTGTCCTGCCGGCCGCTGTCGGGCTCTGGTACATCCTGCGCTGAGGCCCGAATGCCGAGTCGGCGCGTTCTGACGCGCCAACTCGGCGGGGTTTCTCGTCAGAAGAGGTCCGGCACGGTCCAGCCGTCCAGGTCGTACTCGGCCAGGAACTCGTCGGCGAGCCCCTTCATCGCGTCCGCCCCGCCGCGGTTCTGGGCGGCGAAGAGGAGCTCGGCCTTCACGTTCTCGTGGTTGCCGGAGTAGTTGCGCTCGTAGAGCTCGTGGCGGCCGCCGAACTCGGAGCCGATCGAGTCCCACAGGGCCTTCATGACCTTGACCCGGTCGACGGCGGTGATGCCGTTGGAGCCGCGGACGTACTTGTCCAGGTACGGCCGCACCTCCGGGCTCTTGAAGTCGGCGGCGCCGGAGGGCAGGTAGATCAGCCCGGAGGCGACGTCCTGCTCGATGATCTCCTTGACCCGCGGATAGCCGTGGATCATGAACATCCGGTACGTCAGGCCGTACTCCAGCTTCGGGATGACCGCGTCGCCGACCCACGGCTCGGGGTCGCGGGCCATCGACTCGGTCAGCGACCAGAACAGGTTGCGCCAGCCGATCACCTCACCCACCCGGGTCTGTACGCCGCGGAAGCCGCCCGAGCCGGTGGCATCGAGCGCCTTCATCAGCAGGCCGGCGATGAAGTCGAGCTTGACGGCCAGGCGCGTGCAGCCCTGGAAGGTGAACCGCGGCAGGAACCCCGACTGCGGGAAGAACGCGTTGATCCGGTCGACGTCGCCGTACATGAAGACGTTCTCCCAGGGCACGAGCACCTTGTCGAAGATGAAGATGGTGTCGTTCTCGTCCATCCGGCTCGACAGCGGGTAGTCGAACGGCTCGCCGTTCCGGGCCGCCTGCTCGGTGTAGGAGGAGCGGCAGATCAGCTTGATGCCGGGGGCGTCCATCGGGACGGTGCAGATCAGCGCGAACTGCTTCTTGCGGATCGGCAGACCGTAGTGGGCGATGAAGTTGTAGTTGGTGATCGCGCTACCGGTCGCCACGACCTTCGCGCCGGAGACGATCAGTCCGGCGTCGGTCTCCTTCTCGACCTTCATGTAGACGTCGCCGACCTCGTCCGGCGGCAGCTGGCGGTCGACCGGCGGGTTGATGATCGCGTGGTTCCAGTAGAGGACCTTCTCCTGGGACTCGCGGTACCAGCGCTCGGCGTTGTCCTGGAACGGGGCGTACAGCTCCTTGTTGGCGTGCAGGGTGCCGAGGAAGCTGGCCTTGTAGTCGGGGGAGCGGCCCATCCAGCCGTACGTCATCCGGGCCCAGCGTGCGATCGCGTCGCGCTCCTTGAGCAGGTCGGCCGAGGACGTCGGCGTCTTGAAGAACGGCATCGTGATGCCGCCGTTGCCGGTGTCGGTCGGCACGGTGAGCTCGTCGACGTGCGGGCCGGTGTGGAGCGCGTCGTAGAGGCGCGCGGTCATCCGCACCGGGTTGCGGAAGGCCGGGTGCGTGGTGACGTCCTCGACCCGCTCGCCGTGGAGGTAGATCTCGCGGCCGTCGCGCAGGCTCTCGATGTACTCGTCGCCGGTCATCGGGCGGGAGGCGAAGTTCGTCTGCTGGTTGGCAGGGGAGCCGGCGGCAGGATTGATGGTCGGGGGGCCTGAGTGCTGCTCGGGGGCGAGGGTTTCGGTCATGGTCTTTCTCCTTGGATCGGATCTCGGTCGGATCAGTAGTGGGTGGATCGCGGGATAGCGGGGACTTCGATGGCGGTGAACGACGTGGTCGCGTCGAACCAGCCGGTGTTCGGGTCGTCCTGGCAGCCGAGCCAGACGACCTCGGAGGACGGGTTGCCGATGTGGTGGAAGGCGCTGTCGTGGAAGAGCAGCGGCTTGCGGTCGGTGGTGATCACCTCGACGACCTCCCCGAGGAACAGCAGGTGGTCCCCGCCGTCGTCGGTACGCCACGGGCGGCACACCAGCGTCGCGGCCGTCCCGCCCAGCCGCGGCGCCGTCGCACCCTCGCGCCAGGGGAGCGGATCGCTGCAGGGGCGCCCGGCGAAGTGCATGGCGACATCGCTCTGGTCGGCGGCGAGGACGTTGACCGCGAAGGCCTCGCCCTCGAGATAGGCGGCCGCCTTGGACGTACGCGCCAGGGCGACCTGCACCAGCGGCGGGTCCAGCGAGATCGGGGTGAAGGCCGTGACCGTGGCGCCGTGGTGGGCGTCGTCAGGGGTGCGGCAGGTGATCACGGTGACGCCGGTCGCGAAGCGGCCGAAGGTCGACCGCAGGGTGCGTGGGTCCATGGAGCTCCTCCTTCGTCGGGGCCGCGGGTCTGTGGCGGCGGTCACGTTGGAGGACGACGCTAGATCCGGATCACGAGGGCGGCGATCCGCTGCGCGAACGGGCTATCCGGATTGCGCACCGGGTTTCCGGACGCTCTCGGCGGCGGCTAGATGCGCTGTTAATGTGAAGGACGTCACTAGGGGGTGGCAGATGGGCGTGACCAGCACTCTCACCGCATCATCCGGCTCGTCCGGCGACATGGAGAGCTTCTCCGACGAGGTCGCCCGGGCGTACTTCCCGCATGCCCTGATCATGCGCGGCCGGCCCGCGCGGCCGGCCGAGCTGCGCGCGGTCGACCTCGGTCCCGTCCGGCTGACCCGGATTGGCTGGGGCGCGGAGGTGTCGGTGGAGTCGGACCATCCAGGTGCCTGGGCGGTCAACGTCCCGCGCAGCGGTGTGCTCGAGGCCAACGTCGGCGGCGCCCACGTGCTCTCGCTCGACGGCCAGGCGACGGTGTGCCCTCCCGACCGGCAGACCAAGATGACGCGCTGGTCGGCCGACTGCTCGATCGTCGGGATGCGGGTCGACCGTGACTACCTGGTCGAGGAGGTGGCGGCGCTGGTCGGCCTGCACACCGACCGGCTGCCCGCTCAGCTCGACCTGCGCGCCGACGGCGCCCGAGCCTGGATCGGCCTGCTCGGCTCGCTCGGCACCGAGGCGATGCGCAACCCTGCCCTGGTGGGCGACGAGCGGGTGCGTCGCCGGTTGGCGGGGACGCTGACCGCCGCCTTCGTCGCCGCCTGCTTCCCCGAGGAGCCGGCCGTCGGCTCCGTCCAGCCCCGCATCGTCTCCCGCGTCGTCGAGGCCATGGAGGCCGACCCGGCGCGCGAATGGGCCGTCTCCGATCTCGCCCGCGAGGCCGACGTCGGCATCCGCCGCCTCCAGCAGGGCTTCCAGCGCTACCTCGGCCGCACCCCGACCCAGAAGCTGCAGGAGATCCGCCTCGAACGGGTCCACGCCGACCTCCTCGCCAGCCGCGGCGACACCGTCGCCGAGGTCGCCTACCGCTGGGGCTTCACCCATTTAGGCCGCTTCGCCGCCGCGTACCGGCAGGCCTACGGTGTGACGCCCTCCCAGACCCTGCGCTGCCGCTGACCCTCCTCGCCGAGTCGGCTAACTGTTGCTGAGGCCGGCCAGGATGGCGAGGGCGCGGGTGAGCAGCGGGCTCTCGTCGCCGGCTCGGGTGGCGGCGACGAGCTCGACGCCTGGGGTGCCGGTGAGGGGGACGTACACGACGCCCGGGACGGCGAGGGCCGCGGTGGGCTCGGGCACGATGGCGACCCCGAGACCGGCGGCCACGAAGGTGACCAGGGTGGAGGTCTCGGCGACCTCGTGGGCGATGTGACTGCGGATCCCGGCGGAGTCGAAGAGCTCCTGGATCATCGCGTTCATCGCCGAGCGGCCGCTGCCGGCGTGGATGACGAGGCCTTCGCCGTCGAGGTCGGCGATGCGTACGCGGCGACGGCCGGCGAACCGGTGGTCCTTCGGCATCGCCACCAGCAGGTCCTCCTGGCGCAGGTGGGTGATCGAGAGGCCGGGGCCCCCGGAGTTGCCCGTGGGCAGGGGGCGGAGCAGGCCGAGGTCAAGGGTGCCGTCGATGAGCGCCGCGGCCTGGTCCGGCGAGAGCATCTCGCCCCGGAACCCGAACTCGACCTCGGGCAGCTCGGCACGCAGGGTGCGCGCCAGGGCCGGGAGCAGCGAGTACGTCGCCGACCCCACGCACCCGATCAGCAGACGCCCGCGCCGCCCCGAGGCGATGCTCGCGGCCTCGTGGGCGGCGGCGTCCACGGCACCGAGGATCTCCCGCGCCCGTTCCAGGTACGCAGCTCCGGCCGGGGTCAGGTCGACCCGTCGCGTCGTCCTGGTGAGCAGGGTCAGCCCGAGCTCGGCCTCGAGCTGGCGGATCTGCTGCGACAGCGGCGGCTGCGCCATGTGGAGCCGCTCGGCCGCCCGGCCGAAATGCCGCTCCTCGGCGACCGCGACGAAGTAGCGAAGGTGGCGCAGCTCCATGCACTCATATTCGCAGAGTCTCAGTCTGCCGTCAGTGATCAGCCTGCCGAGGCGTCACCCCCGTCGGCCGAGGCGTCGCGTACGTCGGCCGAGATGGCACCGCAATGCCAACTCGGCCGACGCAACTGACGTCTCGGCCGACCTAACTGACGTCTCGGCTCAGGTTGGCAGGGAGTCGCCCTGGACGGCTTGGATGTCCAGCTCCACCTTGAGGGTCGTACCGATGGCGGCGATGCCGGCGGCGACGGCCTGGTTGTAGTTCATCGCGAAGTCCTCGCGGCGCAGCTGGGCGGTGGCGCGGAAGGCGGCGCGGGTGCCGCCCCAGGCGTCGGGGCCGGTGCCGAGGTAGGCGACGTCGAGATCTACGGAGCGGGTCTGGCCGTGCATCGAGAGCTCCCCGTGGACGGTCCAGCGGTCCGATCCGGCGGGGGTGAGGCCGGTGGAGCGGTAGACGATCTCGGGGAACGCCTCGACATCGAGGAAGTCCCCGGTGCGGAGATGGTCGTCGCGCATGCGGTTGCCGGTGTCGATCGAGGCGGCACGGATGACGGCCTCGACGCGTGACTTCTCCAGATGGTCCGGTGCGATCTCGACGACGCCTGCGAAGTCGGTGAACCGGCCGCGCACGCTGGAGATGCCCAGGTGCTGCGCGACTGCGCCGACGGTGGAGTGGGCGGGGTCGATCGTCCACGGACCGGGGGCCGGGAGCGACGTGTCTCCCTGACGGGTCAAGGTGATGGTGCCGAGCGCAGCCTTCCCCGAAGCCGTGACGATCGCGGTCGCCGCGGTGGGGGACCAGCCGATCGCGGTGACGATCGCGACGTACGGCCCGGGGGCGAGGACGGTGTCGTCGGTGACGACACCGTCCTCGTCGGCCTCGGCGCGCAGCACCTGACCGCCGGCCGTGTCGGTGAGGGTGACGACCGCGTGCGCCACGGCCCAGCCGTCGCGGGTGCGGATCTGTGCGGTCAGTGCCATCGTGGATCAGTCCTCGGGGTGGGAGAGGACGATCTCGTGGCCGTCGACGCCGTGGCCGGTGAGGCTCACGGCGCCGGCCGCCGGCGGATAGCTGGTGGCCAGGACCGTGTAGTCCCCGCTGTCGAGGTCGGCGAAGGCGTACGCCCCGTCCGCTCCCGTCGTCGCGGTCCCGGCCACGTTGCCCGCCGCGTCGACCAGCGTCACCCGGGCGTCGGCGAGGGGCCCGAAGGACGCCTTGACGACACCGGTCAGGCGAGCGCCGGTGACCATCTCGACCTCGATCCGGGTCAGGCCGGTGGCGCCGATCTCGATCGGCACCGCGCGCGGGCGGTAGCCCTCGGCGTTGACCGCGACCGTAGCCGGTCCCGGGACCAGCTCGTCGATGAAGAAGGTGCCGTCCGCGACGGTCGTGCCGGTGGAGAGCAGGTCGCCGCGTACGTCGGTCACGATCACCATCGCGTCCTTGATCGGCGCGCCGTCCTCGCCGCCTCGCACGATGCCCTTGAGGCCCGTGGTGCCGCTGAGCAGGAGGTCGTACGCCACCGGCCCACCGCCCACGACCACCGTGGAGGCCTGCGGCTGGAAGCCGTCGGCCGAGGCGATCAGGACGTACGTCCCCGACTCCGGCGCGTCCACCGCGTAGGAGCCGTCGGCGTGAGCGACCGAGCGGCCGAGCTGGCGCCCGGAGAGCGAGATCAGCGTGACCGCTGCGTGCGGGATAGGGATGCTCCCGGAGCCGCGGACGAAGCCGTGCAGCGCGATCCCGTTGGCGACCGGCGGCGCGGAGGCGGCAGCGTACTGCTCGGGCACCCCGGCGACGGCCTCGGCGACCGCTGCGGGGCGGTCGACCTCGGCGGCCTCCTCGGCAGCCTGGGCGAGCCCGCCCTTGGTCTTCAGCGGGACCTCCTTGATGAACACCACGAACAGCAGCGCGATGACGGCTGCCCCGGCGGCGACCAGGAAGATGTCGGCGATGCCGTGGCCGTACGCACTCTCCAGCACGGTCCGCAGCGGCTCGGGGATCTTGTCCATGTCCGGGATCTCGCCCGAGGTGCCCTGGGCCAGCGCGGCATAGCGAGGACCGAGGTCGGCGAGGCCGTCCTGGACGTAGTCGGTGACCCGGTGGGCCATCAGCGCGCCGAGCGCGGAGACGCCCATCGCACCGCCGAGGCTGCGGAAGAACGTCACCATCGAGCTGGCCGCGCCGAGGTCGGCGGGGGCAACCTGGTTCTGCGTGGAGAGGACCAGGTTCTGCATCGTCATGCCGACGCCCAGGCCCAGGATCGCCATGAAGACGGCGACGTGCCAGTACTCGGTGTCGTAGCGGATCGTGCCGAGCAGGCCCAGTCCACCGACGATGAGGGTCGCGCCGACGACGAGCCAGGCCTTCCACTTCCCGGTGCGGGTGATGACCTGGCCCGAGATGGTCGAGGAGAGGAACAGCCCCGCGATCATCGGGATCGTCATCACGCCGGCCATCGTCGGAGACTTGTCGCGTGCCAGCTGGAAGTACTGGCTGAAGAAGATCGTGCCGGCGAACATCGCCACGCCGACGAAGAGCGAGGCGAGCGAGGAGAGCGTGATCGTCCGGTTGGCGAAGAGCCGCAGCGGGATGATCGGCTCGGCGGCCTTCGACTCGACGAGTACGAAGATCAGCAGGAGCAGCACGGAGCCGCCGACCATGGCCGCGGTCTCCCAGGAGGCCCAGTCGTACTTGTCACCGGCGAAGGTGACCCAGACGAGCAGCAGGCAGACGCCGGCCGCCATGAAGAACGCGCCTGCCCAGTCGACCTTGACGCCGTCGCGCTTGATGACCGGGAGGTGCAGGGTCTTCTGCAGCACGATGAAGGCGATGACCGCGAACGGGATGCCGACGTAGAAGCACCAGCGCCAGCCGAGCGAGTCGGCGTCGGTGATGACCCCGCCGATCAGCGGGCCGCCGACGGTCGCGACCGCGAAGACGGCGCCGAGGTAGCCCGAGTAGCGGCCACGCTCACGCGGGGAGATCATCGCGGCCATGATGACCTGGGCAAGGGCGGTCAGACCGCCCATGCCGATGCCCTGAACCGCCCGGGCGGCGATGAGCTGACCCGGGTTCTGGGCGAGACCGGCGACGGCCGAGGCCGCCACGAAGAGGACCAGCGCGATCTGCATGAGCAGCTTCTTGCTGAACAGGTCGGCCATCTTGCCCCACAGCGGGGTGGTGGCCGTCATGGTCAGCAGGGAGGCGGTGACCACCCAGGTGTAGGCAGACTGCCCGCCGCCGATGTCGGCGATGATCTCGGGCAGAGCGTTGGAGACGATCGTGGAGGAGATCATCGCCACGAACATGCCGAGCAGCAGACCCGAGAGCGCCTCCATGATCTCGCGGTGAGACATCTGACCGTGCGAGGTGGGCGAGCCCGCGGACGGGCCTCCCGGTGGACCGGCGTGAGTCCGTTCGGCTGTCGTCGTTGCCATGGACTTCCTTTCTGTGGTGCTGCCTAGTTGCTGGTGGTGCCGCAGTGGCCGAGGCTGTCGCGGAGCTTGGTGACGAGCCGTACGAGTTCATGTACGTCGCGCTCGTCCCAGCCGCTGAGCCGGTCTGCGATGAGGTCGGTGAGCTGGTGGGAGGCGTTGTCGAGCAGGTCGCGCCCGGCGGCGGTGAGACGGAGGATGCGGGAGCGTCCGTCGGCCGGGTTGGGGGAGCGCTCGATCCAGCCCTGGTCGGCGACGCACGCCACGTGTCGGCTGGTCACCGAGATGTCCACGGCGAGCAGCTCGGTGAGCTCGCTCATGGTCATGTCGCCGTGCCGGCGCAGCATCGTCAGCACCCCCGCGGAGCCGGCCGACAGCTCGGGCGGAAGCCTGCGTACGAGGCCCTTCCGTACGGCTCCGACCTCGCTGAGCTGATGGATCAGCTCCTGGTACGTCGCGTGCCCGATCATCATCCCTCCAAGTTGGTTGACTTTTACAACCATATGGAGGATAGGGGTCCAATGCAAATCCGGCAGGACTCGGCGTGTTGCTAGGCGACGGTGCCGCGGGCCGCCCAGGCCGTCGCGGTCACGGTGAACGGGCCGTTGCCGAACCGGCGCCGAGCGACCTCCTCGAGCGCGGTGCGCCCGGCGTCGTCGAGAGACTGCACGTAGTCGCCGGCAGGCCCGACGCCGAAGGTGTAGGGGTCCCACCAGTCCTCGAACGTGGGGTGCGTGATGCGCACGACCAGGCCGCTGGGCTCGACCTTGCGGAGGCCGACCTTCTTGAACAGCTTCTCGAGGTCACCCAGCCGGGAGCCGGCGAGAAGGGCCTCGTCCTCGGCCTCGGGGTCGATCTCGTGCACGCACGCCCAGAACGGCGCGACGGCACCGGTGTCGCCGTCCCAGACGCATGCCGCGACGGTGCCGCCGGGCCGGGTGACCCGGATCATCTCCTTGATGCCGGCCTCCGGGTCGGTCATGAAGTGCACGACGAGCTGGGCCAGCGAGGCGTCGAACCAGTTGTCGGCGAAGGGGAGCGCCTCGGCCACACCGGTGTGCACGTCAACCCGGGCAAGCTGCCGCGCGACCGCCTCGATGAAGGGTGGCGAGGGGTCGACGGCGGCCACCAGGTGCGCCTCGGTGAGGGTCACGAGATGACGTGTGAGCGTGCCAGGGCCGCAGCCGACGTCGAGCACACGCTGGCCCATGCTGACCCGGGCGAACTCGGCGAAGTGGGGCGAGAGGGGTTCGGCGTAGCGCCCCATGAATCGGGCGTACCTCTCTGCGGCCACGTCGAACGCCATGCTCCAGGCTAGGTCCGCCGTTCGCTACGCCGACAGCCCCAAGTTCGGTATCTCCAGGTGCCGCTAGTGCGTCGAGGGCGTCGTCGGGATCTCCGAGCGGTCGTCGGACCACAGCGTGTGGAAGGTGCCGTCCTTGTCGACGCGCTTGTACGTGTGGGCGCCGAAGAAGTCCCGCTGGCCCTGGATGAGCGCGGCCGGGAGCCGGTCGGCGGCGAGCGAGTCGAAGTAGGCCAGCGCCGAGGAGAACCCGGGTGCGGGTACGCCAGAGGCCGCCGCGATCCCGACGACGCGTCGCCACGCCTCCTCGCCGGACGCGACCGCGTCGGCGAAGTAGGGGTCGACCAGCAGCGTCTCCAGGTGGGGCTTGGTGGCGTAGGCGTCCACGATCCGGTTGAGGAAGCGGGCCCGGATGATGCAGCCGGCGCGCCAGATCTTGGCGAGCGCACCCAGGTCGATGTCCCAGCCGTACTCCTTCGCCCCGGCCACGATCAGGTCGAACCCCTGCGCGTAGGCGACCACCTTCGAGGCGTAGAGAGCCGCGCGTACGTCATCGACGAACGTGTCGGGGACCTCCGGCGTCTTCGGGCGGGACGTGACCGAGGCCCGCATCGCGCCACGCTGGGCCGGCTTGGAGGAGACCGCCCGGGCGAAGACGGCCTCGCCGATGCCGGAGACCGGGATACCGAGGCCGAGCGCGTTCTGCACCGTCCAGACGCCGGTGCCCTTCGAGCCGGCCTCGTCGAGGATGACGTCCACGAGCGGCTGGCCGGTCTCGGCGTCCTTCTGGGCGAGCACCTCCGCGGAGATCTCGATCAGGTAGGACTCCAGGTCGCCGGTGTTCCAGTCCTTGAAGACGTCCACGAGCTGCTCCACCGAGAGCCCGCCGACCCGCCGGAGGAGGTCGTAGGCCTCCGCGATCAGCTGCATGTCGGCGTACTCGATGCCGTTGTGGACCATCTTCACGAAGTGGCCGGCGCCGTCGGTGCCGACATGGGTCACGCACGGCTCGCCCTCGGCCACCGCGGCGATGCTCTTCAGGATCGGGCCGAGCGTCGTCCAGGCCTCGGGCGAGCCGCCGGGCATGATCGAGGGGCCGTTGAGCGCACCCTCCTCGCCACCGGAGATGCCGGTGCCGACGAAGTTCAGGCCACGCTCACGCAGCTCGCGCTCGCGGCGGATCGTGTCGTTGAAGTTGGCGTTGCCGCCGTCGACGATGATGTCGCCCGGCTCGAACCGCTCGGCCAGCTGCTCGATCACCGCGTCGGTGCCCTTGCCCGCCTGGACCATGATGATCGCCGTACGCGGCATGGCCAGCGTCGTCACGAAGTCGTCGATCGTCTCGGAGGCGAGGAAGCCGGCCTCGGGATGCTCGGTGATGAGCTCATCGGTGCGGGCGTAGGTGCGGTTGTAGACCGCCACCGTGTTGCCCTCGCGAGAGGCGAGGTTGCGGGCCAGGTTGGAACCCATCACGGCCAGGCCCACCACGCCGATGTTCGCGCGGCCATTGTTGTTGTTCGGCATCGTGCTCCTCGGTTGAGTCGGTGATGCCATTCAACTCTGCTCGTCAAGCAGCGGCACTGGGCGGCTCGGCGCGGAAACGCGCCGGCCGTCCATCCACGCCGAGAGCCTTCCAGGACCATCGCGTCAGCGGCGTACGCAGTCCGAGGTTGTCGAAGAGCATCCGGACGTCGGCGAAGAGGTGACGGCGGAACGCGGCGGCCTCGGCGCCGGTGCCCCAGACCTCGCGGACGACCGAGTCGGGCAGCCCCATGAGCTCGCGGTCGGCGCGCGAGGGGATGATGATCGCGTCGGAGCCCAGCCGCATCGCGATCGGGGTGAGGATGCCGAGGGCCAGGCGCGAGACCGGGTTGAGCGAGGGGGCGTGCTCCTCGAGCCAGGCGTGCGCGAAGCCGATGTGGCGGGCCTCCTCGGCGATGTGGATGGCCATGATCTGGTCCAGCAGCGGATGGGTCCCGCCGGCGCGCATGGCCTCCTTCTGAACGTGGTCGATCGGCTCCTCGCCGGCCAGGATGATGGCGAAGAAGAGGGCGGGGTAGAGCCCGCCGAGGTGTCCCACGAGCGGGATGGAGCGCATCAGCCAGCCCGGCGCGCCCGCGACGTCGGGGCAGACCCGGTTGGTGAACTCCTGGAACATCTGGATGTGGTGGGTCTCCTCGGTGAGCTCGTGCATGAAGTAGCGGAACTCGGGGTCGCCGTTGTCGACGCCCATCAGGAACTGGGTGCCGCCGAGGAGAAGCAGCTGCTCGAACTGGGAGCCGGTCTTCACCATCGCGGTGAGCCGGTGCCGGCCGACCTCGATCTGCCGCGCCTTGGGCAGCGACTGGTACCACGGGTGGGCGCCGAGCAGGTCGAGCGTGGGCAGGATCCAGCGCTCGTCGTCCTCGGGCAGAGCCATCTCGGGCGCGTCCCAGTCGACGTCCTTGAATGCGTTGAAGTACATCTCGACCGACGCCTCGGACAACGTACGCAGCGTCTCGTCGTACTCCTTGCGGGGCACGGGCCTGGTCGGCGTGATCATCCGGACCGGGGTGCCGGCGACGGCACCCACGTAGCCACCGATCGAGCGAAGTGTCTGCACAACCATCCGAGCCTCCTTGCACGACGTTGATACGTCACCAAGGTACATGGGATTTGTGTACCAGGAAACAGGTTCGGTGCGTGTGTCTCGCTCAGCAGATCTCGGCGGCGAGGGCCTTCCGGACGCCGGCGACGAGGTCATCCGGAGTCCTTGCCGGGCGGTCGAACATGGTGCGCGCGCTGTGCGCCCCGCCCTCGTCGACCCACTGGAACTCGAAGCCTTCGGCGTTGAGCCCGGTGATCTGGGCGGCGAGAATGGTGTCGACCGGGATGTAGGAGCGGGTTGCGACGGCCTCGCGGAGCTCGTTGCCGTGGTGGTTGTTGAGGTGGTCCTGGTTGCGGTGGAGCACGCCGTCGTTGAGGTCGAGGTCGCGGTCGGTGAATGCGTTGAGAGGGATCGGGACCGCCTCGCCCGTGCGGCGGACCAGCATCACGTTGGAGACGTCCATGACCACCTCCTCCCACTCCGTCTCGCAGCAGGTGCAGGCATCCGTACGCAGCCACCTCAGCGCCCCGGTCAGGCGGACCGCCTCGCCGTTGCCGAACACGCCCTGCAGGACCAGCACGACATGGCTGCCGCGGCGCCCGGCGTACGCCATCCGCTGCTCGGGCGGGCACAGGAAGGTCGGGCGGCCGCCATCGTCGGCGAAGCCCTGCATCTCCAGCTCCTCCATCGAGTAGGGGATCCCGTCGATCACCACGCTGCCGCCACGGGGGCATGACAGGATGCTGCGGGCAATGCTGGCGGTCGAATCCATGGCACCTCCTGTTTAGGTAAGGCTTACCTAAACACGGGTGGCGCTGGGATGGCAAGAGACCCAGCCCACGCCACGTCGCTCCCTCGGCTACGCGACGCGATTTCGACGCCGCGTCACGAGCTTCGCGCGTTGCTCGGAGATCCGCTTCCACACCACCTGCTGGACGGCCAGGGTGAGCCACCCCGCGGCCGCCATGCCGGCCAGGTTGACGACCAGCTGCAGCGTGCTTCCCCAGATCTCGTCGCCCAGTCCGAACGCGAGTCCCAGCGCGACGTTGCCGGCGGCGGGGACGGTGGTGACGGAGATGAAGACGCCGGAGAGGCCGCCGACCTTGGCGGAGGTCAGGGAGAGTACGCCGGCGGCGGCTGCGATCAGGGCGACGATGAACGACCACTTGTCGGGGGTGTAGATGAAGGCCGTGCTGGGGCGTTCTGCGGTGACGTCCGCTTCCGTGATCCAGCCCAGTCCGCGGGCCGCCAGAGCGGCCAGCGCGGTGACCGCGATCGCGACCAGGAACCCGATGAGCAGCGTACGCACGGCGCGTTTGAACAGGTTCGAACGGCCACGGACCAGCCCGAGCCCGAGGGCGGCCACGGCGACGAACTCGGGGCCAAGGACCATCGCGCCGATGACCAGGATCTGGGAGTCGAGCACGATCGCGATCGCGGCGAGGACGGTCGCGAGCGTCATGAAGGTGAGGTAGGTCCAGTTGAGCTCGGACTCCTCGTACGTCTGCTGGGTGACCTGCGCCCACACGACCGTGTCGGCGCTGCTGCCCGGTGCGGCCTGCTCGGCCTCGAAGGCCGACTGTGAGAGCCAGGTCTGGACCGGCTCGACATGGATGCTGCCCTCCTTGTGGATGCCGAGGGAGCGCAGCTGGTCGATCACGCCGTCGGCGGCCTCACGGGCGACGTCGGCGAGCACGAGGTCGCCCTCGGGCTTCCTGGCTGCCGAGGGCATCACGACCAGCCCGCTCACGGCAGGGTCCTCCTCGAGGATCTCCACGGCGCTGGATGCCAGGTCTGTCGGTGCGGTGATCCGCAGGTGCAGCATGGGCACAGTGTGCCCGAGCGCGCCGGGCGGCTGAGTGCGCTACCCAATCCCGGTGAGCGGCCTGTCCAGTCACCTGTCGCCGTCGGACGAGCGCCTAGCGTGCGGTCACAACTCTCTGAAAGCAGCTGACCATGGTCACCGAGCACACCGCCGCGTCCATCAAGATGCGAGCGATCGTCCAGAGCAGGTACGGAGATGCCGGTGATCTCCACCTCGACCGCATCGACGTTCCAGAGGTCGCGGACAGCGAGGTTCTCGTGCGCGTCCACGCCGCCGGGCTCGACCGGGGCACCTGGCACCTGATGACGGGCAAGCCGTACCTGATGCGGATCGCCGGGATGGGTTTCAAGGGGCCGAAGGACCAGGTGCCGGGTCGCGATCTCGCGGGTGTCGTCGAGGCGGTCGGGTCCGCGGTCACCAGGTTCGCGATCGGTGACGAGGTCTACGGCATCGGCCGCGGCACCTTCGCCGAGTACGCGGTCGCGCCCGAGTTCAAGCTCGCCCACAAGCCCGCACGGCTCTCCTTCGAGCAGGCCGCGGTGGTGCCGATCTCGGCCGGTACCGCGCTGCAGGCACTGACCGACCAGGGCCGCCTCGAAGCCGGCCAGTCGGTGCTGGTCATCGGCGCGTCCGGGGGCGTGGGCAGCTATGCAGTCCAGCTCGCGAAGGCACTCGGCGCCGAGGTCACCGGCGTCGCCGGCACCGAGAAGCTGGACCTGGTCCGCTCGCTCGGCGCCGACCACGTCATCGACTACACCCATGCCGACTTCGCCGACGGCACCAGCCGCTACGACCTGATTCTCGACATCGCCGGCAACCCCGGCCTGTCCCGGCTGCGGCGGGCGCTGACCCCGACCGGCACCGCGGTGCTGGTCGGCGGCGAGCACGGCGGCAACCTCACCGGCGGCATGAACCGGTCCCTCCGGGCGCTCCTGCTCACGCCGTTCATCGGGCAGCGGTTCGCCATGTGCATCTCCAAGGAGCGCGCCAGCGACCTGGAGCGGCTCGCCGGCTTCTTCGAGGCCGGCACCGTCGTACCGAGCCTCGGCCACACCTTCCCGCTCGACCGGGTCCCGGAGGCGATGCGTCTCCTCGACTCCGGCCACGTACGCGGCAAGGTCGCCATCACCACGATCTGAACTTCTCGTCTCGGACTCGACAATCACAGATTCGAGGCACGTCCCATGAACATCATGGCCACCTCACCACCCGCCGGCACACGTGCCCGGCGTCTCGACACCGGCTCGCGGATGTGGGCCTCGCGCCTGATCGGGGCCCTGTTCCTGGCCGGGTTCGTGGTCTACGGAACCGGCTCGTTCCTCGTCACGTCGGTCCTGGACGGCGACGACTTCCTCGCCGGGGTCGGTGCCCAGGAGACCACTCTTGCTCTCGGCGCGTTCCTGATGATCGCGACCACGGCGATCGACATCGGCAAGGCCGTCATCTTCTTCCCCGTCCTGGAGCGCAACGGCAGGCGTACTGCCGTGGCCTATCTGGCCACCATGATCTTCGAGATGGCGATGATGACGGTCGGTGTGCTCGCACTGCTCATGATCATCCCGCTCGCCGACCGCGCAGGTGAGATCGGTGCCGACACCGCCCAAGCGCTCGGGTCGCTCGCGGTCGACGCGAACGAGACGGCGTACCAGATCGGACAGCTCTCGCTCGCGTTCGGTGCTCTGTTCCTGTGTGCGCTCCTCTTCCGCACCGGTCTGGTCCCCAGGTGGCTGGCGGCGCTCGGCCTGCTCGGCTACGCGCTGCACATGGTGGGCTCCGCCGCCGAGCTCTTCGGCGCCCCGATCAGCCTCGTACTCCTCATCCCGGGGGCCATCTTCGAGATCACGCTCGCGTTCTGGCTGATCATCAAGGGATTCGACGAGGCCGCGTACGACAGGCCTGCTCGGTGAGGGGCCATGCACGGTAGGACGGCCCTCATCACGGGTGGCACCGGTGGCATCGGGCGGGCGACCGCCATGGGCCTTGGCCGGCTGGGCGCGAACGTCGCGATCACGGGCCGGGACGCGGTTCGTGCCGAGGAGACCGCGCAGGAGATCCGCGAGTCCACCGGTGCGACGGTCTTCGTGTTCCTGGCAGACCTCTCCAGCCAGGCCGAGGTACGCCGGCTGGCCGCGGAAGCGCTCGACCGGCTGCCGACGATCGACGTGCTGGTCAACAACGTCGGTGGCTACTGGGACACCCGCCAGCTGACCGTCGATGGGATCGAGCGCACCCTCGCCGTCAATCACCTCGCCCCGTTCCTGCTGACGGAGCTGCTGTTGCCTCGGCTGAAGCGGAGTGCGTACGCCCGGGTGGTGACCGTCGCATCCCAGGCGCACACCCAGGGGTGGATCGACTTCGACGACCTCCAGGGCGAGCGCTCCTACTCCGGGGCCCGTGCCTACAGCCAGTCCAAGCTCGCCAACGTGCTGTTCACCCACGAGCTGGCGCGGCGCCAGCCGAGGGTGACGGCCAACGCGCTGCATCCCGGCGTGGTGAGCACCGCCTTCGGAGCAGCGGACCCCGGACGTACGCAACGGCTCCTCGTCCCACTGCTGCGGCCATTCATGAAGAGTCCCGCCAGGGGTGCGGAGACCTCGATCTACGCGGCATCCGCCCCGGAGCTGGTCGGTGCCACGGGCGGCTACTTCGCCAACAGCAGGTCCCGGCGCTCCGCGCCGCAGAGCTACAACCAGGACCTCGCCTCACGCCTGTGGCAGGTCAGCGAGGATCTCGTCCGAGCCCGCTAGGGGCCGCTTCAGATCGTGAACTATCCAGCGTGTGGCACCGGCGTTAGCGTCGAAGCCGATCCGGCCGACCGGCTGGACCTTCTCGGGCACACGAGAGGGGGGAATTCACCAATGACCGTCACCGACATCGACACCGACAAGCTGATGGCGTTCGTCTTCAGGGCTGTCGACGAAGTAGGTGCGACGCTCAACGCGGCTCTGGTCGTGATGGGCGACAAGCTCGGCTACTACCGCGACCTCGCGGCCAACGGCCCGTCCACGGCCGAGGAGATGGCACGGCGTACCGGAACCGTCGAGCCCTACGCCCGGGAGTGGCTGCGCGCGCAGGCCGCGGGCGACTACCTGACGTACGACGCCGAGACCGACCGCTTCACGCTGCCTCCCGAGCAGGCCGTGGCGCTGACCGTGGAAGACAGCCCGGCGTTCCTGCCCGGCTTCTTCCAGATCGCCCTCGGGACCGTGCACGACACCACGCACATCATCGAGGCGGCCCGCATGGGCACCGGCGTCGCGTGGGGAGACCACGACACCGACGTGCACAACGGCTGTGAGCGGTTCTTCCGCCCCGGCTACAACGCCAGTCTCATCCCGGACTGGCTGCCCGCGCTCGAGGGAGTGGTGCCGAAGCTGGAGGCAGGCGCGACCGTCGCCGACGTCGGCTGCGGCCACGGGGCCTCGACGATCCTGATGGCGCAGGCCTTCCCGCGCTCGACATTCGTGGGATCCGACGCCCACGCCCCGTCCATCGAGATGGCGCGCAAGCGCGCCGCCGACGCCGGCGTCGCCGACCGGGTGACCTTCGAGACGGCCACGGCCCAGTCGTTCGGCGGCGAGGGCTACGACCTGGTCACGATGTTCGACTGCCTCCACGACATGGGCGACCCGGTGGGCGCTGCCCGCCAGGTCCGCGCCACTCTCGCGGACGGTGGCACGTGGATGGTCGTCGAGCCGAAGGCCGGGGACCGCGTCGAGGACAACTTCAACCCGGTCGGGCGGGCCTACTACGGCTTCTCGACGCTGCTGTGCACGCCGGGGTCGGTCTCGCAGGAGGGGGCCGCGGCGCTGGGCACCCAGGCGGGACCCGCGCGGATCCAGCAGGTGACGACCGATGGCGGGTTCAGCTCGTTCCGCACCGTCGCCGAGACGCCGTTCAACCTGGTCTACGAGGTCAGGGCCTGAGGCACGCGGGGCCGTCTGGTCACAACCTGACCAGGCGGCCCCGCGGACCACTCAGAAGCCGATCGGCAGACCGGCGTAGTTCTCCGCGAGCCCGGCGGCGGCGTGCTCGCTGGAGGTCACCCAGCGCAGCTGGGAGAGCTGGAGCTGGGTGTCGAACGGGTCCTCGGCGGTGTGCAGCATCGTGGTCATCCACCAGGAGAAGTGGGTGCAGCGCCAGACGCGGCGCAGCGCCGTCTCGGAGTAGTCATCGGCCAGCCGCGAGTCGCCCTTGAGCAGCGCTGTGAGCGCGGGCGCCAGCAGCGCGACGTCCGCGACCGCGAGGTTGAGCCCCTTGGCTCCGGTCGGCGGGACGATGTGGGCGGCGTCGCCGGCCAGGAAGAGTCGGCCGTGGCGCATCGGCGTCGAGACGTGCGAGCGCATCGGGAGGACGCTGCGGTCGGTGATCCGGCCCGGCTGCAGGCTCCAGCCGTTCTGGCCGTGACCGAGCCGGGCGGCGAGCGCGTCCCAGATCTGGTCGTCGGACCAGGTCGCCGGGTCGGTGCCGTTGGGCACCTGGAGGTAGAACCGCGAGACGCTCTCCGAGCGCATCGAGTGCAGCGCGAAGCCGTCGGGGTGCCAGGCGTAGATCAGCTCGTCGGTCGAGGGCGCGACGTCGGCGAGGACGCCGAACCAGCTGTAGGGGTAGGTGCGGTCCCAGCTCTCCCTGGCCGGGATCGCGGCGCGGCTGGGACCGAAGGAGCCGTCGCAGCCGACGATGATGTCCGCCCGGATCCGCTGGGGGAGCCCGGCCGCGTCGGTGAAGGTGACCGAGGGCCGGTCGGACTCGATGTCGTGCAGCGCGGTGTCGCTGACCTCGTAGTGGACGACCTGCCCGGCGGCCTTGCGGGCGTCGATCAGGTCCTTCTGCACCTCGGTCTGACCGTAGACGTAGACCGCCCGGCCGACCAGGTCGACGAAGTCGAGGTGATGGCGCTCCTCGGGCCACTGCAGGTAGATCCCGCGGTGCTTGTCGGCGTCGCGGGCCAGCCGGTCGCCGAGACCGACCTCGGTGAGCAGATCGACGCTCGACTGCTCCAGGATCCCGGCGCGGATCCGGGCCGCGACGTACTCCTCCGACCGGGTCTCCACCACGACCGAGTCGACTCCGTCGGCGGCGAGGAGATGGCTCAGCAGCATCCCCGCGGGGCCGGCGCCGACGATCACAACCTGCGTACGTTCTTCTGCCATGGGGTGAGTCAACTCCTCTTCGTGCGGCTGCCGCCAGAGCGTTCTTCCACTGAGTGGAAACCGTGCTGATGGGTTGGAATTCCAAATGGCGCGGATGGGGTCTTGTGTCCGCGCCAACTCGTCCCTACGGTCGAGGCACCCCGTTTGTGACCCGAGTCACAAACCACAGAAGGAGCGCCCCGATGCCCGACGTCCTCGCCGACCGCGCCGCCATCGAGTCCCAGATCGGCGACCAGACCATGGTCGACGTACTCGCCAAGGTCGTCGCCGAACGCGGCCCCGAGCCGGCCTTCTCCGACCGGCACACCGCCGACGGAACGGGCTGGCGCACGCTGACATGGGGCGAGCTGCACCAGCGCGCCCGCGAGCTGGCCGCCGCCTACATCGCGGCCGGTCTTCAGCCGGGGGAGTCGGTCGCGATCATGGCCGCCAACCGCATCGAGCACATCGTCGCCGACATGGCCGCTGTGCTCGCCGGCGGTGTCCCGATCAGCATCTACAACACCCTCGCGCCCGACCAGGTGGGCTACGTCGCCGAGCACGCGGACCCGCGGATCGTGGTGCTCGAGACCGACGACCACGTCGCCCGCTGGGCCCTCGGGCTGAAGCGCGAGGAGGTCGTACGTGTCGTCACCATCGACACCAGGGTGGAGGACGATCCGCGCGCGGTCGCCTGGGACGACTTCGTGGCCTCGGGCGCGGCGGCGCTGGCCGAGGTCGGCGCGGAGCTGGACGCGCGCAGCGCCGCGGTGACCCCCGACGACACCGTCACGATGCTCTACACCTCGGGCACGACCGGGCAGCCGAAGGGTGTGGTGCTCACCCACCGCAACATCGTCTTCGAGACGACCAGCTCGCTGACGATCTCCGGCGTCGAGGAGCCGGGGGTGCTCGTCTCCTACCTGCCGTTCGCGCACATCGCCGAGCGGGTGCTCAGCCTCTACATCCCGCAGTTCAACGGCGGCCACGTCTACCTGGTCCAGGACCCCGCACTGCTGCTCGGCACCCTCCAGGAGGTGCACCCGACGAGCTTCTTTGGCGTGCCGCGGGTGTGGGAGAAGATCCGCACCGGCGTCACCGCGCTGCTCGCCGCCGAGACCGACGAGACCAAGAAGGCCGGTGTCGAAAAGGCGATGGCGGTCGGGCTGGCCTACGTCGAGTCGCAGCAGTTCGGGCAGACCACCTCGCCCGAGCTGCAGGCACAGTTCGAACAGGTCGACGCGGCCGTCCTCTCGACCATGCGCGCACTGCTCGGTCTCGACAAGGTCGAGTGGGCGGCCAGCGCGGCCGCACCGATGCCGCTCGAGGTGGCGAAGTTCTTCGCCGGCCTGGGGCTCAAGATCTACGACGTCTACGGCATGACCGAGACCACCGGAGCGGCCACCGGCAACGGGCCGGAGGCCTTCCGGCTCGGCACTGTCGGCCGCGCCCAGCCCGGGATCGAGCTGCGCATCGCCGATGATGGCGAGATCCTGTTCCGCGGCCCGATCATGACCCCGGGCTACGTGAACCGCCCCGATGCCACCGCCGCGCTCTTCGACTCCGAGGGCTGGCTGCACACCGGCGACATCGGCTCGCTCGACGAGGACGGTTTCCTCACCGTGGTCGACCGCAAGAAGGAGATGATCATCAACTCCGCGGGCAAGAACATCGCCCCCTCCAACATCGAGAACCTCCTCAAGGAGAGCCCCCTCGTCGGCCACGCGATGGTGGTCGGCGACGGCCGGTCGTACGTCGTCGCCGTCCTCACCCTCGACGGCGAGATCGCTCCCGTGGTGGCCAAGAAGCTCGGCGTCGAGGCCGGCTCGCTCGCCGAGCTGGCCCAGCATCCGGTCATCCGGGGTGCCGTCGCCAAGGCCGTCGAGGCCGCCAACGCCCGCCTCTCCCGTCCCGAGCAGGTCAAGGCCTTCGAGCTGCTCAGCCAGGAGTGGACCGCCGAGTCCGAGGAGCTCACCCCGACCCTGAAGCTGAAGCGGCGCGTGGTGAGCAAGAAGTACGCAGACATCATCGACGGGCTCTACGCCCAGGAGTGAGCCGGAGCGGCCTACCCCGCGACGGCGTCCAGACGGCTCACCTCCTCGTCGGTCAGCCGGAGGGCGCCGGCGGCGATGTTCTCCTCGAGGTGGGCGGGGTCGGCGGTGCCGGGGATGGCGAGCACGTGCGGGCCCTGGTGGAGCGTCCAGGCGAGGCGTACTTGGGAGGGGGTCGCGGAGTGTGCCTCGGCGATGGCCTCGACGACGTCGCGACCGGCCTCGTCGGGGGAGGTTCCGGGGACCGCGCCGGCCACGGCGGCGCCGATGGAGTTGAAGGGTACGAACGCGACCCCCTGCTCGCCGCACAGCCGCAGCAGGGCGTCGTCCTCGCGGCGGGTGGTGAGGCCGTACTGGTTCTGTACGCAGGCCACCGGCCCGATCGCGAGCGCCTCGGTGAGCTGCTCGGGATAGATGTTGGAGAGGCCGACGTGCTCGACCAGGCCCGCCTCGCGCAGGTCGAGCAGGGCGCCGAAGTGGTCGGCGATCGATCCGGGGCCGCGCTCGCGCCCGGCTCCCCAACGCAGGTTCACCAGGTCGAGGTGGTCGAGGCCGAGCTGGCGGATGTTCTCCTCGACCTGGTGGCGCAGGTGCTCGGGTCGGGGGTCGGACTCCCAGGCGCCGTCGCGGCTCCGCGGGGTGGGGCCGACCTTGGTCGCGATCAGCAGGTCATCGGCGTACGGCTGGAGGGCGGTCGCGATCAGCTCGTTGGCGGAGCGCGTCGGGGTGAAGTAGATCGCCGCGGTGTCGATGTGGTTCACGCCGAGCTCGACGGCGCGGCGGAGCACGGCGATCGCGTTCTCGCGGTCGGGGGCGATCGGCGTGGACAGGTTGCCGATCAGACGCATCGCGCCGAAGCCGATGCGGTTGATCCGCTTGTCGCCGAGCTGCCAGGTGCCGGCAGTCCCGGCGGTGATGTGGTTCGTGGTCATGCTCTCCAGCGTCGCGACCCGACGCCGCGTACTCACGCCGTTGGCAGGTTGTTGCCGATCGCGCCTCGCGTCTTGGCAGGCGGGGGAGAATCGATGCCGTGACCAACATGGTGGGGACGATCCGGACGGGCGGGACCGTCGCCGTCGTACGCGGCGAGGAGGAGCTGGTGCGACGCACCTCGCACCTGTTCGCGGCCGCCACCGACATCGCCTGTGCGGCGATCGACCTGCGCACCTGGTCGGCCGCGCGGACCGAGTCCGGCATCAGGGCAGCGTTGTGCGGTCGCGACGGCGCCGAGGTGCGGCTGCGGAAGGTCTACCGGCCCAACGTGCTGCTCGACCCGGTCTCCGCCGCCCATCTGCGCGAGATCCGCGACGTCCGAGGCGCTCAGATCCGGATCACTCCCGACGAGATCAACGAGACGATCCTGATCGACCGCCGGGTCGCGATCCTCGCCGGCGACCCGCGCCTGGGCGAGCGCACCTTCAGCATCGTCACCCAGCCGGAGGTGGTCCAGGGCGTCACCTCGCTCTTCGACGTGGCCTGGCGCTCGGCGACGACGGTGGACGCCTACGACGCCCGGATCGCCGAGCTGCGCGACATCGCGCCGCAGGTGCTCGATCTGCTCGGCCGGGGCGTCAAGGACGAGGCCGCGGCGCGCACCCTCGGGCTCGGCGTACGCACCTACCGGCGCAGGGTCGCCGAGCTCATGGAGGCGCTCGGCGCCTCGTCCCGGTTCCAGGCCGGCGTACGCGCCCGGGAGCTCGGGCTCGTCTGACCGTTCCGGTCAGTGAATCCGGTCAGCGGTGTCCGGATCCTGACGCCGGAGTCTCTTTCTCAGGGGCCGCCCGGTAACGTCGAGGGCGACTTGTTCGGGCGGGTCAGGAGGTCAGCAATGCGTTGCTTCATCGTCGTCAAGGAGCGCAGCGACGCCGAGAAATGGGACTGGGTTCTGGCCGGTCCACGGCTGCACGCGGCGGGATCGCTGGGTGCCCGCGGGACCGAGGACGCGATCATCGCGGCGGTCGGGGCGGCGTACGACTCGCTGGAGTCGCTCGCGCCGGTGCAGGTCGTGGTCGCGCTGCCGTCCAACTCGCGGTTCTGGATGCTGACCGACGAGATCGCGGACGCCTATCCCGGGGTCACTGTTGTGCCGTTCACCGACGAGGACGCGGACATCCGCTCGGAGGCGGTGGAGGCGCTGGCGATCCATCGGGCCGGCCCGCTGCCGCCGCTGGTGGTGGCGACCGACGGCTCGGCGCACCGCGGGTTCATCGGCTGGGGATGGCTCGCCGGCGACGGCCAGCACGGCTTCGGCCGGCAGGTGCCCAACGCCCGGATCCGCGACCCCCAGTCGCTGGTGGTCCTGGCCGAGCTGCAGGCGATCGCGGAGGCGGTGCGGGCGCTGCCCCGCCGTACGCTGACCATCCGGACCGACTCGAGGGTCGCGCTCGCGATGATCGAGGACTGGCTCCGAGGCGAGCTGTCGATGCCGAAGGGCTATGACACCGAGCATCGCGCCGAGCTAGCCGGCCTGACCCGGATGCACGACGACCTGTGCCGCGAGTCCGATCGGCTCTCGTTCGAGTGGGTGCGCGGCCACGTCGGCGAGGCGCTCAACGAGGGCGCCGACTCGCTCGCGAAGCTCGCCCGGCGCTTCGCCGAGGGGACCTGGGGGCTGACCGCCGACGAGGTGCCCGGGCGCGCTCGGGCGATCGCGGAGACGTTCGCTGCGCCCGTGGCCTCTGGCTCCGCCACCGCCGGGTAAATTCGGCCCTCGTGAATCCTCCGACGGTCACCATCGCCCCCGACGAGCCCGCGCAGCTCCGCGCGCGGCTCGATGCGCTGGGCCTGGACGGCATCTTCGACGTACACATCCACTTCCTGCCCGCGCGGATGCTCGACAAGGTGTGGGCCTACTTCGATGCGGTCGGGCCGTTGACCGGCCAGCCGTGGCCGATCGCCTATCGGCACTCCGAGGAGGAGCGGCTCCGGGTGCTGCGGGATCTCGGCGTACGTCACTTCTCGGCGCTCACCTATCCGCACAAGCCGGGCATGGCGGCCTGGCTGAACCAGTGGGGTGCGGAGTTCGCGGCGGACAAGCCGGACTGTCTCCAGTCGGCGACGTTCTACCCGGAGCCGGGTGCGGGCGACTATGTCCGCGAGGCCGTCGAGGCGGGTGCGCGGATCTTCAAGGCTCACGTCCAGGTCGGCGACTACGACCCCAACTCACCGCTGCTCGACCCGGTCTGGGAGGTGCTCTCGCAGTCGCGTACGCCGCTGGTGATCCACTCCGGGCACGGGCCCGCTCCGGGGCGGTTCACCGGGCCGACCGGCATGGAGGCATTGCTCGGGCGCTATCCGGACCTGGTGCTGATCGTCGCTCACATGGGGCTGCCGGACTACTCGCGCTTCCTCGACCTGGTCGAGAAGTACGACGGGGTGCACCTGGACACGACCATGGCCTTCACCGCCTTCACCGAGGCGTCCACGCCCTTCCCGGCCGAGGAGCTGCCGCGGCTGAGGGCCCTGGGTGAGCGGGTGCTGTTCGGGAGCGACTTCCCGAACATCCCCTATCCCTATCTCGAGGCGGTCGACGGGGTCTTGGGCCTCGGTCTCGGGGACGAGTGGACGCGCGGGGTGCTCTACGAGAACGCCGCGCGGCTCTTCGGGCAGAAGCCCTAGGCAACCGCGGTCTCGTCGTAGCTGTCGGTGAGGAGCTGGACGATGTCGGGGACGCCGAGCGCGAGCCGGTTGAACCGTGGCGACTCGGCGGCGACTTCCAGGTGCTTGGCGAGCTCGACCTCGTCGCGGGCCCACGGGATCAGCCCGGCACGGTCCAGGTTGGCCGAGTTGGCGGCGCCGTGGCCGGAGATCGAGCGGTAGGTGATCACCGGGGTGCCCGAGGCCAGGGCCTCGAGCGAGGTGAAGCCGCCGGCGTTCTGGACGACGCAGTCGCTGGTCGCCATCAGGGCACGTACGTCGGTGCGCCAGCCGAGCGCCACGACCCCGGGGATCCGCTCCAGGCGGCGCTTGAGACACGGGTCGGTCGCGCAGAGGACCACCGGGGTCATGTCGCTGTGCTCGAGGATGTCGCGGGCGGTCTGCTCGAGCGCGCCGGCGCCCAGCGAGCCGCCGGTGACCAGCGCCCGCGGGCCTTCCAGCTGGAGGTCGGCCAGGGGGTCGGGGAAGACCTGCCCCGGCACGTACGCCGCCCCCGGCGGGACCAGCGGCTGGACCACGGCCGCGTTGCCGCCGAGCATGCGCGCCTCGCGTGCGGCGACCTCGTGGATGGCGAGGTTGAGGTCCATGCCGGGGTTGATCCACAGCGCCGGGACCGCGGCGTCGGTGAGGTAGGTGACCGCGGGCACGGCTAGCTGTCCGCTGGTGCGTAGGTGCCCGATGACCTGGGAGCAGAACGGGTGGGTCGAGATGACCAGGTCGGCGCCGCACATTGCCTCGGTGAGCTTGCGCGTGGAGAGACGGAGGAACTGGTTGAACGGCTTGTGGAGCGGGCGTCCCGGCATGACCAGACTCATCGTGGTGCCCCACGAGTCGGGGCTGACCTGGAGCTGCATCTTGTAGCCGACCTTCAGGCCGTGCCCGAGGCGCCAGGGCATCAGGTCGACGAAGTCGAAGATCTCGACGTCGCATCCGGCCTCCCCGAGTGCTCGTGAGATCTCCCGGGAGGCCGAGTTGTGGCCCGCGCCGTAGCTCGCGGAGATGATCGCCACGCGGGGAGCCGTGCCGGGCCGGATGTGAAGGAGGGGCCCGAGCCGCTCCGAGTCGATTGACATGCGCCGGATTCTGTACGCACGGTGTGACGTTGTGGTGAACGGGGGCACCCCGGCGCGTCACTCTTCACCGTCGGTTCGTCTCCCCGAACCTGCGGGCGTTCTATGGTTCATCCTGTGATCACCCCCCGGGCACTGCGCAGTCGAGCGCGGTCGGCGGTTGCCGAGCTGGGCGGTGGCCCCTCGGCGGTGGCGGCGGTGATGCGCAGCGTCGTTGCGGGGTTCGCGCAGGCGCGGGGGATGGTGCTCACCGATGGCGCCCTGGACGCCGCTGGGTTGCTGTCGTGCGCGGACGGTCCGGAACCGGATCATCTGCTGTCGAACTATCTGTTCCTGGATGGGGCCGCGATCGATGATCTGGTTCTGGAGGAGATCGGTTACGTCTACGAGGCGCTGCTCGAGGTTTCCTCGCGACGCGACAACGGCGCCCACTACACCCCGCCCGAGCTCGCCGACGAGGTCGTCGCCCACGCCCTGGCACCAGTCGCCTCTGCCGACGCGGCCGTGGTCGACATCGCCGCCGGGACTGGCGTCTTCCTCCTCGCCTCCGCCCGTTATCTGGCGTCCTCGTGCGAGCGGCCCGTGGCCGAGATCGTCACTCGCTGCCTCTACGGGGCCGACATCGACCCGGTCGCGGTCGACATCGCGAAGCTCTCCCTCTGGCTGCTCTGTGAGGACCCCTCGCTCCCGCTGACCTTCCTCGACGACCGGATCCTGTGCGGCAACTCGCTGGTCGGGCTCGTCGACGCGGGCGAGCTGCCTACCGGCGTGGATGACCCGAAGGCGTACGCCGATGCCATGGTCGCGGTCGCGCTGCCGCTGGGCGGGCGGCCGGGGAGAAGGCTGGACGAGGCGTACGCGGCGCTGGGCCGAAGCCGGCGCCTGCCCGTTCCCGCAGTCCGGCCGATCCACTGGGCGCTGGCTGCGCCCGAGGTGATGGCGCGCGGCGGCTTCGACGCGGTGGTCGGCAACCCGCCCTATCTCGGGGTGAAGCGGGTGCGGGACGCGATCGGCCAGGAGCTGCGCGACTACCTCGCGCACACCCTCGCCGCCGGCACGACGAGGCGGGCCGACTACATCATCTACTTCCTGCTCCGGGCCGCTGCGCTCAGTCGCGGCGAGATCGGGCTGATCACGACCGACTCGATCAGCGAGGGAGACACCGCGCGCTTCGGCCTCGGCACACTCCTGGACCGCGGCTGGCAGGTCGCCCGGGCGGAGCGTTCGGCCCCGTGGCCGACGGCGGGCGTGCGGTTCGCGAAGATCTGGCTCACCACCCGACCGCTCGACAGTGCGTGGCTCGACGGGCGCTCGGTCCCGGCGATCACCGGGACGCTCGAGGACGGCTTCTCGCTCCCGGAGCCGGCGCGGCTGGATCTCGACGTACCGCTGCCGCACGGCTATCAGGGCACGATCGTGCTCGGCCGCACGCTCGTCCTGACGCCGGCCGAGGCGGAGGCTCTCGGACGCGGTCCGCTCGGGCACAACGTACGGCCCTATCTGAGCGGCGAGGACCTGGTCACGCCGTGCGGCTCGACCGCTTCCCGCTTCGTGCTCGACGTCGGCAAGCTGGGTCTCGAGGAGCTCGCCGAGGACCGCGCGCTCGCACGTCTGGTGCGGTCGAAGGTGCGTGCCGAGCGCCGCCGCCAGTTCGTGAAGTACCCCCAGCTCAAGGAGCGCTGGTGGGGCTTCCTCAGCCCCGTCGACGAGCTCTACCGCGACGCCGCCGGGCTCTCGCACGTCATCGCGTTCAGCAAGCACAGCAAGCACCTGTGGCCCGTGCTGGTCGGTGCCGACCACGTCTTCTCCAACGGACTGGTCGTCTACCCGACGCAGGACGCGGCTGCGTACGCCTTCCTGGCCTCCGACCTCCACCGGGTCTGGGCGGTACGCGCCGGCGGCACCATGCTCAACACCGCCTACCGCTACAACCCCTCGCGCCTGCGCGCCACCTACCCGTTCCCCGCAGACCTCGGGCCGCTCCGCCCGGCCGGCGTCGCGCTCCTGGCCGCCCTGGACCGGGTCGGCGACGAGCGCCGCATCGGCATCACCGGCGTACTCAACCTCGCCGGCAACCCCGACACCCACGACCCAGCGACCACCGACCTCCGGCAGGCCATCGCCGACGTCAACCACGCGACCGCCCGCCTCCACGGCATCGACGAGTCCCTGGCCACGCCCGACCTGACCCCCTCCGGCTTCGGCCTCACCCCGACCCGCCAGCGAGCCCTCATGGCCGCCCTCGTCGACCAGAACCTCGCCCTAGCCGAGAAGGCACAAGCGCCGGCCGAGACCTGAGTTCTGGCGGCCGAGACTGTAGAAGTGGGCGACGAAACTAGAGTTTCGTCGCCCACAAGTGCGGATTCGGCCGCCACAACTGCGGTTTCGGCTAGACGGGGGTGGCGGGGCCGCCCTCGCCAGGGGCGGTGAAGTCGACGGTGCGCTTGGCGTTGGCGAGGGCGGTGACGGTGGCGGTGCCGATGGTCCCCTCCCGGTCGAAGACCTCGGCGGTGCCGACGGCGATGCCCTCGCGAGCGACGTGGTCGATGGTGGCGAGGCCGACCTCCATCCCGGCCGGTCGTCGGGCGAGGGCGAGCGAGATGTCGGTGTTGATCCACTCGACGCCGTTGCTGCCCCAGTTGGTGACCATCGAGGTGGCATCGGCGATCGAGGCCACGGTCTGGAACGGGGTCATCGGCTCGCCGGCGACGGTCGGTACGGCGACCTGCCAGGTGACGTGCCGCCCGGCGTTCTGGTGCTTGCCGAAGTCGTCGGACCAAGGGTTCTCGGAGACGAAGAAGGGTACGTGCGGCTCGGAGGTCGGCGGCGCGACCTCGAGCGGCGGGGGAGTGGCGCGGTCGGTCGCCGACCAGACGTCCCCGGCCGGGTTCTCGCCGGCGAGCAGGTAGGTGCAGGTCGCGCGGGCCACGACCCGCTCCTCGCCGTCGCCGGAGGTCTGGACCATCTCGGCGTCGAGCAGCGCGATGCGCGGGCCGTTGCGTACGACCCTCGTGCGGATCCTCGTCGGCACCATCCGCGCCGGTCGGAACAGGTCCACGTGATAGCGCGAGGGCACCAGTTCCGAGGCACGTCCGAGCTCCTCGATCTGGTCCTCGAGGCCGCGAGCGATCAGGCCGCTGGCGGCCACTCCGTGCATGTGGTCCTCGGCCCACATGCTGCGAGCCATCGGCGTAGGCTCGAAACCATCATCGGTGCGCCGGAAGAATGCGAGATCCATGCGGACATTCTAGAACGTGTCCTAACTTCGGATTCAGTTGTGAAAACCGGTAAAGAGTAACGGTTCCGTCATCAAAAGCGCTCCAAAACCACGTACCATCGCACCAAAGCAGCCCCCGATCGAAGAGGATGACGATGAGCACCACGCCTCCCTACCAGGTGACCGACCCCGCAACGGGAGAGGTGATCGAGACCTTCCCGTTCGCCACCGACGCCGAGGTGGAGGAGGCGATGGAGCGGTCCAAGAAGGCGTACGCAGCCTGGCGCTCGACCCCGATCGAGGAGCGTTCCGCGATCGTGAAGCGCGCCGCGGACCTCTTCACCGAGCGTGCCGCGGAGCTCGGGAAGATCATCCGCACCGAGATGGGCAAGAAGGCCTCCTCGGGTGCCGGCGAGGCCGAGTTCTCGGGTGAGATCACCGCCTACTACGCCGACCACGGCCCCGAGCTCCTCGCGGAGACCGACCTGCCCGGCCACGAGGGCAAGGCGGTCATCCAGCGTCTGCCGCTCGGCCCGGTCCTCGGCGTCATGCCGTGGAACTACCCCTACTACCAGGTCGCCCGCTTCGCCGCGCCCAACCTGGTCGCCGGCAACACCGTCATCCTCAAGCACGCCGAGAACTGCCCGCGCTCCTCGGCCGCGATCGCGAAGATCTTCGAGGACGCCGGCCTTCCCGAGGGCGTCTACCAGAACCTCTACGCCACCCACGAGCAGATCGCCACGATGATCGCCGACCCGCGCGTCCGCGCGGTCTCCCTGACCGGCTCCGAGCGCGCCGGCACGGCCGTCGCCGAGGCCGCCGGCCGCCACCTGAAGAAGGTCGTCCTCGAGCTCGGCGGCTCCGACCCCTACATCATCCTCGACTCCGACGACATCGATGAGGCCGCCGAGACCGCTTGGGCGACCCGGATGGAGAACGTCGGCCAGGTGTGCAACGGCAACAAGCGGATGATCGTGAACGAGGGCGTCTACGACGACTTCGTCGCGGCCCTCACCAAGCGCGCCGCGGCGATGAAGCCGCTCGAGGGCGAGGACGGCGACGACACCGCCTACTCCCCGCTGGTGGCCCGTAAGGCCGCCGAGGCTCTGCGCGACCAGATCGAGGACGCGGTCTCCAAGGGCGCCACGCTCCACGCCGGCGGCGAGATCTCCGAGGGCCCCGACGCCTTCTTCGCCCCCGCGGTCCTCACCGGTGTCACGCCGGAGATGCGCGCCTACACCGAGGAGCTCTTCGGCCCCGTCGCCGTCGTCTACAAGGTGACCACCGACGAGGAGGCCGTCGAGCTTGCCAACGCGGTGGAGTACGGCCTCGGCGGCGCCGTCTTCTCGACCGACGAGGAGCGCGCGATCGCCGTCGCCCAGCAGCTCGAGGTCGGCATGGCCAACGTCAACACGCCGGCCGGCGAGGGCGCCGACGTCCCCTTCGGCGGCACCAAGCGCTCCGGCTTCGGTCGCGAGCTCGGCCCGCTCGGGATCGACGAGTTCCTCAACAAGCGTCTGTTCTACGTCGAGCGCTGAGCAGACCCGAGCAGTCGCGCCGGATTCTGAGAGAATCCTGGGCGTGGCTGAGAAGGTGACCTTCAAGAGTACGTCCGGACCCATGCTGGCCGGTCTGATCGACCTGCCCGAGGGTGAGGTGCGTGGCTGGGGCGTGTTCAGTCACGGCTTCACCCTCGGGAAGGACTCTCCGGCCGCCGCGCGGATCTGCAAGCAGCTCGCCGCCGAGGGCGTCGGGATGCTGCGCTTCGACAACCTCGGGCTCGGCGACTCCGAGGGCGACTGGGGCGACGGCTCCTTCACCCACAAGGTCGCCGACACCGTCGAGGCGACCCGGTTCATGGCCGAGCGCGGCACCCCGGCCGAGCTGCTCGTCGGACACTCCTTCGGCGGCGCAGCGGTCCTCGCTGCGGCCGCTGACGGGGTCGGCGTCGATGCCGTCGCCACTGTCGCGGCTCCGTTCCAGCCGGCGCACGTCGAGCACAACTACGACGCGGTGCTCTCCCGGGTGCTGGAGGAAGGCGAGTCGCCGTGGATGGCGGGCGGCAAGTCGCTGACCCTTCGCAAGGCCTTCGTCCATGACGTACGCCGCGCCGACCTGCGCCAGAAGATCATGCAGCTCAAGAAGCCGCTCCTGGTGATGCACAGCCCGACCGACACCACGGTCGGCATCGAGAACGCCTCCGACATCTTCAACACCGCCCGCCACCCGCGCTCCTTCGTGGCACTGGAGGGCTCCGACCACCTCCTCACGAAGAGGGGTCAGGCCCAGCGCGCCGCCCGGATCATCTCGGCCTGGGCGGATCAGTACCTGATCGACTGAGTCGCAGAGCCGTCGCCGGGCCGCGCTCGGATAGGTTCGGGCCATCAGACGGTGGCACGGCCGTCGAGCGACGCGGAGGGCAGATGATCAAGAAGCCGAAGTTCCCGGTCAAGGAGCTGATCAAGGCAGGACCGGCGGCACCACAGGTGCTGGTCGGCCACCTGGTTGCCACCCAGGGCCCGGAGATCGCCAGGAGGGTGGCCGAGGACCGGGCCGAGCCCGGCTTCGACATCGAGGCGTACGTCGACGATCTGGTCCGCAAGCACCGCTGGTTCGCTCGCCTGCAGGGTGCCGGCGGCGGCGCGATGATCGCGGTCGCCGAGGTGCCGGCCGTCATCGGCGGCCCGGGTGCGGTCATGGCCGCGGCCGGAACGGCGATCCTCGGGGACCTGATCGCGCTGGCGTGGATCGAGCAGCGCCTGGTGATGCACATCGCCGCTGCGTACGGACACAATCTGGAGGATCCGGCCCGGATCAACGAGTTCCTCAGGCTGGCCGGCGTGGATCTGCTCTTCGACGGCGGCGGCAGCGCGGCGGGCACCGCAGGCAGCCGGTTCGGCGTCCGCGCCGCCTCCCGCTGGGCGACGAACAAGACCGTCGAGGCCACCAGGTCGATGGCGCACCTCGTCGGTGCCCGGGTCGCCCGGCGTGTCGTCCTGCGCGGGATCCCGGTGCTCAACATTCCGCTCGGTGTGGTGCTGTCGGACGTCGCCACCAAGCGTCTGGGACGGCGCGCCCGCGAGTTCTACAGGGCTCGTCCGAGGTCTGTCTGACCCATGTGTTTGATCAATTGACAGAAAACGCGGAACGAGACTTCCGCTAACGGGTGTGGGTGGGGTTACACTCGCTGCAAGCGCCCGGCTCGTGGACGTTCGTCGTGGGGACCGAACGAGTCACTGGCCCGGTCGATGAGGCGCCGATCGCGCGTATCCGCTGTTTGGACGCGGTCGTCAGTCGTCTGCCATCGATCTGCGTGAGCCCTGGGAGGGCGACCGGCCGATGAGGGTCGGCATTTGGACATGCCACTCACCCGTGCGTGGCCCCAAGGAGGATTCAGTTGGCTCAGGGAGCCGCTACCCGGCGCAACAACCGGTCAGGCCGTTCGCGTAGCAACGGCAATGCCGGCAAGTCCGGGCAGAACGGTCGCCGCAAGGGCGTCCACAAGGACAACGAGGGCATCATCCCGGTGCTCGCTCAGGTCGTCCGCGAGGTGGAGTCGGCCGTGCAGCGCCGCTCGGCCATGCCCGACGTTCGGACCAAGTTCCAGGTCGTCGCGCTCCTCGCCCGAGACGAGCGCCACCGCGTGCTCGAGGACGAGACCCTCAACGAGGGCCGCCGCGCCGAGCAGCTCAAGCGTCTGGACGGGATCGCCACGATCCTCGCCAAGACCGCGACCATGGACTCGCGTCTGTTCGAGCTCCTCGCCGAGGACGCCGAGATCTCCGACGCCGCCGTCGACCTCAAGCACGAGCTGATGGCCCGTGGTGGAGTCGACGTGCCGGAGGACGAGGAGGAGGACGAGGACGAGACGCCCGCCGTCGTGGTACCCGACAAGCGCGTGGTCCCGACGAGCGTCGTCCAGCGCCAGCTCTCCAACCCGTTCCTGGCGCCCGACTTCACCAACGCCCGCCCGCCGGTGCACGCCCGCCGCCTGTCCGGCTGGGAGCTCCTCGGGCCGCTGTTCCGAAGCTTCGAGTACGCCGACTCCGGCCCCTCCTGCATGCCGCTCCCCGAGCCGCCCGCCTACGGCCCCGGCCACATCGACGCGCCCGGCACCCGCGAGCTCATGCACCACCAGGCCCAGCTGGTCGCCTCGGCAGCCGAGGGCCACCGCTCCTACCTCCTGGCCGACGAGCCCGGCCTCGGCAAGACCGCGCAGGCGCTGCTCGCCGCCGAGGCAGCCGACGCCTACCCGCTGCTCGTCGTCGTGCCCAACGTCGTCAAGGCCAACTGGGCGCGCGAGGTCAACCTCTGGACGCCGTCCAAGAAGGCGACCGTCGTGCACGGCAACGGTGAGGACATCGACGGCTTCGCCGACATCATCGTGGTCAACTACGAGATCCTCGACCGCCACGTCGGCTGGCTCGGCGAGTTCGGCTTCAAGGGCATGGTCGTCGACGAGGCCCACTTCATCAAGAACAAGTCCTCCCAGCGCTCCCAGCACGTGCTGGCCCTCTCGGAGAAGATCCGGCAGCGTACGGCCAACCCGCTGCTGATGGCGCTGACCGGCACCCCGCTGATCAACGACATCGAGGACTTCCGGGCGATCTGGCAGTTCCTCGGCTGGATCGACGACGTCAAGCCGCTCAACGGCCTTCTCGAGGGGCTCGAGGAGACCGGGCTGACCCCCCAGGACAACAGCTTCTACGGCGCCGCCCGCCGCGTCGTCGTCAACCAGGGCATCGTGCGCCGCCGCAAGATCGACGTCGCCAGCGACATCCCGGCGCGCCGCGTGGCCGACCTGCCGGTCGAGCTCGACGACGCCGAGGGCCGCTCGATCCGGGCCGCCGAGGCCGAGCTGGCCAAGCGGATGATGCAGCGCTACGACACCGCGATCGAGACGCGGGTGACCGGCGCCAAGCCGGCCCCTGGCGAGCTCGACCTCGAGCTGATCCGCCGCGTCGCCACCTGGGAGCGCGAGGACCAGGACGCCTCCACCGGCGAGAACGTCTTCGGCATGATGCGCCGCATCGGTCGCGCGAAGGCCTCGCTGGCCGCCGACTATGCCGCCCAGCTGGCGCGCAACGTCGGCAAGGTCGTCTTCTTCGCCAAGCACATCGAGGTCATGGACGCCGCGCAGAAGCTCTTCGAGGAGCGCGGCATCCGCTACTCCACGATCCGCGGCGACCAGACCTCGAAGGCGCGCGAGAAGGCCATCGACGAGTTCATGAACGACCCCGAGGTCAAGGTCATCGTCTGCTCGCTGACCGCCGCCGGTGTCGGCATCAACCTGCAGGCCGCCTCCAACCTGATCCTGGCCGAGCTCTCCTGGACCGACGCCGAGCAGACCCAGGCGATCGACCGTGTTCACCGCATCGGTCAGACCGAGCCGGTCACCGCCTGGCGCATCATCGCCTCGCAGACCATCGACACCCGGATCGCCGAGCTGATCGACTCCAAGGCCGGCCTCGCGGCTCGTGCCCTGGACGGCTCCGACGAGGAGGTCACCGACTCCGCCGACGTGCAGCTCGAGGCCCTGGTCTCGCTGCTCACCGACGCCCTCCGCAAGCGCGAGTCCGGCCGCCGCGGCCGGCGCGCCGCCTGACACCGACCCGGGACTCGTCCTGGCCCATCCGGGCCTCATCTCAGGGTGAATCCTGAGGTGAGGCCTGGGTGGTGCGGCGTACGCTGGACCACATGTTCTGGATTATCTTGCTGGTCATCGCAGCGGCTGTCGGTGGATACGTGTTCCGAGTGCCGATCGTCGCCAAGCTGACCGGTCAGCCACGCAGCCGCATCGAGCGGCAGATCGGGCCGAAGGCCAAGCGCCTTCCCTGATTCCACGAGGAATTCGCACGGGGAATCCTCAGTGGTGCACGTGCGTTGAGACGTACGTGCCCGCCGATCCGGCGCGCACCAACCCCAGACCGGAAGCGAGAGCCCCATGCCCACCGTCGAGCTCGGCGCAGAGAACTTCGAGAGCACCGTCAGCGACAACGAGATCGTCCTCGTCGACTTCTGGGCGTCCTGGTGCGGCCCGTGCCGCCAGTTCGGCCCGATCTATGACGCTGCCTCCGCAGAGCACCCCGAGATCGTCTTCGGGAAGGTCGACACCGAGGCCGAGCAGGCGCTCGCCGGTGCCGCCAACATCACCTCGATCCCGACGCTGATGGCCTTCAAGAAGGGCAACCTCGTCTTCTCCCAGCCCGGTGCGCTCCCCGCGCCCGCGCTCAAGCAGGTCATCGACGCCGTCGTCGAGCTCGACATCGACAAGGCGCTCGCCGAGCAGTCCTCGAAGGAGTCCGGCGAGTAAGACTCGTCGGTGCTCGGGGACTCGGATCAGGTTTGATAGCGCTGTGACCGAAGACGCCCACGACGAGCTCCTGCGCCTGCGCGGCAGCATCGACAACCTCGACGCCGCCCTTGTCCACCTTCTCGCCGAGCGCTTCAAGTGCACCGAGCAGGTCGGCCGGCTGAAGGCGCGCGCGGGCTTCCCGCCGGCCGATCCCAGCCGCGAGGCGGTCCAGATCGAGCGACTCCGCCGGCTCTCCGACGACGCCGGTCTCGACCCCGAGTTCGCCGAGAAGATCCTCAACGTGATCATCGCCGAGGTGATCCGCAACCACCGCCAGTTCGTCGAGGACTGAGCGGACCCGGCCTCAGCCGAGCACCCGGTCCAGCCAGGCGTTCCAGAACCGGCGGTCCGGGTCGAAGCGGCGTACGAGGTCCCTGAAGTCGTCCCAGCGCGGGAACTCGGCGCCGGGATCCTTGGTGGCGAAGAGCTTGCCCCAGTGCGGCCGAGTGCCCGCCGGAAGCCGCTGCTCAAGTTCGGGCAGGAGCTCGCGTACGCCGACGGGGTCAGCGTTCCAGGTGAAGTGCAGCGCCAACGTGTCGGTGCCGTAGGCGGGGGAGAGCCACAGCTCGTCGGCGGCGACGGCGCGGATCTCGCTCACCTGCAGGAGCGGCCGGACCCGGTCTGCGAGCGACCGGACGGCGTCGACCGCCTCCTGCGCGCGATCGAGCGGCACCAGGTATTCGCTCTGCAGCTCCGCACCGACGCTCGGCTGGAAGTCGAGCCGGAAGTGGGGCAGCCGCTCGTGCCACGGCCCCGGCACGCCGAGCTGCTCGGTGCACGGCGCCGGGTCGAGACCGGGGACGACGTGCCGCGGTCCCGTCGCAAGCACCGTCCCGGGGAGCTCCGGCGTCGTCGAGCGCGACTTCACCCAGACCCGGGCGACCGACCCGTCAGGCTCGTCGGCCCAACGCGTGAAGATCGACACCGAGTAGGCCGCACCGAGGATCTCGGTGAGGTGTTCTCGCAGGTCAGCGTAGGTAAGACCTTCGTGGACCGTCTGTGCGATCTGGTAGGTCGGCGAGGTCAGCAGCTCGAGATGGGTCACGATCCCGAGGGCGCCGATCCCGACTACGGCGCCGGCGAAGTCGGGCGAACCGGCTTCTAGACGCACCAGGTCGCCGCGGCCGTCGACGACCTCCAGCGCGGTCACGGAGTTGGCCAGCGAGCCGTTGCCGACCCCGGAGCCATGAGTGCCGGTCGCGACCGCACCGGCGACCGAGATGTGGGGGAGCGAGGCGAGGTTCGGCAGCGCCCGGCCGTGCTCCTGCAGCCAGGCGGCGAGTTCGCCGTAGCGCATCCCGCCGGGCACCCGGACCACGTCGCCGGCCAGGCTCGGCGAGCTCTCCAGGTCGAGCGAGACCAGCACGCCCGGTGTGTCCGCGAGATCGGTGAAGGAGTGCCGAGACCCCAGCGCGCGCAGCCGTGGCTCGCGCAGCACGAGGTCGCGTACGTCATCCACGGAACGTGGTCGCACCAGCTCGCGCGCGGTGTAGTCGTAGCTGCGGGCCCACGTCGATCCGGGAGCTTCGTGGGCAGAGGTCTCGGTGGGCATGGATCGGATCGTAGCCGGGATCCAGCTTCGGCGCCCGTCTTCAGAAAACGTTATCGACAACGATTGACAAAGTCGCGAGCCTCTCGCCATCCTGATCCCTGTCTGTGATGCCGATCACACTTAGTGCACTTGGAGGCACCGTGAAACTTCGTCACATCGTCGTGACCGTGACCGCCGCGGCGACCATCGCGGCCACCGCATCATCCGTGGCCCAGGCCGAGCCGCGTGGCTTCCGGCCCCCGTCCGACTCGCTCCGTTCCTACGCTTCCCAGATCGGGCTGCACCTAGGTGTCGCCGCCAACCCCGAGGTGCTCGCGGACGAGGAGCTCGCCGGCATAGCCGCGGACGAGTTCTCCAGCATCACTCCCGAGAACGAGATGAAGTGGGAGACCGTCGAGCCGACTCGCGGCACCTACGACTGGTCCGGCGCCGACGAGGTCGTCGAGTTCGCCCGCGCCCATGGTCAGAAGGTGCGCGGCCACACCCTGCTCTGGCACAACCAGAATCCCGCCTGGCTGACGGAGGGCGTCAACAACGGCACCATCAGCAACGACGAGCTGCGCGGGATCCTCAAGAAGCACATCACCGACGAGGTCGCCCACTTTCGCGGCAAGGTCTACCAGTGGGACGTCGCCAACGAGTTCTTCGCCGACTCCTGGAGCCCGAACCCGCTCCCCAATGGCATGAACGGCGACAACTTCTGGATCAAGCACCTCGGCACCGGGATCGTCGCCGACGCCTTCCGCTGGGCCCGTGCCGCCGACCCCAAGGCCAAGCTGTTCTACAACGACTACAACATCGCCGGTGAGGACGGGAACAGCGCCAAGTCGACCGCGGTCTACAACTGGGTCAAGGAGCTCCTCGCCCAGGGCGTACCCATCCACGGTGTCGGCAACCAGGGCCACCTCGACACCCAGTACGGCTTCTCCGGCGAGCGCTTCCGCGCCGACCTGCAGCGCTATGCCGACCTCGGTCTCGAGGTCGCGGTCACCGAGGCCGACGTACGCACCTTCGTCGACTCTGCCGAGACCCAGGTCCCCACGGACAACCTGGCGCTCTTCGCCCACCCCTACGAGTTCTCCCAGATGCTCCAGGCCTGCCTCGCCGTACGCGCCTGCACGTCGTTCACGGTCTGGGGCATCGACGACACCCACTCCTGGGTACCGGGCTGGTTCGAAGGGGAGGGCTACGCGCTGCTCTGGGATGTGAACCGGCAGCCCAAGGAGGCATACACGACCCTGAAGCAGGATCTCCGCCTCGCCCTGGGGGCACCACGCCGGCGCTGAGCCACAGCGATCCGTGGCGGCACCCGGGTGGCGGTGGTCTACTGGAGACCGAGCACACGGATCGAGCTGAGCGAGGGTAGATGAGCGAGTACGCAGCAGAGGCAGACCTCGAGGAGCAGGCGACCGACGTCGTGAAGAAGACCGTCGACGACGAGGCGCCTCTGGACGCCGAGGAGACGGTGACCTCGACGCCGGACGACGTCAACGAGGCCGACTACGCCGAGCAGAAGCTCGACGCAGTCGGCCCCGACGACGACTACGACTACTAGATCTCTCAGGAGTTCTGCGGGAACCCCAGGTTGATCCCGCCGTGCGACGGGTCGAGCCACCGGGTGGTGACAGCCTTCTCCCGGGTGAAGAAGTCCAGCCCCGCGGGGCCGTACGCCTTCGCGTTCCCGAACAGCGAGGCCTTCCAGCCACCGAAGGAGTGGTAGGCGACCGGCACCGGGATCGGCACGTTCACGCCGACCATCCCGACCTGCACCTCACGCTGGAACCGGCGGGCGGCGCCGCCGTCGTTGGTGAAGATCGCGGTGCCGTTGCCGAACTGACCGGAGTTGATCAGCTCGAGGCCCTCCTCGTAGCCGGAGACGCGGATGACCGAGAGCACCGGGCCGAAGATCTCCTCGGTGTAGACGGTCGACGTGGTCGGCACCCGGTCCACCAGGGTCGGCCCGACCCAGAACCCGTTGGGGTCGCCGTCCACCTCGATCCCTCGTCCGTCGACGACGACCTCGGCACCGTCGGCCGTGGCCACGTCGACGTAGCTCGCCACCTTGTCCCGATGGGCGCCGGTGATCAGCGGCCCCATGTCGGCGTCCCGGGTGCCGTCGCCGGTCTTCAACGTGGCCATCCGCGAGGTGATCTTCGAGATCAGGCTGTCGGCCACCGAGTCGACCGCGAGCACCACCGAGATCGCCATGCAGCGCTCGCCCGCCGACCCGAAGCCCGCGTTGACCGCCGAGTCGGCGACCAGGTCGAGGTCGGCGTCGGGCAGCACGAGCATGTGGTTCTTGGCGCCCCCGAGCGCCTGGACCCGCTTGCCGGCGGCGGTGCCGCGCTCGTAGACGTAGCGGGCGATCGGGGTGGAGCCGACGAAGGAGATCGAGGCGACGTCGGGGTTGTCGAGGAGCGCGTCGACCGCCTCCTTGTCGCCGTGCACGACGTTGTAGACGCCGTCGGGCAGCCCTGCCTCGGACCAGAGCTCCGCGATCCAGCTGGACGCGGTCGGGTCCTTCTCCGAGGGCTTGATCACGACCGCGTTGCCGGCCGCGATCGCGATCGGAAAGAACCACATCGGCACCATGGCGGGGAAGTTGAACGGGCTGATGATGCCCACCACGCCGAGCGGCTGCTTGAGCGTGGTCACGTCCACGCCGGAGGAGACCTGCTCGGAGACCGTGCCCTTGAGCAGGTGAGAGAGGCCGCAGGCGAACTCGACGACCTCGAGCCCGCGGGCGATCTCGCCGGCGGCGTCGGAGAGCACCTTGCCGTGCTCGGAGGTGAGGATCTCGGCGAGCTCGCCCTTGCGGGCGTTGAGCAGCTCGCGGAACTTGAAGAGCACGGCCGTACGCCGGGTGAGCGAGGTCTCGCTCCACTCTTCGAACGCCTTCTTGGCCGCCGAGACGGCGGTGTCGACGTCGGCGGCCGAGGCGAAACGTACGCGCTTCTGGACGGTGCCGAGCGCGGGGTTGTAGACGTCGCCGAGACGGGTTCCGGTGCCGGGGTTGGTGGCCCCGCCGATCCAGTGGTCGAGGATGGGGAGATCGGTCATGTCATGCGTCCTTTGAAGAGCTGTTACAGCGAGCCGAGCACGTCGTCGTAGATCGAGATCGCCTGGGCGACCTCGTCGGGGGTGACGACGCACGGGGGCACCACGTGGATGCGGTTTTCCATGATGAACGGGATCAGATCGCGGGCGATGAGGTCGGACTTGATCCGGCCCATCGTCGCGGCCGGCAGCGGCTCCCGCGTCTTGCGGTCGGCGACGAGCTCGAGGGCCCAGAAGACTCCGGTGCCGCGCACCTCGCCGATCACGTCGTGCTTCTCGGCCAGCGAGGCGAGGCCTGGGGCGATGTGGTCGGTGCCGATGGTCGCGGCGTTGTCGACGATGCCCTCCTCGTTCATCGCCTCGATGGTCGCCACGATCGACGCCATCGCGAGCGGGTGGCCGGAGTAGGTGAGCCCGCCGGGGAAGACCTGGTCGTCGAAGGTCGCGGCGACCGGGTCGGAGATGATCACCCCACCGGCGGGTACGTAGCCGGAGTTGACCCCCTTGGCGAAGGTGATCAGGTCGGGAACGACGTCGTAGGCGTCCAGGGCCAGCCACTCGCCGGTGCGGCCGAAGCCGGCCATGACCTCGTCGAGGATGAGCATGATCCCGAACTCGTCGGCCAGCGCCCTGACCCCGGGGAGGTAGCCCGGCGGCGGGATCATGATCCCGGCGGTGCCGGGGATGGTCTCGAGGAGGATCGCCGCGATCGACGCCGGTCCCTCGGACTCGATGACCCGGCGCAGGTGCTGGAGGGCGCGCTCGGCCTCCTGCTCGGGCGTGGTCGCCCAGAACTCCGAGCGGTAGAGGTAGGGGCCGAAGAAGTGGACGTGACCCCTGGCGTACTCGTTCGGGATCCGTCGCCAGTCGCCCGTCGCGACGATCGCCGCCCCGGTGTTGCCGTGGTAGGAGCGGTAGGTCGAGAGGACCTTGTCGCGGCCGGTGTGGATGCGGGCCATCCGGATCGCGTTCTCGACCGCGTCGGCGCCGGCGTTGGTGAAGAAGACCTTGTTGAAGCCCACCGGCGCGATGTCGGTGATCCGCTCGGCCGCCTCGCCGCGCGTCAGGTTGGCCGTCGTCGGCGCGATCGTCGTCAGCGTCTCGGCCTGCTTCTTGATCGCCTCCACCACCCGCGGGTGCTGGTGGCCGATGTTGGTGTTGACCAGCTGGGAGGAGAAGTCGAGGTAGGTGTGCCCGGAGTCGTCCCACACCTTCGAGCCCAGACCGCCGGCGATGACGAGCGGTTTCAGCGACCCCTGGGCGGACCAGGAATGGAAGACGTGGGCACGGTCGAGGTCGTAGGCACGGGCGTCGCTGGCGCTGGTCAAGGCTGTCCCCTGGGGTGCGTGGATGGACATGGATCTGGCTTCTCACTCTACGCCGCAAACCGCGACGTAGCCGCCGAACCGGAATACCGATTACGACGGTATATCAGGTCGACGGCTACGTTTTCGTTACATTCTGGTGCCATAGACGACTGAATCAGGCGCCTCCGGCCGTCACCTCCACCTCGATGGGCTTGAAGTCGGTGCCCTTGGTGTCGACCTCATCGCCGAGCTCGTCGAGCGCCTTCTCGATGTACTCGTTGGAGTAGGCCGTCTCCGGCGGCGCCTTGGTGATCAGCTTCTCGCCCTTCTCGTTGGTCGCCGCGAGCGCGCCGTCGACGGTCTGCTTCCAGGCGGCCTCGTCGATGACCCCGACCCCGTTCTCGGCAGGCCAGATGAGCTTGTTGGTCTCGTTGAGCATCCACAGCTCGTGCGAAGGCCCCCAGGTCGACTCGTGCTCGGCCATCGTCGGGGCCACCTCCTCGGCGTTGTCGCGGGCGTAGGCCCAGCCCTTGACGACCGCCTTGAGGAACTTGACGGTCGTCTCCTCGTAGTCCGCGTCCGAGGACAGCCGTTCGGTGTCGGCCCACAGCGCGTCCTGGAGCATCGCGCCTTCGGTGTCCTCGTACGAGATGACGTTGAAGTCCGAGGGCTGGTAGAGCTTCCCCGTGTCGGGGTTCTCGGCCTCCAGCAGCTGGGCGTACTCGTTGTAGGTCATCGCCTGCGCCGCGTCGATGTCGCCCTGCAGGAACGCGTTCATGTTGAAGTCCTGGGTGACGATCGAGACGGACTTGGAGTCGAGTCCCTCCGCGGCCATCGCAGCGAAGATCTCCCACTCGTTGCCGAAGCCCCACGAACCGATCTTCTTGCCCTCGAAGTCCGCGACCGACTCGATGCCGGAGTCCGCCCAGGAGACCTGCAGTGTGCCCGAGCGCTGGAAGATCTGAGCGACGTTGGTCAGGTCGGCGCCGCCCTCGATCGAGCCCAGCACCTTCGGCACCCAGGCGACCGCGTAGTCGACGTCGCCGTTGGCCAGGGCGTCCTGCGGCACGATGTCGCCACCCGAGGGGATGATCTCGACGTCGAGCCCCTCGTCCTCGAAGAAGCCCTGGTCCACGGCCGCGTAGTAGCCGGCGAACTGTGCCTGCGGCAGCCACTGCAGCTGCAGCTTGACCTGGGTGAGGTCGCCGTCGCCATCACCCTCGCTGTCGGAGCCGCCGCATGCGGCGAGCCCCAAGGTCAGTGCCACGGCGGCCGCGGCAGCGAGTCCTTGTCGTACGAAACTGTTCATTTCTCCTCCGGTGGTCCAGCTTGTCGAGACCTCCGCGCGACACTGCGAGAAGGAGGCGGTACGCCGCCTAGCGGCTCTCTCCTGACGGGTAGGCCCTGCGCGCCAGCCGCTCCAGTGCGGCCGTGATCGCGAAGACCAGCAGGCCGAGCACGATCGCGCCCCCGACGTACGCGAATGCCCGGGCATGGTTGGAGGTCGCGGCGTTCTTGATGGCGCTGCCGAGACCGTTGTTGACCCCGCCGAAGTACTCGGCGACCAGTGCCGAGATGACCGCCAGCGAGCCGGCCACGCGCAGCCCGGTGAGGGTGTACGGGATTGCGACCGGAAGCGTGACGGTGCGGAAGCGCTGCACCGGCCCGGCGGCGTACGTCCTCATCAGATCGCGCTGCAAGGGAGTGGTCTGCCGCAGGCCGCGGAGGGTGTTGATGAAGACGGGTACGAACGCGGCGATGCCGCCGATGATGCGTCGCGGCGTCTCCTGGTCGGTGCCGAGCATCGTGTAGAGCAGCGGCGCGATCGCGACGATCGGGATGACCGCGAGGATCGCGACCAGGGGTCCGAGCATGCCGTCGAAGAGCCGGGTCGTGGCGGCGACGCCGGCGAGCGCGACGCCGAGGACCGCGCCCGCAGCCAGGCCCCACAGCGAGTTGACCGCGGTGACCCAGAAGGCTGCCCGGATGGGCTCCCAGCTCTCCCCGAGCGCGGTGACGACCTCACCGGGACCGGGGAGGAAGAAGGTGCCGATGCCGAGCACGTCGACGGTGAGCGCCCACAGGGCGAGGCCGAGGAGCCCGACCACGAGCGGGGCGACCAGGCGCGAGAGCGACAGCGTCATGAGGTCGCTCCGGACGCGGGCCGCGAGTGCAGCGCCTCGCGGACCTCGGTGACCAGCTCGTAGAAGCGCTCCGACTCGCGCAGCACCTCGTCGCGGACGACGTCGGGGCCGAGTCCGGTCGGCACGATCCGGGTGATCCGGCCCGGCCGCGGCGACATCACCACGACCCGTTCGGAGAGGAAGACCGCCTCCGGGATGGAGTGAGTGACGAACACGACCGCGGCACCGGTCTTCCGGACCAGCCGGGACAGCTCGGTCTGGAGGCGCTCGCGGGTCATCTCGTCGAGCGCGCCGAACGGTTCGTCCATCAGCAGCAGCCGAGGCTGCTCGGCGAGAGCCCGGGCGATCGCCACCCGCTGCTGCATGCCGCCGGAGAGCTGGTCCGGGTAGTGCCCGGTGAACTCCTCCAGCCCGACCAGGGCGACCAGCTCGGCGATCCGCTCCTGTCGCCGGCGCCTGGAGACCTTGTGCAGCTCCAGCGGTACCGCGATGTTGTCGGCGACCGTACGCCACGCCAACAGCCCCGACTGCTGGAAGGCGATCCCGTAGTCCTGGTCCTTGCGGGCGCGCGCCGCGGTCTTGCCGAACACCTGCACGGTCCCCGTCGAGGGGGTCTCGAGATCGGCCACCAGCCGCATCAGCGTCGACTTTCCGCAGCCCGAGGGCCCGATGAGCGAGACGAACTCGCCCGGTGCGACGCTCAGGTCGATGTCGGCCAGCGCCTGCACCTGGCCCTGCTTGCTCGCGAACTGCTTGGTCACCCCCGTCAGCGAGACGGCCGGGGTCGGCAGCTCGTCACCGCTCTCGGCTGTGGGCGTCGTCGAATCAGGGGTCACGGTGGCCTTTCCGTCGTCGATCATGTCGCCTCACCCCTCCGGTAGCGCCGCAGTGCGACCCCGATGAGCCAGACCACCCCGGCGGCGAGCAGCCCGAGCACGGCCGCGCCGAAGATCGGCGCCCAGGCCTTCGCCGGGTCGCCGGAGGCCTGGCCGCCATAGCCGATCAGCTTGCGTCCGATGCCGTCGAGGTAGGCGATCGATCCCTCCGCAACCACCGTCCCGACCACCGCGGCGGCCGCTGCCAGACGTAGCGAGGAGAGCAGGTAGGGCACGGCTGCGGGCAGCTTGACCTTGCGCAGCGTGGGCCAGTAGCCCGCGTCGTACGTCCTGAAGAGCTCACGCTGCTCCACGGTCGGTGACTGGAGTCCCCGCAGCGCTCCGACGGCGACCGGGAAGAAGGCGAGATAGGAGGCGATCACCGCGACCGACATCCACGCCGGCCACTCCCAGGCGCCGATGGCGATGTTCGAGCCCCACGACTTCACCATCGGTGCGAACGCGATCAGCGGCACCGTCTGGGACAGCACGATCCACGGCAGCAGGCCGTGCTCGGCGAGCTGGAACCGGTCCATGGCCAGCGCCAAGGCGAGTCCGACGACGGTGCCGACGAGTAGCCCGACACATGCTATCCCCAGTGACACCAGGGCCGCCTGGAGGATGACCAGCCACAGCGGTGACGAGGTCGAGGCGGAGGTCTCCGGCTCGAGGAGCCGGGTGACCATCTCCCATACGTGCGGCATCGCCAGGTCGGTCGCCCGTGGCAGGATCCGCGCCTCGCCGATGACCCAGCCCGCCTCGGGCCCGAACTGCTTGTAGCACTCCCACAACGCCACCACCAGGGCCAGCCCCAGCACCCCGGCGACCATCCGGACGCCGCCGGTGAGGACGCGACCCACCGTCACGCCTTAGCTGTCGCCGGCCGGTTGACCCGGGGGATGACCAGATCGCCGTACGCCGCCAGGGTCTGATCCATCGCGTCGTGCTGCAGGTAGACGGCGAACTGGTCGACGCCGAGGCTCTTGAGCCGCTCGAGCTTGGCGACCTGCTCCTCGACCGAGCCGAGGATGCAGAACCGGTCGACGATCTCGTCGGGCACGAACTGGGTGTGGGTGTTGTCGGCCCGCCCGTGCTCGTTGTAGTCGTATCCCTCGCGGCCCTTGATGTAGTCGGTGAGCGCCTGCGGGACGGCACCGCTGCCGTACTTCGACACGATGTCGGCGACGTGGTTGCCGACCATCCCGCCGAACCACCGGCACTGCTCGCGGGCATGATCCAGCGCCTCGGGCGACCCGTCGGTGACGTACGCAGGAGCGGCCACGCAGAAGGTCAGCGACTCCGGGTCACGGCCGGCGTCGGTGGCCGCCTTCTTGACCGCCCCGATCATCCACTCGGTGATGTCGGGGTCGGCCAGCTGCAGGATGAACCCGTCGCCGACCTCTCCGGCGGCCTTCAGCGCGAGCGGGCCGTAGGCCGCGATCCACACCTCCAGCTCGGAGCGCTTGGCCCACGGGAACTGCAGCGTGGTGCCGTTGATCTCGACCGGGCGCCGGTTGGCGAGCTCGCGGATGACCCGGGTCGCCTCGCGCATCTCCTTGATCGTCGACGGCTTCCCGTTGAGCACCCGCACCGCCGAGTCGCCGCGCCCCATCCCGCAGACGGTGCGGTTGCCGTACATCTCGTTCAGGGTCGCGAAGACCGACGCGGTCACCGTCCAGTCGCGGGTCGCCGGGTTGGTCACGAACGGACCGACCTTGATCGTGCGGGTCTCGGCGAGGATCTGGCTGTAGATGACGTACGGCTCCATCCACAGCAGGTGGCTGTCGAACGTCCAGACGTAGTCGAAGCCGTACGCCTCGGCCTGCTTCGCGAGGGAGACGACCCGCCAGGCGGGCGGGTTGGTCTGGAGGACGACACCGAAGTCCATCACGTCACACCAGGTACTGGGAGAGGTCGCGCTTGAGGTAGCTGCCGTGGCCCTTGGTGCCCTTGAACTCGCCGTCGGCGACGACCACGGACCCGCGGGAGAGCACCACGTCGACGTGTCCGTCGATCTCGTAGCCCTCCCAGGCCGAGTGGTCCATGTTCATGTGATGGGTCTTGCCGACTCCGATGGAGGTGTGGCCGTTCGGGTCGTAGACGACGATGTCGGCGTCCGCTCCCGGCGCGATGACGCCCTTGCGGCCGTAGAGCCCGAACATCCGGGCCGGCGTGGTCGCGATCAGCTCCACCCACCGCTCGAGCGTGATCTGCCCGGTCACCACGCCCTGGTAGAGCAGGTCGACGCGGTGCTCGATCGACCCGATCCCGTTGGGGATGGCCCGGAAGTCGTCCTTGCCGAGCTCCTTCTGCTCCTTCATGCAGAAGGGGCAGTGGTCGGTGGAGACCATCTGCAGGTCGTTGGTGCGCAGCGCCTGCCACATCGCGTCCTGGTGGCCCTCCTCGCGCGAGCGCAGCGGCGTCGAGCAGACCCACTTGGCGCCCTCGAATTCGCCCCACTCCTCCGACCTCGCGCCGAGCTGGTCCTCGAGGGAGAGATAGAGATACTGCGGGCAGGTCTCGCCGAACACGTTCTTCCCGTGGTCGCGGGCCGTGGCCAGCTGCGCCACCGCCTGCTTGGCGCTGACGTGCACCACATAGAGCGGTGCCCCGGTCACGTCGGCGAGCATGATCGCCCGGTGGGTGGCCTCCTCCTCCATCTGCCAGGCACGCGCGATGCCGTGGTAGTAGGGAGACGTCTTGCCGGACTCGGCCAGCTGAGCGGCGAGCACGTCGATCGCCGGACCGTTCTCGGCGTGCATCATGGTCAGCAGCCCGTGGTCGGTCGCCTTCTGCATCGCCCGCAGGACCTGCGCGTCGTCGGAGTAAAAGACGCCCGGGTAGGCCATGAACAGCTTGTACGAGGTGATCCCCTCGTCCACGAGCGTGTCCATCGCCTTGAGCGAGTCGCCGTCGACCCCGCCGATGATCTGGTGGAACCCGTAGTCGATCGCGCAGTTGCCGGCGGCCAGCTCGTGCCAGTGCGCCAACCCGTCCTGTACGCGTTCGCCGTAGCGCTGCACCGCGAAGTCGATGATCGTCGTGGTGCCGCCCCAGGCCGCGGCCCGGGTGCCGGTCTCGAAGGTGTCGCTGGCGTTGGTGCCGCCGAACGGCAGCTGCATGTGGGTGTGGGCGTCGACGCCGCCGGGGATGACGTACTTCCCGGTCGCGTCGATGGTGACGTCGGCCTCGATCGTCCCCAGCGGAGTGCTCCCGGGGGAGATGAGCGCGACGATCTTCTCGCCGTCGACGAGCACGTCTGCCTGGGTGCGTCCGGTCGAGGAGACGACCGTGCCGCCCGTGATGAGCGTGGTCAATGCCGCAGTCATGGGTAGAGCCTCCTCAGGGTCGGGGGATGGAGGTGTACGAATCGGGCCGACGGTCGCGGTAGAACTGCCAGTCGTCGCGCATCTCCTGGACCATGCTCATGTCCAGGTCGCGTACGAGCAGCTCCTCCTTCTCGCCCGAGCCGAGCTCGCCCACGTAGTTGCCGCGGGGGTCGACGATCTGCGACATCCCGTAGAAGTTGACCGCCTCTTCGCCGTACTCGTTGTCCTCCAGGCCGACCCGGTTGGGCGCGAGCACGAAGTAGCCGTTGGCGACCGCGGCCGCGGGCTGCTCGATCTCCCACAGCCGGTTGGAGAGCCCCGGCTTGGTGGCGTTCGGGTTGAAGACCATGTGGGCGCCGTTGAGCCCGAGCTCGCGCCAGCCCTCGGGGAAGTGGCGGTCGTAGCAGATGTACATCCCCACCTTCCCGACCGCGGACTCGAAGACCGGATAGCCCATGTTGCCGGGGCGGAAGTAGAACTTCTCCCAGAACTTCTCGACGTGGGGCAGATGGTTCTTCCGGTACTTGCCGAGGATCGTGCCGTCGGCGTCGACGAGCACGGAGGTGTTGTAGTAGACCCCGGTGTCCGCCTCCTCGTAGATCGGCAGCACCATCACGATGCCCAGCTCCTTGGCCAGGCTCGCGAAGCGCTGCACGATCGGCCCGTCGGCCGGCTCGGCGTAGCGGTAGTACTTCTTGTCCTGGGTGATTCCGAAGTAGGGCCCGTAGAAGAGCTCCTGGAAGCACATCACCTGGGCACCCTGGGCAGCGGCGTCACGCGCGAAGCCCTCGTGCTTGTCCAGCATGGAGACCTTGTCCCCGGTCCAGGTGGTCTGGCTGATTGCGGCTCTGACGATCGTCATGCAACTACCTCCCGCCTCACATACAAGCACGCCGCCGCGACCCGTGGGGTCGCGACGGCATTTTTGCTTCAGACGTTGAGGTGGTTGAAACCCTGTCGTTTTATGCGGCGGTCGCCGGATGACGTACGACGACGTGCTCGACGGCCCTGGCGAGCTCCTCGCGGAGCTCGGGCGCGAGCTGAGGGCAGTCGATGGAGAGGAACAGCTCCATCGCGGAGCGGGTCGCGCGGGCCCGCTCGCCGGGCGTGCCCTCTGCAAGGGTCGGCGCGATCTCGGCGAGATGGGCACTGGTCTCGACCACGGTGTTGCAGTCGTGCGGGGTGAGTGGGGCGCGGGCCTCCCGGCCGGCGCGGACGAGGACGCTCAGAACCTCCACCTTGGCGGCGGTGGTCAACGACATAGCGCTCCTCGACGAGTCGAACAGATGCGACCCCACACCGTCCGCGTTGTGCGACGACATGTATCTCCTCGGTGGGACGTGTGCCTCCCCCGAGGCACTCTCGCCCACTCCAACGAGCAGGGGAAGGGATCGGTGACGCCCTTGGGTGCTTTGTAACTGACCTGTGGGCCGACCCGTGAGTAACCTATAGAAACCATGACCCTGGTGTTGCAGATCGCCTCGCATGGGACGACCCGGCACAATTGAGCCCATGAGTTCTCCTGGGGGCGCCGGCATCGGCGGTCTGATGGTCGAGACCGAGGCCGATGTCGTACGCCGCCAGGCACTGCGCCGCATGCGCATCGTCGCCACCGGGCTCCTGGTCGTGGCCGCCATCGTCTACCTGCTGACCCTTCGGCTGGACGGGTTCTGGGGGTTCGTGAACGCCGGCGCCGAGGCGTCGATGGTCGGCGCGATGGCCGACTGGTTCGCGGTCACCGCGCTGTTCCGCCACCCGCTCGGGCTGCCGGTGCCGCACACCGCGCTGATCCCGAAGCGGAAGGACGAGCTCGGCGCCAGCCTGGAGGAGTTCGTCCAGGACAACTTCCTGCAGGAGGAGACGATCCGCGAGCGGCTCGGTGTCGCGATGCCGTCGCTGCGGCTCGCGCTGTGGCTCGCCGAGGAGCCCAACGCCAAGCGGGTCGTCGACGAGGTCTCCACCGTGGTCGCCGACGGGCTCTCCCGGATCAGCAACCGGCACATCGTCGAGATCATCCAGGACGGGTTCGTACCCCGCCTGCGCGAGGAGCAGATCGCGCCGCTGCTCGGCGGCACCCTGCAGGCGGCGCTGGACGACGGCGTCCACCACGGCCTGGTCGACCTGGCCCTGGTCGAGCTGCACGGCTGGCTCGAGGAGAACGAGGAGATCGTCACCGAGGTGCTCGGCGAGCGGGCGCCGTGGTGGACGCCGCAGGTGCTGCGCGAGCCGGTGACCGCCCGCATCCACGTCGAGCTGGTCCGATGGATCGCCGACATCCGCGACGACCCCGAGCATCGCGCCCGCAAGGCGATCGACACGATGCTCGCCGACCTCGCCGACAACCTGCAGCACGACGAGGCCACCATGGAGCGCGCCGAGCGGCTCAAGGAGCGTGTGCTCGACCACCCCGGCGTGATCAACACCGCCATCTCCATCTGGGACGCGCTGCGCCGTGCGCTGACCACTTCCCTGCGCGACCCCGAAGGCGTCGTCCGTCGCCGCGCCTTGGACGAGGTCGTCCGCTACGCCCAGAAGGTCGTCCTCGACGAGGCCCTCCAGCGCCGCTACGACGCGCTCGCCTCCGACGTGGCCGTCTACGTCGTCAAGCGCTACGGCCGCGAGGCGACCACCGTCATCACTCACACCATCCAGCGCTGGGACGGCAAGCAGGCCGCCCGCCGCATCGAGCTGTTCGTCGGCCGCGACCTGCAGTTCATCCGCATCAACGGCACCATCGTCGGTGGCCTTGTCGGCGTGATCATCCACACCGTCGCCGTCCTGATGGAGTGATGGGGGAGGATGGTCGCGTGAGTGAACCCTTCGACGTACCCATCAGCGACGAGGTCATCCGGCTCGGTCAGTTCATGAAGCTGGCCAACCTGGTCGAGGCCGGCTCCGAGGCGCGCCCGGCGATCACGGCCGGCGAGGTGAAGGTCAACGGTGAGATCGAGCTCCGCCGCGGACGCCAGCTCCGCCTCGGCGACGTCGTCGAGTACGCCGGCCAGGCGGCCCGGGTCTCCGACGAGGCCGACTTCGACGTGCCCTGGTAGGACCTGACGCAAATAGGAGCGAGGCGGTGACCCCGAAGGGTCACCGCCTCGCTGCGTACGAACTGCTTACTTCTCGACCTTGACCAGGTCGCAGACGAAGATCAGGGTCTCGCCGGGCTTGATCGCGCCGCCGGCGCCGCGGTCGCCGTAGCCCAGGTGGGGCGGGATGACGAGCTGGCGGCGGCCGCCGACCTTCATGCCGAGGATGCCCTGGTCCCAGCCCTGGATGACCTGGCCGATGCCGACGCGGAAGTCGAGCGGCTCGCCGCGGTTGTAGGACGCGTCGAACTCCTCACCGGTGGACAGTGCAACGCCGACGTAGTGGACCGATACGCGGTCGCGCTCGGTGGCCTCCTGGCCGTCACCGACGGTGATGTCCTTGATGACGAGGTCGGTCGGAGGGGTGGGGTCGACGAAGTCGATCTCAGGCTTCTGGCTCATGAATTCAGTCTACGTATCGATTCTCGCTGGGGCACACCACCGTCGCGTCGGCCGTCCCGGGGTAGATCGTGGTCAGCCCGTCGGCCCGCTCCCGGCCGAGGTTCCACTCCAGCCAGTCGCCCTCGCGCTCGCTGGGCCCGAGCACACAGCTGCGCAGGTCGTCGGGGAGCTCCTTCAGGGCCGGCACCGCGTCGTCGCTGAGCTCGGCGAGGAAGTCGGTGTCGATCTTCCCGGTCTCCTCATAGCGCGAGACGTTGTGCTCGGCAATCCACGCATCCGGGTTGATCGCGGCGATGCCGAGCAGCGCGACAGCACCGCTGACCAGCGCGAAGCGGCCGAGCCAGAGCCCGCCGCCGATGGCCTTGCCGGTCACCGCGGCGACGAGGCCGGCGATCACCAGCAGACCCAGCCAGGCCTCGAAGACATCGACGAGCAGGCGGAGCTGGGTGAAGCCGTACGCCTCCTGGTAGAGGTGCATCCGGTACAGCGCCGACCCGACGACGACCAGGGCCTCCGCGGCGAGCAGCCCGAGCGCGATCCTCAACCACAGCCGGTCGGCGACGGTCTCCACCGGCGCCTTGCGCGCCGCCGCCCAGATCACCAGCAGAGTCAGCGCGGTCGCGACGGTGAGCTGGCCGAACCCCTGGTGGACGTATTCGGCGTAGGTCAGCCCCGTCGTCTCGCGCAGGTAGTCCTCGCCGCCGAAGACCGCGGTCGCCTGTGCGATCAGGAACGCGGCGAAGACGGCGACCACGACGCCGACCGGAGCCAGCCACTCGTAGCGGTTGGCGACGGGCTGGGACGTACGCTCGCTGCGGTCGATCCTGGGCGGGTTCACAGCCAGGTACGCAGCGCCCATCACGACCCCGAAGACGAAGACTGTCATGAAGATCCGAGCCGCGAAGGTGTCCGGCCGTACGTCCGGAACGAACTGGTCGACCCAGCTGCCCAGCACAGCGTCGGCGGTGGTGAACAGGAGCCCGAAGATCACCAGGCCGAGCAGCGAGAGCACCGTGGTGCGGGCGACCGCGGCTCCGTGACCCTTGCCGGAGACGCTGGTCAGCGTACGGCCCAGCCACGGGATCCCGCGCAGCCCGGCCAGCGGCCAGGAGATCCCGGTCAGCACGATCCCGAGCAGCGTCTTCGCCTGGGTGGAGGCGCACAGGATCACCGCGATCGCCGTGAGCAGGCACAGCACGACGAGCCACTCCGCGTCGCGGAACACCGCGACCGAGGAGAGCAGCGCGAACAGGACGTAGCAGACGATCGGGAACAAGTTGCGACGCTTCTCGCTCGCCAGCATCACGACCCCGCCGGCGGCCAACAGCACGATGACCGTGCCGAGCCCGGCGTTGCGGTCGGGGATCAGCAGGCCGCCGAGCAGGCCGGCGACCACGGCACCGATGAAGAGCCCGAACCTCCCCGCGACACCGGAGTCGGGCCAGTAGGTGCCGAAGATGTCGTCGAGGACCGACGGGGTGGCATAGGCGGCGTTGGGGTTCGTTGTGGGGGCGTCGACCGGCCTGGCCGGTTCAGCGGGCTCGGCCGCCGGGGGAGTGGTGGGCATCTGGCTCTCCTCGTGGGTGGGGGTGAGATGACTGGGACTGTGCGGATCAGGGTCGGCGCGCGCGGGTGGGCGCAGCGGGAGGTCGACGCGCACCCGGGCGCCGGCGGCGCCGGGGAGCGGGTCGAGAAAGGCGATGGAGCCGCCGTGCAGGTCGGTGACCCATCGGGCGATGGCGAGCCCGAGCCCGGTCCCGCCGCCCTCGCCCGAGGCGCTGAGCGTGCCGAAGGGCTCGAAGACGCGGCCCCTGTCGGCGACGGGGATGCCGGGCCCGGAGTCGAGGACCTCGAGTTGGTAGCGATCGCCGTCGATTCCGGCGCGCACGGTGACCACACCGCCGCGGGGGCTGTGCCGGGACGCGTTGTCGAGCAGGTTGACGACGAGCTGGCTGAGGCGATCGGGGTCGGCGTCGACGATCAGGTCGGCCGGTGCGTCGATCTCGTAGGTGACCGGCCGCCCGTTGACCCGCGTCTCCGCGACGCAGGCCTCCAGAAGCGGGCCGAGCTCGACCGAGTCAGTGCTCAGCGGCGCCTTCCCTGCGTCGACCCGCGCCAGGTCGAGCAGGTCCTCGACCAGCCGGCTCAGCCGCTCGGCCTGGCCGAGCGCGGTCTGGAGCGCGGCCGGGTCGGAGCCGACGCCGTCCACGAGGTTCTCCAGCACGACGGTGAGAGCAGCCAGCGGCGTACGCAGCTCGTGGGAGACGTTGGCGACCAGGTCGCGGCGCTGGCGGTCGACGGCGCCGAGGTCGCTGGCCATCGTGTTGAACGCGCGGCCCAGCTGTCCGACCTCGTCGGCACCTACGGCAGGCACCGAGACCGAGTAGTCGCCCCGGGCCATTCGCCGGGCCGCGACGGTCATCTGCCGCAGCGGCGAGGTCATCCCGGCCGCCAGCAGCTGGGTGACCGCGAGCGCGATCCCGATCGTGACGGGGATGGAGATCCACGGGGAGACCCCGGTGATCCGCCCGACGGAGGCGACGACCGCCGCCACCAGGGCGCTCGCGGCGACCAGGAGGCCGAGCTTGACCTTGATCGAGGAGACCCGCTCCAGCGGCGTCATTCGCCGGCCTCCAGGGCATAGCCGACCCCGTGCACGGTGCGGACCCGCGCGGACCCGATCTTGGCGCGCAGCCCCTTCACGTGGCTGTCGACCGTGCGGGTGCCCGAGGCGTCGTTCCAGCCCCAGACCTCGGCCAGCAGCCGCTCGCGGGTGACCACGGCGCCCGGGTCGGCGGCCAGGCAGACCAGCAGGTCGAACTCGGTCGGGGTGAGCCTGACCTCGTCGCCGTCGACCCACACCCGTCGGGCCGCCGGATCCATCCGCAGCCCCCCGATCTCAGCCGTACGCCGCGGCGACCCGGCAAGCTCGGCCGCCCGCTCCACCCGCCGCAGGAGCGCGTTGACCCGGGCGACCAGCTCGCGGGCCCGGAACGGCTTGGTCAGGTAGTCGTCGGCCCCGACGCCGAGCCCGACGAGCACATCGGCCTCGTCGACCCGCGCGGTGAGCATGAGCACCGGCACGGGCCGTACGGCCTGGATCCGGCGGCACACCTCGAGGCCGTCGTAGCCGGGGAGCATCACATCGAGGACGACCAGGTCGGGCGAGGTCTCCTCGAAGCAGGAGACCGCCCCGGGGCCGTCCCACGCCCGGACGACGTCGTACCCCTCCGCCTCGAGCCGGTCCGAGACGGCCTGGTTGATGACCGGCTCGTCCTCGACGACGAGGACCCGGCGGGTGACGGTCAGATGTTCTGGCACATGCTCAGGCTAGAAGCCCGAGCCGCCGGAAAGGCTGCAGAAGTTGTGCAGGTCCTGTGAAGGTCAGGTCTGGTGGACGTACGCCTCGAGCTGGTCGCGCTCGAAGGCGAGCTGGTCGATGCGGTGCTTGACCAGGTCGCCGATGCTGACGATGCCGACCAGAGCGCCGTCGGGGGAGACGACCGGCATGTGCCGGATCCGGCGCTTGGTCATGATGCCCAGGATCTCGTCGATGGTGGCCTCGGGGGCACAGGTCTCGACCTCGGCGGTCATGATCGAGGAGACTTCGGCGGCGAGCAGCGCGTCGTTCTCGTGGAGGCGCCGCACCACGTCGCGCTCGGAGACGATCCCGGCGACGGCGGTGCCGTCGGTGCTGACGACACAGGCTCCGATGCCGTGCTCGGCGAGCACCCCGAGCAGGTCACGCACGGTGGCGGTTGATGCGATTGTGACGACTTCTGCGATCGCCTTGCGAGTGAGTACGTCCGCGATCTTCATGCACCAACGGTAGCGGCCGTGACGTGCGTCACGCCAGGGTCTGTTCCGGAACGCGCCTACTCGGTTCCCGGCCGGCGGAACGCGGTGACCGATCCGGGCTGCGCGGCCGGCCAGTCGGCGTCGTTGTTGCCGTCGGGCAGCCCGCCGAGGAAGGAGAGCACGGCATCGTGCAGGTGGCCGTTGGTGCCCAGTGCGTTGCCGCCCCACGGGCCGGGGTCGCCGGCCAGCGACGTGAACTGGCCGCCGGCCTCACGCACGATGATGTCGAGCGCGGCCATGTCGTAGAGCTCGAGCTCCGGCTCGACCGCGATGTCGACAGCGCCCTCGGCGACGAGCATGTAGGACCAGAAGTCGGAGTAGGCACGGGTGCGCCAGCAGCTGCGCATCAGCGCCAGGAAGTCCTCGAGCCGGTCGCGCTCCTCCCAGCCGTGCAGCGAGGAGTAGGACATCGAGGCGTCCTCCAGGCGGCGTACGTCCGAGACCTGGCAGCGGGTCGACTTCATCAGCGACTTGCCGGTGTGGGCGCCCTGGCCCTTCGCCGCCCACCAGCGCCGTCCGAGCTGGGGCGCGGAGACGACCGACATCACGACCTCGTTGTCGACCGCGAGCGCGATCAGGGTCGCCCAGACCGGCACGCCGCGCACGAAGTTCTTCGTGCCGTCGATCGGGTCGACGATCCAGCGTCGGCTGGACGAGCCGGAGGATCCCGACTCCTCGCCGGTGATCGCATCCCGCGTACGCGCCCGGGAGAGCGTGCGCCGGATCGACTCCTCCACGGCCTTGTCCGCGTCCGAGACGGGGGTCAGGTCGGGCTTGGTCATGACATGCAGGTCGAGCGCCTTGAACCGCGACGTCGACAGCGAGTCGGCATCGTCGGCCAACAGGTGCGCCAGCCGCAGGTCGTCGTTGAAGTCAGGAGTGCTCGCCACGAGGGTCCACTCTAGTGGCTCCGCCCCCGGAGCGAACCCTCCCCTGGTAACCGGTTCCCCACGAAAACACCGACCAGGGCATGTGCGATGAACCAGGTCAGAGAGCGTACGTAGGAACCGACCGCGCCTCGAGCAGGCGACGGAACGAGGCGACCCGCTCCGGATCGAGCCTGCCAGCCTCGACCGCGGTGTCCAGCCCGCACTCGGGCTCCTCGGCGGCGTGCGAGCAGCCGCGCGGGCACTCGGCCGTCGCCTCCTGCAGATCCGGGAAGGAGACGATGAGCCGTTCCGGCTCGACGTGAGCCAGCCCGAACGTACGGATCCCCGGGGTGTCGATGATCCAGCCGCCCCCCGGAAGGCGCAGCATCAACGCCGACGTGGAGGTGTGCCGCCCCCGCCCGGTGACCGCGTTGACGTGCCCGACCTCGCGCCCGGCGTCGGGGACGATGGCGTTGACCAGCGTCGACTTGCCCACGCCGCTGTGGCCGAGGAGAACCGACGTACGTCCGTCGAGTTTTTCCTGCAGCGCGCTCATGTCGCCGCCCCGCTGCGTCACCACCCACGGCACCCCTAGCGCCCGGTAGGTCGAGGCCAGCGACTCCGGGTCGGCCAGGTCGGCCTTGGTGATGCACAGCAGCGGGTCGATGCCCGCCTCCAGGGCAGCCACCAGCGCGCGGTCGATGAACCCCGTGCGCGGCTCGGGGTCGGCGATCGCGGTGACGATCACCAGCTGGTCGGCGTTGGCGACCACGACCCGCTCGACGGGGTCGTCGTCATCGGCCGTACGCCGCAGCACCGTCTCCCGCGGCTCGAGCTCAACGATCCGGGCCAGTGCCCCCTCCGCGCCCGAGGTGTCTCCGACAACCTTCACCCGGTCGCCCACGACCACGCCCTTGCGGCCGAGCGGGCGGGCCTTGACCGCCCACACCTCGACGTCGGGAGCTTCGTCCATGACCAGCGTGAACCGCCCACGGTCGACCGTGATCACCCGCCCGAGATCGGCCTCGTCATAGCTGGGCCGGTCCTTCGTCCGCGGCCGGGTTCGGCGCCGGGGACGGTCGTAGTGCTCGACGTCCTCGGTCCCGTAGCGCCGCTGTGCCTTGGCCATGTCTAGAAGAGTCGGGCCCAGAAGGGCGCGAAGTCGGTGAAGGTCTTGCTGGTGGTGGTGATGTTCTCGACCAGGACGTCCTCGACGGCAGCCCCGATGATGACGCCGGCGTGGGCCATCCGGTGGTCGGCGTAGGTGTGGAACACCCCGCCGTGCAGAGCCGCCGGCCGGATCGTGAGCCCGTCGGGATGCTCGGTGACGTCAGCCCCGAGCGCACCCAGCTCGCGCGCGAGCGCGGCGAGCCGGTCGGTCTCGTGGCCACGGATGTGGCCGATGCCGGTCAGGTGCGAGGGGGTCGAGGCAAGCGCGCACAGTGCCGCGACGGCCGGGGTGAGCTCGCCGATGTCGTGCATGTCCAGGTCGATCCCGGTCAGCCGCTCCGGCCCGGTCACGGTCAGCCCGTCGTCGGTGACCCGCACCTCGCAGCCCATCAGCGAGAGCACCTCGCGCAGCTGGTCGCCCGGCTGGTCGGTGGCCTGCGGCCAGTCACGCACGGTCACGGTCCCGCCCGAGACCGCGGCCAGGGCCAGGAACGGGGCCGCGTTGGACAGGTCCGGCTCGATGGTGCGGTCCAGCGCCTTGATCGGTCCTGGTGCCACCGTCCATCGATTCGCGTCAGAGTCGTCGACCGCGACGCCGTGCTCACGCAGCATCGCGACCGTCATGTCGATGTGGGGGAGCGACGGCACCGGCTTGCCGTCGTGGCGTACGTCCACCCCCTGCTCGTAGCGCGCCCCCGCCAGCAGCAGCGCGCTGATGAACTGGCTCGAGGCCGAGGCGTCGACCACCACGGTCCCGCCGGGCACGGCGCCCTGCCCCTGGATAGTGAACGGCAGCCCGTCGCCCTCGATGTCCACGCCGAGATCGCGGAGCGCACGCAGCACCTCGCCGACCGGCCGCTTGCGCATGTGCGGGTCGCCGTCGAAGGAGACCGTGCCGGTGGAGAGCGCGGCCACCGGAGGTACGAACCGCATCACCGTCCCCGCCAGCCCGCAGTCGACCTCCGCGTCGGCGTCGAACGCCCCAGGCGTCACGACCCAGTCGTCTCCCGAGGTGTCCACGTGCGACCCCAACGACGTCAGCGCGGCCGCCATCAGCAGCGTGTCGCGGGACCGAAGCGCACGACGTACGACGCCGGGCCCGTCCGCGATCGCGGCGAGCACCAAGGCCCGGTTGGTGAGCGACTTGCTCCCGGGCAGCGACACCGTCGCCGTCACCGGACCGCGCGCTCGGGGTGCCGGCCAGGGGTCGGCCGGTCCGTTGGCGGGGTCGGCGGCACGGTCGGTCGTCGTAGTCACAGGTCCAACTTTAGAGGTTCCGCGAGCGGAGGCGGCCGTCGGTCACCGGGATGAAATCACTCGAACCCGATCGCCTTCAGGAATTCCTTCCAGGTCAGACCGCCCGTCGTGGCGCCGCGCTCGGCCTCGGGGGTCGCGCTCGGGCTGGCACTGGGCACGCCGGAGTCCTCGGGCAGCGACGGGCTCTCGCCGGGCGTGCTCGGCAGGGTGGGAAGGTCCGAGGAAGGCGTCGGCACCTGCGGCACGTCAGGAGTCGTGGGCGGCGTGGGCACCTGGGGTACGTCGGGAGTCGTGGGCGGCGTCGGCACCTGCGGCACGTCCGGCGTCTCGGAGGGCGTCGGCTCCGGTGTCGGAGTGGGCGTCGGCTCCGGCTCGGCGGTGCCGCTGGTCGAGGCGGTGTTGTTGCTGGTGTCGGCGTCCTCGTAGCCGGCGGGCACGATGCTGGCCTCGAAGGTCCAGGTCGCGCCCGACATCGGGATGAACGAGACGTGGGCGGCCTCGCCGTCACCGGAGAGCGTGCACTCGTAGGTGACGGTGCCGTTCACAGGCATGGTGGCGAAGGGAGCGCCGCAGGCCGACCAGGCGAAACCAGGTCCGAAGTAGGGCGAGGCCACGCCGGTCATGGTGATCCGGAGCGTCGTCGACCGGTCGCCGGCAGCCTCGGGGAGGCCGTCGACCGAGACGACGACGTCCTCGTACTCGTGCAGGTCGGACACGCCCGGGATGGTGAAGACCCCGCCCATACCCGATTCGTGACGGTGGCTAACCCCGACTTTTGGGTCGTGCTTCGGAGCTTGCTCGAAGGTCACCTCCACAGCACCGACGTCCTTGCCGCCGTGGCCATCCGAGATCCGATAGGTGAAGGTGTCGCCGGCCCCGTCGTAGCCGGCGGTCATCGTGTAGACGACCTTGCCGTCGACGATCTCGGCCGTGCCGTGCGCGGGCTTCTCGACGATCTCGACCAGCTCGAGGGTGTCCTCGTTGTCGTCGGCGTCGTTGGCGAGCACGTCGATGGTGGTCCTGGCGCTCCCCGGCTGGTTGCCGTTGCCATTCCCGTTGTTGCCCTCGCCGTTGCCGTTGCCGTCGGTCACCGTCGCCGTGGCGGCGTCGTTGACCGCGTCGGGGTCGGCGTTGGGCGTGGTCACGTCGACGGTGCCGGCGACGTCGCCGCCGTTGCCGTCGGTGAGGACGTACTCGATGGTGTCGGTGCCCCGCCAGCCGATGTCGGCCTGGTAGGTCACCGTGGTGACCGGCTCGCCGGCCATCCGCAGACCACCGAAGATCGCGCCGCTGACGCTGCCGCCCCTACCGCCCGGCGACGACGTGCCGCCGATGGTGACCGTGCCGTGGGCGGGGGAGGCGACGGTGGCCTCCTTGACCGAGAGCGGGTCGCCGTTGGCGTCGGTGGCTCCCTCGGTCAGGTCGATGACGGTCTTGCCGCCGGGCTGCCCGCTCACGGTGGAGAGCGGTGTGGCGATCACCGGTGCCTGCTGCGTCTGGGCGGGAGCCGTGTCGGCGGGCTGGTCGGCCGGCTGGTCGGCGGGAGGCGGCGCCGCTGCCGGCGGTGCCGCAGGGTTGTCGGCCGGAGGTGCGGCCGGGTCGGCCGGAGCCGGAGCAGGGTCTGCCGGTGCCTCGGCAGCAGGCTCTTCGGCCGCCGGCACCTTCGGGGCCGGGTCGCCGCCGGTGAGCACGAGCCCCGCGGCCACGGCCGCAGCAGCCGCGACACCGGCACCCGCACCGACCGTACGTCCCACGGGATCGCCCAGCACCCAGTCCCGGACCCGCCCGAAGAAGAGCACCACGCCACCCTTGGCGGCGACGCCACTTCCGACGGCGAGGTAACCCGCGCCCGCGGCGCCGAGCAGGGCCGGAGCGAGCCAAGCACCCATCCCGGAGTTGACCTCGGTGAGCTCGAGGTAGATCGCGGTGCACGGACGGCAGTCCTGCAGGTGGTCGTCGACCTTCGTCGAGTCGCGCTTGGACAGGCCGTTGCGGATGTAGGCACCCAGGTTGGCGCGCGTGGTGGCGCAGGCCTCCTCGCCGGCGTCCTGCGCGTGCATCGAGATGAAGGCCTGCTTGAGGCCCTCGCGAGCCCGGTAGGCGAGGGCGGAGACCGAGTTGGCCGACATGCCGAGCATCGGCGCGATCTCGGCCGGCTTCTGGCCCTCGACCTCGGTGTGCCACAGCACCTGCTGCCAGCGCTCCGGAAGCTGCTGGAACGCCTTCGCGGCGGCCTGGTTGTCGAAGCCCGACACCGCGGTGTCCTCGAAGGGCACGCCCGGGTCGAACGGCGTCAGGTCGTCGGTGGTGGTCAGCTTGGAGGCGGCGCGGATCTTGTCCACATGGAGCCGGCGCAGCGAGGTCAGCAGGTAGGCGCGGAACGCCAGGTCCGGGCCGCCGCCCCGCTGCAGCACGTTGAGCACCTTGGCGAACGCCTCGGAGACGAGGTCGTCGACGTCACCGGCCGACACCAGCTGGCGGGCGAGGCGGCGGGCAGCCTCGACATGGCGCTCGAACAGGGTCCCGTACGCATCCAGGTCACCGCCGCGGACAGCGGTGATCAGCTCGGCGTCGCCAGGGGCGTCGAGGGTAGGTAGAGAGGTGGGGGTCGATTCGCTCACAGCACCAGAGACGTTAGAAGGACGGAGGTATGACGCGGGTTGCGCCGACGGGAGACATGCGTTGTGCTAACGACTACGGAAGCCCGCACGTCACGCCCCCTCCCCGGATCTGACAACAACTTTCGCGAAACCCAGAAAATGTGGGTCGCTACCGCGTCATGGTTGCCGATTTAGTACGTCAAGTCCATGTGGGCACGCGGTAGTTCAGCGCGCGCACCACTGTATCCGTGACCCAGCAACTTCGGACAAGGAACGACACCAACGCCAGGAAACACGAGGAAAGAGGTGAGTTGTGCGGCTGTTCTCCCGAGGTCGGCGTGCGCCTGCATCCACCTCGCCTGAATTCAGAGAGCTCTCCGACGAGCAGCGTGCGGCGCTCCCGCCGCGGTTCGAGGCTGTCGCGGAGGCGCTCGCCGAGCGCAGCAATTACGTCGCCGAGGCCTGCTGGGTCGCCGGCCATGACCTCGCGGAGTCAGGTGTGTCCCTCGGGGAGAGCCTCGAGGACCTGCGGATGACGACCCAGGCCATGGATGATCGCGACCCGGCCTTCGTCGAGGTGCATGCGCTGTCCGTCGCCTGGAGCGAGGCGACGCTCGGCTACCTGCACACCATCTCCTGCGCCGACCCGCTCACCGGTCTCGCCACCCTCGCGCACCTGCGCGAACGCATCTCGGACCTCTACCGGGAGGCCACCGCGCGCAGTCACGCGCTCGTCGTCACCGACGCCCACCTCCCGGGCGCCCCCGGTGGGAAGACCGACAGCATCGCCACCGCCCGCCGGATGTCGCTGCTCGGCCAGACCGCTCGCACCGTCTTCGCGACCGCGGCCGCCGTCGGTCAGGTCGGCCACAGTCGGATGGTGGTGGTCGCCCCGCGTGACGAGACGCTGGTCAAACGGCTCGGGCTCCTCAAGCGGATGGTCGAGCACAGCGCCGACCGGATCTGGATCGAAGGGCTCCCGGAGAACGACCGGTCTGCGGGCATCCTGCTCGACGAGCTCGCTCGCGGAGCCTAGAAATACCTCCGAACACCACTGCCGCGCGGCGCTAAGGTGAACGTATGTGCGGTCGTTACGCGTCCAGCCGCCAACCCGACGAGCTGGCCGAGGAGTTCGAGATCGATGAGCTGCGCCTGCAGGAGCCGCTCACCGAGAGCTACAACGTAGCCCCGACCAACGATGTCTATGCCGTCGTCGAGCGCCCGCCGCGTGAGGACGACGCCTCCAGCGAGCGCCAGCTCCGTTCCGTACGTTGGGGCCTGGTCCCGTCGTGGGCCAAGGACGTCAAGATCGGCAACCGGATGATCAACGCCCGGATGGAGACGGTAGGAGAGAAGCCTGCCTATCGCCGGGCCTTCGCCAAGCGCCGCTGCCTGCTGCCGGCCGACGGCTACTTCGAGTGGTACGCCACCGAGGCCAAGGACGCGAAGGGCAAGCCCCGCAAGCAGCCCTACTTCATCACTCCGAAGGACGGGGGAGTGCTGGCGATGGCCGGGCTCTACGAGCTCTGGCCCGACCCCGCCAAGGACGAGGACGACCCCAGCCGGTGGCTGTGGAGCTGCACGGTGATCACCACCGAGGCGGAGGACTCCCTGGGGCGGATCCACGACCGGATGCCGCTCATGGTGGAACGCGAGCGCTGGGACCAATGGCTCGACCCGGCCCGTCCGGGTGACCTGGATCTGCTGACCCCGGCGGCGCCCGGCCGGCTGGAGGCATACCCGGTCTCGACGCTGGTGAGCAACGTACGCAACAACGGCCGCGAGCTCGTCGAGCCGCTGCCGCTCGAGGAAGCCTGGGGATGACATGGGTGGAACCACGACGCAGATGATCGACACGCCCTACGGACAGGGGCGGCTCTACACCCGCCGGGCGCGGCGACCACAGGCGACGCTGCTGCTCTCCCACGGTGCCGGCAACGGCATCGACACCCACGACCTGATGGCGCTCAACGACGCGCTGCCGGCCCAGGGGATCACCGTGGTCCGCTTCGAGCAGCCCTGGCGGGTCAAGGGGAAGCCGGTGGCCACGCCGCCCAAGTCCCTCGACGCGGCGCTGACCCTGGCTGCCAACTGGATGCGGGTGCGCACTCCGCTGGTGGTCGGAGGCCGCTCCGCCGGCGCCCGCTCGGCGGTCCGTACGGCGCGCGGCTTCGGCGCCGCGGGTGCGCTCTGCCTCGCCTTCCCGCTGCACCCGATCGCCAAGCCGAGCATCTCGCGTGCCCACGAGCTGCTGGAGTCCAGGGTGCCGACAATGGTGCTGCAGGGCACCCGGGACAGGTTCGGCAAGCCCGAGGAGTTCCCGGAGGGGATCGAGGTCACCCCGATCCCGGGCGCGGACCATTCCCTGATCGTCGGCAAGCGTGGCCCGATCACGCAGGCCGACGCCGACGCGATCCTGGTCGAGTCCACCCTGGAGTGGCTGGTCCGCGAGGTCATCGTCTAGCCGGATCTGGGCGATTTCAGGGCGGGCCATGCGTGGCGGCGCTAGGTTTTACAACGTGGTAAACGCTCCTCGACTGCGCAGCCGGGACTGGTTCGACAACCCGGCCAATCCTCCGATGACAGCGCTCTACATCGAGCGCTACATGAACTGGGGCGTGACGCGCGAGGAGCTTCAGTCGGGCAAGCCCATGATCGGCATCGCGCAGACCGGCTCGGACCTGTCGCCCTGCAACCGGCACCATCTCGGGCTGGCTCAGCGCGTACGCGACGGGATCCGGGAGATGGGTGGGATCGCGTTCGAGTTCCCGGTGCACCCGATCCATGAGATGGGGAAGCGGCCGACGGCGGCGCTGGATCGCAACCTCGCCTACCTCGGTCTGGTGGAGGTCCTCTACGGATATCCGCTCGACGGGGTGGTGCTGACGACGGGATGCGACAAGACCACGCCGGCCTGCTTGATGGCGGCGGCCACGGTGAACATCCCGGCGATCGTGCTTTCGGGCGGGCCGATGCTCAACGGCTGGCTCAAGGGGGAGCGCATCGGTTCGGGCACGATCATCTGGAAGGCGCGCGAGATGCTCGCTGCCGGGGAGATCGACGAGGCGGAGTTCACCGAGCTGATCGCATCCTCGGCGCCGTCGCCGGGCCACTGCAACACCATGGGCACCGCAGCCACGATGAACAGCCTCGCCGAGACTCTCGGGATGAGCCTGCCCGGATCGGCTGCGATCCCGGCGCCGCACCGTGATCGCGGCCGGATGGCGTACCTGACCGGCAGGCGCATCGTCGAGATGGTGCACGAGGACCTCAAGCCCTCCGACGTCCTGACCAGGGACGCGTTCGAGAACGCGATCGTCGTGAACTCGGCGATCGGTGGCTCCACCAACGCTCCGGTCCACATCAACGCGATCGCCCGGCACATCGGGGTCGACCTCGGCATCGAGGAGTGGGAGACGATCGGGCACCGCATCCCGCTCCTGGTCGACATGCAACCCGCAGGAAGGTTCCTCGGTGAGGAGTTCCACCGCGCGGGCGGGGTGCCGGCCGTCGTCCACGAGCTGATGCGTCACGGGCTGATCCACGAGGATGCGATCACCGTGAACGGACGGACCGTCGGCGAGAACTGCCGCGACAGGGTGAGCGAGGACGCCGAGGTGATCCGCGGCTTCGACGACCCGCTCATGGAGCAGGCCGGCTTCATCGTGCTGACCGGAAACCTGTTCGACAGCGCGATCATGAAGACCAGCGTGATCTCGGACGAGTTCCGGGAGCGCTACCTCTCGGACCCCGAGCACCCGAACGTGTTCGACGGCCGCGCAATCGTCTTCGAAGGGCCCGAGGACTACCACGCCCGCATCGACGATCCCTCGCTCGAGGTCGACGAGCGGTGCATCCTGTTCATCCGGGGTGTCGGCCCGATCGGCTATCCCGGCTCGGCCGAGGTCGTGAACATGCAGCCACCCGCCGCGCTCATCGAGCGCGGTGTGCACTCGCTGCCGTGCGTGGGCGACGGCCGCCAGTCCGGTACGTCAGGCTCGCCCTCGATCCTCAACGCCTCGCCCGAGGCTGCCGCCGGAGGAGGCCTGGCGGTGCTGCGTACGGGCGATCGCGTCCGGATCGACCTCAACACGGGAAGGGCGGACATGCTCGTCTCGGACGACGAGCTGGCCGAGCGGCGCGAGGCGCTCGGGGAGTTCCCGGTGCCGGAGTCGCAGACCCCGTGGCAGGAGATCCAGCGGTCAATGGTCGGCCAGCTCGCCGATGGCATGGTTCTCGAGCCTGCGGTGAGCTATCAGCGTGTGGTGCAGACCAAGGGCACCCCGCGCGACAACCACTGAGGAGCAGCCGATGCACCTTGTCCGATACGACCGCGGGAACGGTCCCCAGGTCGGTGTACGCAGGGACGACTCGATCACGCCGGTGAGCGGTGTCGGATCCATGGCGGAGCTCCTCGCGATGTCCCGCGACGAGCTCCGGGCGACCGTCGAGTCCGATTCGGCGGCACCGGTCCCGGTCGCGTCCGTACGTCTTCTCGCCCCGCTGGACGGGCGGGCCGAGCTGTGGTGCGCGGGGGTCACCTACGCCCGTTCGCGCAGCGCTCGGATGGAGGAGAGCGCCGAGCAGTCGGTCTACGACAAGGTCTACTCCGCACAGCGGCCCGAGCTGTTCCTGAAGGCGCCGGCCTGGCGCCTGGTCACCGACGGCGAGCCGGTCGGCATCCGGGTCGACTCCGGCCACGACGTGCCCGAGCCGGAGCTTGCCGTCGTCATCAACGCCCACGGCGAGATCGTCGGCTACACGGTCTGCAACGACATGAGCTCTCGCTCGATCGAGGGCGAGAACCCGCTCTACCTGCCCCAGGCCAAGGTGTACGCAGGTGCGGCGGCGCTCGCGACAGGCATCAGACCCGTCTGGGAGGTCCCCGACGCCACCGGCCTGGCCATCAGCCTGGTGGTCCGCCGGCGTGACCAGGAGGTGGTCGCGGCAAGGACATCGTCCAACCAGCTCGTACGTCCGATCCAGCAGCTCGTCGACCACCTGTTCGCCGCCAACGACTTTCCTGATGGTGCGGCGTTGGCCACGGGCACCGGGATCGTCCCCGACATGGACTTCAGTCTTCAGTCCGGCGACGTGGTGGAGATCGAGGTCGCGGAGGTCGGACGGCTCGTCAATCGGGTGGAGGTCGGGAAGGAGCCCTTCGGGTGGCTCAACCGTTGAGTGTCTGAGCCGTCGCGCCAGACTTCCGCGAAGAGGTCTCCGGTGTTCCGGAGGCGGTGCCGCCGGACGACTCCCGCACGATGACGTCGAAGGCGGCCTTGTGCAGCCGTGCCGGCCGCGATGAGCCCGCGCCCCACTCGATGCGCTCGACGAGCATGCTGACCGCCGTCTCCGCGATCTCCGCACGGCCGGGATCGATGCTGGAGAGCGAGGGGACGGTGAGGTTGCTGATGGTGATGTTGTCGAAGCCGATCACGGCCACATCGTCGGGCACGACGCGCCCGGCTTCGCCGAGAGCCCGAAGCGCACCCAGCCCGAGCGAGTCGGTCAGGGTGAAGATGGCGTCGAACTCCAACCCGGACGCGATCAGCTGCCGGGCCGCGTCGGCGCCGTCCTCCGGATGCCAGGGCGCGACGACGCGCTCGAGTCGGGGATCGTGCTCGATACCGGCAGCCGCCAGAGCTTCCCGGTAGCCCTGGATCCTCAGGTTCGAGGGCCCCATCACCCGGGTCTCGTCGTCCGGATGGGCGCCGATGACGGCGATCCGCTGGCGCCCCAGTGAGATCAGGTGCTCGACGGCTGCGCGGGCCGCGCTGATGTTGTGCATCGTCACGTGGTCGGTGGGTCCGCCGAAGATCCACTCTCCCAGCATGACCAGCGGGAAGTCGACGTACGCCAACAGGTCGCGGTCCTCGGTGCCGAGCCGCTCGGGGCTGAAGAGCAGGCCGTCGGTCTGGGGGAGCCCGTGGGTGAGGAGCTCGATCTCGTGCTCGCGGTCGCCTCCGAGCTGTCCGACGATGACGCTCAGTCCGCGCTTGGCCGCCGCCGCGATGACCGCATCGGCCAGCTCCGCGAAGTAGGCCTGCCTCAGCTCCGGCACCGCCAGGCCGATGACGCCGGTGCGGCCGGAACGCAGGCCGCGCGCGGAATGGTTCGGCCGGTAGCCCAGCTCGGCGATCGCCTGCTGCACGCGGGCACGCGTGTCCGGGTGCACGTTCGGGTGGTCGTTCACCACGTTGGACACGGTCTTGGGCGAGACACGGGCAATGGCCGCGACTTCGCGCATCGTGACAGCCATCGTCGCCTCGTGTTCCCTCGTGCCCCCGGTTCAGGGGCAGCCTACATCGCCTTTTTCCCTCGACGCCGCCTGCGCTTTCGGACGCTCTGTGTGGCGAATGTCACGTTCGGGTCTTGACAGCGTCTGGGCGCAGGACAAGGATATGCGCTGATTACCACGTAGTAAATCCGCTGGTGAGAGGCGTGCATCGTCGTAAACCCGCGGTGTCCCCACGCGTGGGATACCTCAGCGAAGAGGAGTCTTCATGGTCGTTCTCCGGCGGCTGCTGTACTCGCAGAGGGCGGCGCCCTACCTCTTCATCGCGCCGTTCGTGATCACGCTGCTCGCCTTCTGGATGGTCCCGCTCGTTCGTACCTTCCTGCTGAGCACCCAGGAGGTGGTGTTCGGACAGTCCGCCTTCATCGGTCTGGACAACTACCAGCGGCTCTGGGAGGACCGGCTCTTCTGGAAGGCGATGTTCAACAGCGCCCGCTACATGGTGCTGACCATCGCGCTCCTGATCCCGATCCCGCTCGTGCTGGCCGCGGCCATCAACTCCAAGATCGGCAGTGACCGCGTCAAGGCGGTCTTCAAGGCCTCGATGTTCGTTCCGGCGCTGACGTCCGTCGTCGTCGCCGGGATCATCTTTCGGCTGATGTTCGCCGAGACCGGCACCGGACTGATGAACCAGATCGTCGGGGTGTTCGGCCTCGAGCCGGTCCGGTGGCTTCGCATCGACACCGGCGGGCTGATCGCCCTGCTGGCGCTGGCGATGTGGCGCTGGACCGGCGTCAACATCCTCTACTTCCTCGCCGGCATGCAGGCCATCCCGGAGGAGTACTACGAGGCCGCGACCATCGACGGGGCCAGCAAGCTGCAGCAGTTCTTTCACATCACCCTGCCCAACCTGACGCCGACCATCGTCTACGTCACGACCATCAGCGTGTACGGCGGTCTGGCGATGTTCCTCGAGAGCTTCATGCTCTACCGCGGCAACGCCTCGCCCAACGACCAGGGCCTGACGGTGATCGGCTACCTCTACCGGCGGGGGATCGAGCAGAACGACCTGGGCTTCGCCTCCGCGGTCGGTGTCGTGCTCCTCGTGGTCATCATGACCATCAACCTGACGTTCCTCACGCTCAGCGGAACCTTCAAGAAGGAGAGCGCGCGATGAGCGGCGAGCCGGCAACGCGTACCAGGGTCCAGCTGCCGTACTGGATCCACGGCTCGGTCCAGACCGCGCTCCTGATGACGATCGTCCTGCTGGTGCTGACCCTTGTCGTGCTCGCGCCGCTGCTGATCATGTTCGTGGCGACGTTCCAGGATGGCAACGACGTCATCCGGCGGGGACTCTCCTTCGACATCGACCTCGGCTCGCTGTCGCTGGACAACTACGTGATGCTCTTCACCGACTCCGGGCCGTACTTCCGCTGGTTCGCCAACTCGATCCTGCTCACCGTCGCGCAGGTGGCCGGGACGCTGCTGGTCAGCTCGTTCGTGGCGTACGGCTTCGCGGTCTACGACTTCAAGGGCAAGACCGCGCTGTTCATCGCCGTGCTGCTGCTCATGGCCGTGCCGTTCGAGATCATGATGCTGCCGCTGTACGTGCTGGTGAACGACGTCGGCCTGGCCGACTCCTACTCGGTGATCGTGCTGCCGTTCCTGGCCGCTTCGGTGACGATCTTCTACTTCCGGCAGTACTTCCTCGGCATCCCCAAGGATCTGCTCGAGGCGGGCCGTATGGACGGCGCCACGGAGTTCGGCATCTTCTTCAAGATCGTGGTGCCGGTGGCGAAACCGGCGTTCGCGGCGATGGCCATCCTCAACGGGATGATCATCTGGAACAACTTCCTCTGGCCGCTGCTGGTGCTGCGTTCGGAGTCGAAGTTCACCCTCCCGATCGGGCTCAACACCCTGCTCACCCCGCATGAGAACAACTACGAGCTTCTCATCATCGGATCTTTGTTCTCGCTCCTTCCCGTCCTGCTGCTCTTCCTGCTGTTCCAGCGGTTCTTCGTCGCTGGGATGACGGCCGGGGCGCTCAAGGGGTGACCCCTTGCACAACCTCACAGATGGAGAGAACCAATGACGACAACGCGGAGATTGACCTCGCTCCTCGCCGCAGGACTCGCCGCGACGCTCGCGCTGAGCGCCTGCGGCGGCTCCGAGGACGAAGGCGGACCTGACGCCCAGGGCCGCACCAGCATCGACATGTGGGTGTTCGCCGAGCTGCACGGCACCTACTACGAGGCGATGGCCGAGGAGTGGAACGAGAAGAACCCCGACAAGGAGATCAAGCTCGACGTCACGGTCTTCCCGTACGACGAGATGCACAACAAGCTCCAGCTGGCGGTGAACTCCGGCAAGGGGCTCCCGGACGTCGTGGACATCGAGGTGAACAAGTTCTCCAACTTCGTCACCGAGGACGGGCGTACGCCGCTGGCGGACCTCTCCGAGGCCGCCGAGCCGTACAAGGACGACATCGTGCAGGCCCGGATGGACCTGTATGCCCGGGAGGGGAAGCAGCTCGGCTTTCCGACCCACGTCGGGGCTCAGGTGGCCTTCTACAACGTCCCGTTGATGGAGAAGGCCGGTGTCGACTACAAGACCATCGAGACCTGGGACGACTTCAAGGCGGCCGGCGCCAAGTACAACAAGGCGACCGGCAAGGCGTTCGGCGTCGCCAGCACCGACACCAACATCGTGCAGCCGCTGGTCATGGCGCAGCTCGGCGGCAACCTGTTCGACGAGGACGGCAACGTCACCGTGAACAGCCCGGAGGTCGTAGAGGCGATCGAGCTGCTGCAGGAGATGCAGAAGGCCGGAGCGATCTCGACCATCCCGGGTGGCAGCCCGGACATCGAGGAGGCCTTCGGTCCCATCAACAACGGCGACTACGCGGCCATCGTCTACCCGGCCTGGTACACCTCCCGTTTCGTCGACTACATGCCCGACCTGGCCGGCGACGTCGCGATCGCACCGGCGCCGGTCATCGAGGGTGGTGAGGTCGCCACGATCGGTGGCGGCGGCACCGGCACCGCGGTGATCGACAGCTCCCCGGACAAGGAGTTCGCCACGGAGTGGCTCGCCTTCGCGAAGCTGTCGCCGGAGGCCAACGTCGCCGTCTGGGAGGAGCTCGGCTTCGACCCGGTGAACATGTCGGTGTGGGAGGACAAGGAGGTCACCCACAACCCGGAGAACAAGTTCAACAAGTACTTCCGGACCAATCTCTTCGACGTGCTCAACGAGGTCAAGGGCGACATCGGCCACTTCGAGTCCTTCGAGGACCCGAACCTGCCCAAGGTCGACGAGGTGTTCACGACCAGTACGTACAACCAGATCTTCGGGGACGGCGTCCCGGCCAAGGAGGCGCTGGACCAGGCGCAGGCCGATCTGGAGAACGAGCTCAAGTAGATGGCATCGATCCCGGGCGCCAGCGGTCGCCGGCGCCCGGGACGCCGCTGCCCGGACCAGAGAGGAACCCATGGAGAACGGCAAGCTGACGATCGATCCGGCGTTCACCGTCGCCCCCGTCAACAGGAGGATCTTCGGGTCGTTCGTGGAGCACATGGGGCGCTGCGTCTACGGCGGCATCTTCGAGCCGGAGCACCCGACGGCGGACGGCGACGGCCTGCGAGGTGACGTACTGGATCTCGTACGCGAGCTCGGGGTGACCGCTGTTCGCTACCCCGGGGGCAACTTCGTCTCCGGCTACAAGTGGGAGGACGGAGTGGGGCCGCGCGACCAGCGGCCGACCCGCCTCGACCCTGCGTGGCGGACCATCGAGACCAACGCGTTCGGTCTCAACGAGTTCATGACCTGGGCGAGGAAAGCCGGCATCGAGCCCATCATGGCGGTGAACCTTGGGACGCGCGGCCTGCAGGAGGCGATCGAGCTGTTGGAGTACGCCAACCACCCCGGCGGAACCGAGCTGTCCGACCGTCGTGTCGCGCACGGCGCCGTGAAGCCGCACGACATCCGGATGTGGTGTCTCGGCAACGAGATGGACGGTCCCTGGCAGCTGGGCCACAAGACGGCCGAGGAGTACGGGCGTCTGGCCAAGGAGGTGGCTGGTGGCATGCGCCAGTACGACGCCGACCTCGAGCTGGTCGCCTGCGGCAGCTCGGGCCGCTCGATGCCGACCTTCGGTGCGTGGGAGGCGACGGTGCTCGAGCACACCTACGACGTCGTCGACTTCGTCTCGGCGCACGCCTACTACGAGCTCGAGGGCGACGACGTCGCCAGCTTCCTCGCCTCGTCGGTCGACATGGACCTCTTCATCCGGGAGGTCGTCGCGACCGCTGACCACGTCGGGGCGAAGCTCGCCTCGCCGAAGCGGATCAACATCTCCTTCGACGAGTGGAACGTCTGGTACCTGAAGAAGTTCCAGCAGGAGGGCACGTCGAAGGAGTGGACCTCCGCCCCTCGGCTCAGCGAGGACGCCTACACGGTGCTCGACGCCGTCGTCGTCGGTTCTCTGCTCATCACGCTGCTCAAGCACAGCGACCGGGTGACCGCCGCCTGCCAGGCCCAGCTGGTCAACACCATCGGCTCGATCAGGTGCGAGCCGGGCGGGCCGGCATGGCGGCAGTCGATCTTCCACCCGTTCGCGCTGACCGCCCGGTTCGCGCAGGGAGAGGTGCTCGAGCCGCGGGTGGTCGCTCCGACGATGGCGACCGCCAAGCACGGCGACGTCTCCGTCCTCGACTCCGTGGCGACCTACGATCCGGAGAACGGCCGCGTGGCGGTGTTCGTCGTCAACCGGCACGCGTCGGATTCAGTGGCCTTCTCCACCGATCTGCGCCACTTCGGCGGCGTGGACCTGGTCGAGGCGACGGTCCTGGCCGACGAGGACCTGTTCGCGGTGAACAGCATGGAGGATCCCGACCGGGTGGTGCCGAAGGCGTACGACTCGGCGAAGGTCGTGGGTGGCGCGCTCGAGGCCGAGCTGCCACCGGCCTCGTGGAGCCTGTTCGTCCTGCAGACGTCCTGACGCAGCGGTCGGCCGGGTCCTCGGACAGCAGGGAATGTTTGGCGGCCGTCGCGGCGTTCACGCAACATGACCATTCTGCTCGAACGCCCGGTGGCGAATATGTCGCCGATGAGCGCCCCGATGGTCGCGCGCGTACCCTGGGACGTGATGAGCGACAACAACGATGAGGTCGTCGACCTGGCCACCGAGACTCCCGAGGAGCGCGCGCTGCGCTTCGAGCGGGACGCGCTGCCCTTCCTCGACCAGCTCTACTCGGCGGCGATGCGGATGACCCGCAACCCGTCCGATGCGGAAGACCTGGTGCAGGAGACGTTCGCCAAGGCCTACTCCTCCTTCCACCAGTTCAAGCCCGGCACCAACCTGAAGGCCTGGCTCTACCGCATCCTCACGAACACCTTCATCAACACCTACCGCAAGAAGCAGCGCCAGCCGCAGCAGTCGATGTCCGAGGACGTCGAGGACTGGCAGCTGGCGCGGGCCGAGTCGCACAGCTCGACCGGTCTGAAATCCGCGGAGATGGAGGCGCTCGAGCACCTGCCCGACTCTCAGGTGAAGGACGCGCTGCAGCGCCTCCCAGAGGAGTTCCGGCTCGCTGTCTACCTCGCCGACGTCGAGGGATTCGCCTACAAGGAGATCGCCGAGATCATGGAAACCCCGATCGGCACCGTGATGTCGCGGCTGCACCGCGGCCGGCGCCAGCTGCGCGATCTTCTCTCGGACTACGTCCGCACCAACGACCTCACCGGCGCTCGTGGAGGTGCGTCATGAGTGCCCACAAACATGACGCGTCACCGACCGACTGCGCGGACTTCCTCGAGCAGATCGTCTTCCTGATCGACAACGAGCTCACCGCGGCGGATGCCGACCAGGTCAAGCATCACCTGCAGAGCTGCAACCCCTGCCTGGAGACGTACGACCAGCAGCGCATCGTCAAGGCGGTCGTGGCGCGCTCGTGCACCGAGGTCGCCCCGGGCGACCTGCGCGCGAAGATCATGGTCCAGATCCAGGAGCTCCGCACGAGGTCCTGACCCGGCGCCGAGTCCTCAAACAGACCCAGACGCGACGAGAGCCCCAGCCGAATCGGCTGGGGCTCTCACGTCATTTACAGCTGTGTTCAGCTGTTGGGGCGCTTGCCGTGGTTCGCGCCCTTCTTGCGGCGCGCGCGGCGCTTGCGGCCAGTCTTGCCCATGATGATCTCCTCCATTGGGGTACGTGGACCCCGAGGGGCCTCGGCACAGTCTCTCAAACCCAGGTGCGGGAGGGCGAATTCAGGTCAGGTACGTCGCGTTCGACTTCTTCAGCGCGGCGACGACGACCAGCAGCAGGTCGCCGCGGATCTGCGGGATGTCGTTGCTGAGCGCGAGCTGGATGTAGAGGGCCCGCAGGAACGCCTCGGCGTTGCCGGTGAGCAGGAACGGGTCGCGGTCGGGCGTCTCCGGGGTGGCGGTGGCGACGGTGACGATCCGGTTGATCCACGGCTCCATGATGTTGAGCGGGACCAGGTTGCGGCGAAGCACGGACATCGTGGCGGCCGCCAACCGGTCGGGCTCGCCGTGAGCGTAGATGGTGTCTCCGCGGGCGAGGACCCGGTCGGCGACCACGTCGAGGATCACCGTCAGCTCGGGCTTGCCGAGGTGGGCGGAGGAGGCCAGGGTGCCCAGCGCGTCGGCGCCGCGGGCGACAGCGTGCGCCCAGCCACGCTCCGGAACGAAGGCGCGCAGGTCTCGCTCGCGCAGCAGCCAGGTGGCGATCCGGTCGCCCCACTCCAGCACCTTCTCGGCCCGCACCAGCGAGCGGGCGTTGTCGCGGGCGATGCACTGGGCCAGGGCCTCGACCGAGGAGGCCCGGCGGAAGACGCCGTTGTTGCCGGAGTCACCCAGCCCGACCACGAGGCCGGCGGCCATCCCGTCGCCCAGACCTCCCAGCAGGTCGTCGTAGACACCGCGCTGGATCCACGTCGACAGGGCCGGCACGGCCAGTCCGCTGCGTACGTCCGGGTCTGGATCACCGAGCATCCGGGTGAGCTCGATGGTGAGGTCACCGAGGGGCCGGTCCGTGGGTACGGCGAGACCGGTCGAGTGAACCTCCCGCCAGTACGCCTCCGACATGGGGAACATCCTGCCAAACCCGGCCACGCGCCGACCACCGACCCGCGCAATGCCCTACCAAGGTCTACATCTACGCTGTCCGCGTGCCCACCCTGAGTGAGCTTGCCCAGAGCCACACCGACCTCGACAACGAGGACGTCGGCTGGCTTCAGCTGCTCATGGCCGACTGGCAGATCCTGGCCGATCTCTCCTTCGCCGACCTGGTGCTGTGGTTGCCGGACAAGTCCGGGAACGGCTTCTGGGCGGCCGGTCAGATGCGTCCCACGACCGGTCCGACGGCCTATGTGGACGACATCGTCGGCATGTTCGTGCCGAAGGGACGTCACGCCACCCTGGACGACGCCGTCGACGCCGGCCGGCTCGTTCGTGAGGGTGACCCGGAGTGGCGCGATGACCTCCCGGTGCGGGTCGAGACCATCCCCGTACGCCGCGCCGGCCGCATCATCGCGGTGCTGAGCCGCAACACCAACCTGCTCGGCGTACGCACGCCCTCCAAGCTCGAGCTGTCCTACCTGCAGACCGCCGCCGATCTGACCCAGATGGTCGCCAACGGCTACTTCCCCGCGGTGGGGCAGCGCAGCGACCACACCGACACCCCTCGCGTCGGGGACGGGTTCGTCCGAGTGGACGCCGACGGTGTCGTCGACTACGCCAGCCCCAACGCGCTCTCGGTCTTCCGCCGGCTGGGGCTCTCCGGCGACCTCGCGGGCCAGTCCCTGGCCGGGATGACCCGGGCCCTGGTGCCGCCGCGCAAGCGCCCCGACGAGGAGACGCTGAGCGCTGTCCTCGGCGGGCGGGCCCACCGCGACACCGAGATCGACACCGGGGTGATGGCGATCATCATGCGCTCGATCCCGCTGCGGCCGCGTGGCGAGGCGATCGGTGCGCTGGTGCTGCTGCGCGACGTCACCGACCTGCGCCGACGCGATCGTGAGCTCGTCACCAAGGACGCGACGATCCGCGAGATCCACCATCGAGTGAAGAACAACCTACAAACCGTGGCCGCGTTGCTCCGGATGCAGTCCCGCCGGGTCGACTCCGGTGTCGCCCAAGATGCGCTGAACGAGGCCGTACGGCGTGTCGGATCCATCGCACTGGTCCACGAGATCCTCTCCCAGCAGGCCGTCGAGGAGACCGTCGAGTTCGACGAGATCGCCGACCGGCTCGCGTTGATGGTCGGGGAGGTCACCTCGGTCGGCGTCCCGGTGCGGGTGCGCCGTGAGGGCTCGTTCGGATCGCTGCCCTCGGAGGTGGCCACGCCGATGGCGATGGTCGTCACCGAGCTGCTGCAGAACGCAGTCGAGCACGGCTACCGCGGCAGCGGCCCTGGCGATGCCGAGACGGGCAAGATCGTGATGTCCGTACGACAGCAACCCGCCGGGCATCTCCGGGTGACCATCGAGGACGACGGTCATGGACTACCCGACGGGTTCAGTCTCGACACATCGACAAACCTTGGGTTGTCGATCGTGAAGACTCTCGTCGAAGGCGAGCTCGGGGGCCGGCTATCGTTGGGGCCCCGGCCTACTGGCCATGGGGCGAGAGCTGCTGTCGAGCTGCCGTTGGAGCTCTAGGTGGATCGCTAGGGGTTGATGGCCTCTAGGGCTTGGTCAGACGGCGGTGCGGACACGGGAGCGGGCGTTGCGGCGCTTCAGCGCACGACGCTCGTCCTCGCTAAGTCCACCCCACACGCCGTGGTCCTGACCGGCCTCAAGAGCCCACTGAAGACACTGCTCCCGGACGTCGCAACGCCGGCAGACCTGCTTGGCTTCCTCGATCTGGAGGATGGCCGGACCGGTGTTTCCGATGGGGAAGAACAGTTCCGGGTCTTCATCGAGACAAGCCGAACGGTGGCGCCAATCCATGGCTGGGTAGACCCTCTTTCTGACGTAGGATGGGCAAGGCCCTGGTGGTTCGAGACCCTGCGAGTCGGCACGTGGCGGGGATGTGTGAATGTCTTCACGTGCGTGCTGGTCTCTAGAGTTCCAAGAAATGGACGCCGAAACAACCCCTAACCAGTGTCTGGTTCGTCACCGGACCGTAACACTCAGTCTTCCTGGGGCTAGACAATTCGGTAACGCGGTGAGTTACCCGCAAATCCGGTGGTGTATGCTACTGCGGATTTTCTGACGCTTGGCGAGGGTTCTAGGCTGCTGAGGTGACCGCGCCGCATCGCCCCTGGACCCTCCTGCTGACCGTGCTCGCCGCAGGCGTCGAGACCGCAGCGATGCTGATCTGGGGAGCGCTGGAGTTCGTACGCATCCCCGGCGCCGCATCGCTCACGACCGCGATCGCGGGCGGCCTGTTCTTCCTGCTCTGCGCCGCCGGCATCGGCTGGTGTGCCGCCATGTTCTGGCGGCTGGAGTCGTGGGCGCGGGCGCCGCTGGTGCTCGTCCAGCTGATCGTGCTCGGCCTGGCCTGGAACCTGCGCGACGACCTCGCGATCGCGGGTGGACTGGCGCTGGTCGCGGTCGTCGCCCTCGTCGGCATCTTCGCGCCGCCGAGCATCGCCGCGCTCGAGGAGCGCCCGGGCGTGTCGCCCGACGACGCGCCCTAGTCCTCCTCCAGCGCCTTGCGGAGCTGGGCGAGCGAGCGGTTGAGCAGCCGGGAGACCTGCATCTGGGAGACCCCGAGCTCGGCGGCGATCTCGGTCTGAGTCTTGTTGCGGAAGAACTTCAGCATCAGCACCTGCTTCTCGTGGGCGGAGAGGCTGTCGAGCACCGGCTTGATCGACTCCCGCACCTCGACGTCGTCCAGGCGCAGGTCGTGGGCGGTCAGCGAGTCGAGCATCGGTGAGGTCTCGTCGCTCTCGGAGTCGAGGGACAACGCTGCGTACGCATTGCTGGACTCCAGGCCCTCGATGACGGTCTCCAGGCTGACCCCGAGCCGGGTGGCGAGGTCGCGGGCCGTGGGGGAGCGGCCGAGCTCCTGGGAGAGCTCTGCGGTGGCGTCGCGGAGGTTCTGCTGCAGGTCGCGAAGGCGGCGCGGGACGCTGACGGCCCACCGGCTGTCGCGGAAGTAGCGCTTGATCTCGCCGAGGATCGTGGGCACGGCGTACGTCGAGAACTCCACGTCGCGGGAGAGGTCATAGCGGTCCACGGCGTTGAGGAGGCCGACGACGCCGACCTGGACGAGGTCCTCGTGCGGCTCGCCGCGGCCGTAGAACTGGGAGGCGCAGTATTCGACCAGCGCCATGTTGAGGTGGACCAGCTCGTCGCGAACGCGGGTCCGTTCTGGGTCGGTCAGGTCTGGCCCGGCGAGGGTCCTGAAGAGCTCGCGGGAGCGTGCGCGGGCGTCATCCACCTCGCTGGAGCTCCTGGACCTCGACGACCGAATCGTCTCCTGCGCCATGTCAGCGCGCGGCTCCAAGCGGGGTCGCTCCCGCGACCAGGGAGATCCTGAGCTGATCACCGTCCGGGGTGGCGGTGACCTCCCTGGCCAGGGTGGTGAGCACCTGCCAGGCGAAGCTCTGCTCGTCGATCTCCGCCACGGCATCGCAGGTCGTGGTCACGGTGACCCCGATGGTGTCCTCGCCCAGGTCGAAGACGACGTCCAGGTCGGCGGCCTCCGCGGCGCACTCCAGACAGATCGCCGCCGCCTCGCTGACCGCCATCCGCAGGTCCTCGATTTCCTCGAGCGTGAAGTCGAGGCGCGCGGCGAGCGCGGCGGTCGTCGTACGCAGCACGGAGACGTAAGCACCTTCTGCGGGAAGGCGCAGCTCGACCTGGGGCATCTGGGTTTGTCAGTCCTTCTGTGGGAGTCCCGACGATTATGCAACGAGACCTCTCTCGCCGCGCCGTTAACGCACCACAGCCGCTCCGGGAACGGAGCGGCTGTGGCGTACGGGCTGATCTAGAGAAGGCTCAGGCCTTCTTCGTCGCCCAGAAGATCTCGGCGATCTCGTCGATCTTGGCGAGGAGCTTGTCGGCGACCTCGAGGTCGAGGGTGCCCTTGGTGCCGGAGGCTCCGGCCAGCTTGGTGGCCTCGTTGACGAGGGTGTGGAGCTGGGGGTAGGCCTCGAAGTGCGGGGGCTTGAAGTAGTCGGTCCACAGCACCCAGAG
>NZ_JBEZZS010000025.1:0-87154 GCF_040639295.1 Nocardioides sp. NPDC023903 | reverse complement strand
CCGCGTGATGGTCGGACTCGAGCCCGAAGGCGCGCTGGTTGCCGGTGGCGAACCGCGCGATCCCGCGAGCCAGCACGTAGTCGATGGTCGAGGCGTGGGCTGCTGCTCAAGACCCGTTTCGCGCTGGATCACCACGTGAACCTGCGTCCGTCGAAGCTGCACGCGGGCGTCACCAGCCCGCTGTCGGGCAACCCGGACATCGACTTCGTGGTTGTGCGTGAGGGTACCGAGGGGCCGTACACCGGCACCGGCGGCGCGATCCGCGTCGGCACCCCCCACGAGGTGGCGACGGAGGTCTCCAACAACACCCGCTTCGGCATCGAGCGCGTGGTGCGCTACGCCTTCGCCGCCGCGCAGGCCCGCCGCAAGCACCTCACCCTGGTGCACAAGAACAATGTGCTCGCCTTCGCCGGCTCGCTGTGGCAGCGCACCGTCGACGAGGTCGCCGTCGAATTCCCCGAGGTGACCACGGCGTACCAGCACATCGACGCCGCCACCATCCACATGGTGACCGACCCGGGCCGCTTCGACGTGATCGTCACCGACAACCTGTTCGGCGACATCATCACCGACCTCGCCGCCGCCGTGAGCGGTGGCATCGGTCTGGCCGCGTCGGGCAACATCGACGCCTCGGGCGTGAATCCGTCGATGTTCGAGCCGGTCCACGGCAGTGCTCCCGACATCGCGGGTCAGTCCAAGGCCGATCCGACCGCCGCCATACTGTCGGTCTCGTTGCTGCTCAACCACCTCGGCAACGCCGAGGGCGCGGCCCGCATCGAATCCGCCGTCGCCAAGGACCTGGCCTCGCGCACCGGCACCGCCTCCACCGTGGAAATCGGCGACCGCATCGCGGCCATCGTCTAGGACGACTCGACGGGAAGGGCCTGCGCCGATGCTCGATGGCGCAGGCCCTTCGCCGTTTCGGTGGCACTATCGGTGGAAATGTGTGCGCTGGTTCGCTGAACGCACACGCGGCTCAGACGATGGTGCCTATCCCCGGACCCTGGTGATTAGACTGATCACATCGTGGCGTGTCCAGTTGGGCGGACAGGCAGATGGAGGATGGAAGAGCCCAGATCGGGAGGCGAGATGGCGGTTGATCGCGCTGTCGGTGACAGCGGCTTCGGCCCTTACACCGTGCTCGATCTGCACGACCTGTCGGAGGACGGTAAAGGGTTCGAACTCGAGGACGGGTGGTTGGTCGAGGTGGCTGCGGGGGCTCGGCACAACTGGATCGCGCACCGGCTGGCTCAAACGGTGCGAGGCGCACTGCCCAACGACTCCCTCGTGGTTTTCGACGGCGGTGAGTGGGAGATCAGCACCCCTTCGGGTGTACGGAAGCCTGACGTCCTCATTGTTCCTCGTGATGTCGCGCGATCGGTGATCGTGGACGAAGTGCCGAAGATGCTTCCGGGACTCGACGTCTTGCTCGTTGTCGAGGTGGTCTCGCCGGGCAGCGGAAGCGAACGTACCGATCGGGTGCGAAAGGTCGGTGAGTATGCGGCGCTCGGAATTCCCGAATATTGGATCGTGGAGTGGCCGGCCCTCTGTCGTCTGGTTGGGTCATTAACAATCGCAGGACGCGGGCGATCTGCATCCGCTAGGCTCCGCGACGCCTGTTCGATCTTGCGCCGACTCCGGGGTGGCGCTCTTCCCCGCGAGGTTCCATTTTCATGTCGCGCACAGTCGCGAGACTGCTCGCCGGCGCAGTGCTGATCGCATCTGTCGTCGTTCCTGCCACCGTCACAACACCCTCTGCCCAGGCGGCATGCCGCCCGACGCTGTCGTCGTTCACACTCGCAAGGTCAACGTTGACCGGCGGACAGTCGACGACCGCGACGATCAAGCTCAGTTGCCGGGTCTCGACACGGCAGAAGGTTCGCCTGGCGGCCGCTACCGGGATCAGAGTGCCCGACTACGTGTATGTCGCCAGGGGCACGAGCACGCGGAAGGTGACCGTCAGAACCAGCCCAACGACCAGGCGAGTGGCTGGCACGGTCAAGGCGACGTACCGGCTCCGTGTCATCAGACGGAGCCTTACGCGGACCATCACACCCTGTTATCCGACGGCCGTTCCGTCTTCGGTCTCGATCCCCGCATACGTCTATGCCGGCGGCTCGACCACGGGCACCGTCACGCTCGACTACTACGCCAAGACGTCGCTCGGGGTGAGCCTCACCTCGAGCAACTCGGGTGTCACGGTGCCGGCAACGATCACGGTCCCAGCGGGGAAGCGCACTGCGTCGTTCACACTGGCTACGAAGCTCCCAGTGACCGGCTCGCAGGCGGCCTACAACGCGACGATCAGAGCTACACGCGGCCAGAAGACGGTCTCGCGAGCGATCCAGGTCCGCCCCGGACTCCGCACAGTCTCGGCCGCACAGGCGGCCGACAGCAACGCGGTCGACGTGACCGTCGGACTCAGCGGACCGGCAACGACGGAGACGGTGGTCTCGCTGATCGCCGCGACGGACTACATCGACGGAGCTCCCGTCCAGAGCAACTCGCTGAGCCTGCCTTCCAAGGTGACCATTCCGGCCGGGCGGTCGTCCGCAGTGATCACCGCGCAGACGAACGTCTTGACCTACGACGAGCGTGTGATCGTCAAAGCGTCCTTCGCCGGACGGACGGTGACGACCCAGCTGACCACGGCGCGGGCATTCCGGGCAGGCGACAGCTACACGGTCCACGAACCGACACTGGCACCCAGCGGCACCGACGGCGAGGTGCGCGGCGAGCTCCGCGTGACCCTGGACCATCCCGCCGGCCCCGACGGCGCGACCGTCGAGTTCCGAGGCCGGCGCTCGTACGTCTCCGCCGGTTCCATGACCGCCCGCGTGGCTGTCTACGCGAACCCCTACCCAGCAGACTCGCTGATCAACGGAACGCTTGTGATCGAGAACGGAGAGTCGTCGGGCATCCTCGTCCGCCAGGACGCGTCCTATGCCGTCCACCCCGCCCCGTCGGAGCTGCGGGTGCCGACGCCGGTGATCACCGGACGACCGGCGACAGCAACGGTCAAGCTGGTGGGACCCTCAGCGCAGAGCGAGACGATCCATCTCACCGGGACCGGCGTGGCGGTGCCCGCGACGGTCACCGTGCCCGCCGGAGCGACCAGCGCCACCTTCCATATCGACGGCACCGGTGCCGGGACCGGCAGCGTTCGAGCAGAGCTTCGGGGCGCGACGACGTCGACCTCGGTCACGGTTGGCGCAGCGATCCCCGACGAATGTCGACCGCAGGCCATCGATGTACCTGAGGACGTCTTCGTCACGAACGACTTCTACGACCCTCTCGCCTACCAGACCAAGGTCACACTCGGCTGCATCGCACCGACGAACCTCCTCATTCCGCTGCACTCCTCGAACTCCTACGTACTGTCCGCCCCGCGGTTTGTCGAAGTCCCCAAGGGATCGACCACCGGAACGTTCGCGCTAAAAGCCATCGGAGGAGGGGCCTGCTACTACTCCAGGTGCATCGGTGAGCTGGCCGTCGAGATCCAGGCTGGACCCATCGGTCTCAGCACCTCGCGAACGATCGCCGTGAAACCTGGACTCTGGTCGTTCTTCTACCCGAGAAACGCGACGACGGGCCAGCATGAACTGGAGATCTGGATGACCGGCCGGGCATCGGCCGGCACCATCGTCGACATCGCCACAGACCGTCCCGACCTCCTCGCGTTCCCAGCGTCAGTCGAGATCCCTGCCGGGTCCCGGTTCATCACCGTTCCTGCGGTCAGCAGCGACCCGAGCGCAGCAGGCACGACCGTGCGCATCACCGTCTCGATCGGACGAGGGAGCCAGACGCACGAAGTCGTCCTCAGCAACTAGCGTCGTCAACCATAGGTTGACGCAGCGCCAGCGTCAACCTATGGTTGACGCATGACGACTCCCCGCGATGCAGACCCTGCCCTCAAGGCCGTACGCCTCGACACCCTGATCGACTCGATCAAGAAGGCTCGGACCGAGCCCCTGGACCAGCTGGCCGACGCGATGGTGGTCGGCGAGCACCTGGGCGAGGTGGCCGACCATCTGATCGGGCACTTCGTCGACCAGGCTCGCCGCTCCGGCGCCTCCTGGACCGAGATCGGCACCCGGATGGGGGTGACGAAGCAGGCGGCCCAGAAGAAGTACGTCCCCAAGGCCGGCGACCAGTCGCTCGACCCGAACGCCGGGTTCGCGAAGTTCACCCCGCGCGCCCGCACGGTGGTCGTCGCCGCCCAGGGTGAGGCTCGGAAGGCCGCGAACGCGGAGACCGGCGTACCTCACCTCGTGCTGGGTCTCCTCGCCGAGCCGGAGGGCGTCGCGGGCCATGCGATCAGGGCGCAGGACGTGACCCTCGACGCCGTGCGCGCCGCGGCGACCGCCGCGACCCCTGAGCCCTACGGCGAGGTCGGCGAGATGATCCCGTTCACCGCCGACGCCAAGAAGGTGCTCGAGCTGACCTTCCGCGAGGCCCTGCGGCTCGAGCACTCCTACGTCGGCACCGAGCACATCCTGCTCGCCCTGCTCGAGTACGAGGACGGCGCCGGGATCCTCCACGAGGCCGGGATCGAGAAGGCGCCTACGGAGCAGACCATCGCCTCGATCCTGGAATCACTCCAGGTCGACTTCGCTTCGGCCGACGCCGCCGCCCAGGACTAGGCGACCAAGAGAGAGCTACCTGATCTGAGGGACCGCCGGCACGTGCGAGCAGCACGTACCGGCGGTCCCGCTACGTTCCGAAGATGTCCCGCCGTCTCGCCCGACTCGTCCTCGGCATCGCGCTGACCGTCGCGGTCCTCAACGTGCCCGCCGCGATGACGGCACCGCCAGCGGAGGCGGCCTGCCGGCCGGCGCTCAAGTCGCTGACCCTCGCCAAGAGCACCGTGGCCGGAGGCGCGTCGACGACCGCCACGATCAGGCTCACCTGCCGGACTCCCCGGCGCGCCAAGGTGCAACTGTGGGCCAGCACGGGCATCCGGGTCCCGGCGTACGTCTATGTCGCCGGCGGCCGGAGCACCCGGGTCGTCACCGTCCGGACCTCACCCACGACAGTGCGCAGCAGCGGCAGGGTCAAGGCGGTCTACCGGCAGGTCGTACGCCGCGCGACACTCGTCCGCACGGTCACCCCGTGCTACCCGACGCCGGTGCCCGCCGCGGTGGCGTTGCCCACGTACGTCCACGCCGGCCAGAGGGCCACCGGGACGGTCACGCTGGACTGCGCCGCCAAGACGTCCCTGGCCGTGAGCCTCACCTCGAGTTCTTCCTGGGTGACGGTCCCGGGCACGCTCACGGTCCTGGCCGGGCGGCGTACGGCGTCGTTCACGGCGGTCACGAAGGCGCCGGCGGTCGGGACGCTGCCCGCGTTCAACGTGACGATCAGGGCTACCCGGAACGGTAAGAGTGCCGCCCGGACGATGCAGGTCCGACCGGAGATCCGGGCCTTCCGGGCGGGCGACCGGTTCACCGTCAACGAGCCGGTCCTGACGCCCGAGGGGTCGGACGGCTGGGTGCGGGGAACCCTCCGGATCACGCTGGACCATCCGGCGCCGCCGGGCGGGCTCGACGTGAACGGCCTGACCGTTCCCGAGGGCGTGAACTGGACCGAGGCAACGGTCTACCACAACCCGTATCCACCCGACTCCCGCGTGACCGACCACCTCACGATCGCCGACTCAGGCGGCAACGTCCTGGTCCACGAGGACTTCACCTACATCGTCCATCCGGCACCGTGAGGGGGTCCCTGGCGTGCCGGGGCAACACCCCTGTGCCCGAAGCACGCCAGGGACGAATCAGGCGCCGGCGGGCGCGAGGACGATGTCGAACCGCACCTTCGACCAGGTGCCGTCGACGTCCCGCCCGTCGGGGGTCGGCGTCCCGGCGGCCTGCCGCTCGAACCTCTTGATCAGCGACTCCTTGACCCCGAAGACGGTGTCCTTCCAACCGATCGGGTCGCCCTCAGGGAAGATGTGGGTGACCAGCGTCCGGCAGCCCTCGTGAGTGACCATGAAGTGCAGGTGCGAGGCTCGCAGCGGCGAGCGCCCGACCGCGGCCAGCATCTTGCCGACGGGGCCGTCGTCGGGGATCGGGTACGGCGTGGGCGTCAGTCCCCAGAACCGGTAGCCGCCCTCGGCGTCGGTGAACAGGTGCGCCCGTGCCGCCCTCGCGCCCGCATCGCGCTGGACGTCGTAGAGCCCGTCCTCGTCCGCCTCCCAGACCTCGATCTTGGCTCCGACCAGCGGTTTCCCGTCGGTTCCGGTGACCGTCCCGGTGACCCAGCACGGCTCGCCCGGAGCACCGAAGGCCATGTCCCCGCCCAGCTCGATCGCCGGGGAGTCCTCCACGAAGAACGGCCCGAACACAGTGGCCTCGGTCGCGTCGGCGTACGCCTGGTTGTTGATGTTGATCGTCTGCATCGAGGCGCCGAGGGTGTCGGAGAGGAGGATGAACTCCTGGCGTACGTCGTCGGTGATGTGGCCGGCCTTGGTCAGGAACTCGATGGCCGCGCCCCACTCGTCCTCGGTGAGGCGTACGTCGCGGATGAAGGCGTGCAGGTGACGCGTCAGCGAGACCATGACCTCCTTCAGGCGGGGGTCCTCGCAGGCGTCGAAGGACGCGACGACGGTGTCGACAAGGGTCTGCTCGACCGCCTGCTGCTCCGGCGATACGCCAGGTACGTCGCTCATCAGCTCTCCTCTCCTGCCCACGCCGCGGTCAGCAGCGCGGTCAGGTTCTCCTCGGTGACCGGGGTTGGGTTGTTGTCGGGGATGGCGGCCAGGATCGGCGCGACCGCCTTGGCGATGCCGTCCTCGGGCATGCCGTAGTCCTTGAGCGCCTTCGGCGCCGAGAGCGTCGTACGCAGCCCCGCCAGGCCCGCGAGGGCGCTCGACGCCCCGAAGGCCGCAGCGATCCGCGCCTCCGCCTCGGGTGCGGACGGAGCGTTGAACGCGAGCACGTGCGGCAGCACGACCGCGTGGGTCTGGGCGTGCGGCAGGTTGAACATGCCGCCGAGCACGTGGCAGATCTTGTGGTGCATCCCCGAGCCTGCGGACGTGAACGAGACCGCCGCCAGGTAGGCCCCGTAGAGGGTCTGCTCGATGCCCTCGATACTCTCCGAATTCGCCGCGACCAGCGGCAGTCCGGTGGCGAGCCCCCGGATCCCCTCGGCGGCGTTGACCTGGTCGATGGGGTCCACCCGCGGACCCCACATCGCGTCGACGCAGTGCGCGAGCGCGTTCAGGCCGCTGGCGACGGTCATCTCGCCGGGCAGCGTGGTCAGCAGCGAGGCGTCGTAGACGACCGACCGTGGTAGGACGCGGGCGTCGATGCCGGTCGTCTTGGTCTCGCCCGAGGTCAGGCCCCAGACGTTGGTCGCCTCGGACCCGGCGTACGTCGTGGGGACCGCCACGATCGGCAGCCCCGTGGTGAGCGCGACGGCCTTGGCCAGGCCGGTGGTCGAGCCACCGCCGACGCACACCAGTGCGTCGACGGCGGACTCGGCCGCCCGCTCACGAGCCCGCTCGGCGACCTCGACCGGCACGTGCATCACGACCTCGTCGTGGTGCAGCGCGACCGGTACGTCGGCCGTCACCCGGGCGGCGAGCTCAGCCTCGCGCGTACCGGCGATGACCATCACCCGCCGCGCGCCGAGCTCGTCGATCTCTGCTGCCACCGCAGCGGACGCCTCGCCGGTGGCGAAGCGGACCCGCTGCGGCAGCGACTCATGCGTGAACTTCATCGAATCCCCCCCGCTCGACCGGAACGATCAGGCCTTGCCCAGCAGCGTCGCGACCGCCTCGCCCAGCACGGCGCCGGGGTCGTCGGGAAGCGACATGGAGCGCCAGGCGATGTGCTTGTCAGGACGGACCAGGAGGGCGCCCGACTCCTCGACCTCGCGGAGCTTGGCCCAGTCGAAGTAGAGGTCGGTGACCGGCCGGCCAGGGCCGATGACGACGGTCTGGAGCGGGATCCCGAACTTCGTCCGGGCCGCCTCAGCCGCGTCCTCCCAGGCCTCACCGGCGACGCCGGTGATCAGCGTCCACTTCGTGTAGGGCGCGAGGTCGAGCATCGCGTGCTTCTCGACGTTGTCGCCGACCCAGGCGTGCGGCAGGTGAGCGCCCGGCGAGGTCGACATCCGGTGGTAGAGGTCCTCGTCGTCGGTCGGCGCCGGCCGGGTGCCGTCGGAGACGATCGCGTTGGACTCGTAGAACTGGCCGAGCTCGACGCCATGGGCATTGAACTCGTAGTTCTTGCGCTCCATCGCGGTGACCAGCGCGGCGCGCTTGGCAGCCCCCTCGGGGGTGTTGGCCTTGCGCTCCTCGATGGCCTTGGCCATCTCCTCGCCCTCGAGGCCGACCACGCCGAGCGCCTCGAAGAGCTCACCGAACTCGCGCGCGGACTGGTTGGCGCGGGTGACGATGCGCTTGGCGACCGGGGCACGCTCGGTGGAGTAGGAGTCCAGCAGCGAGGTCTCCGCATAGCCCTGCAGCACCGCGGCGAGCTTCCAGGCCAGGTTGTAGGAGTCCTGGATCGACGTGTTCGAGCCGAGACCGTTCGACGGCGGGTGCCGGTGGATGGCGTCGCCGGCGCAGAAGACGCGGCCCTTCTGGGCGTGGGTCGCGTACATCTCGTTCACGCCCCACAGCGAGTAGCCGGTCACATCCGGCTCCAGGTCGGGCATCCCGAGCAGATCGCGGATGACCTTGACGGCGTACTCCTCGGTCAGCTCCGGCGGCGGCTGGTTGATGTCGTAGCCCCACACGATCAGCCACTCGTCCCACGGGCGGACCATGCGGACCAGGCCGGTGCCGATGCCGCCGACGTTCGAGCCCGGCTGGATGACCCAGTAGAGGACCGACGGGCGGTGGTCGACGAGCTCGGAGAGGTCGGCCTTGAAGGTGATGTTCATCGACCCGGCGATGTCCATCGCGCCCTCGAGCGGGAGGTCGATATCGGCGCCGACCTGGGTGCGGGCGCCGTCGGCGCCGATGAGGAACTTCGAGCGGATCTTGTACTCGTGGCCGGTCAGCCGGTCGCGGGCGATCGTGGTGACGCCCTCGTCGTCCTGGGTGTGGCTCAGGTACTCGGTGGAGAACCGCGTCTGGGTGCCGCGCTCGGTCGCGTTGCGGACCAGGATCGGCTCGAGGTACGTCTGCGGGATGTCGACGGTCAGGCACGGCGAGGCGAGCTGGTAGTCGGCCTCGCGGTCGGGGCGGGTGCCCCAGGTGCGGATGCGGCCGATCTCCTCGCCGGCGATGCTGGTGCAGAAGACGGTGTCACCGACGAGCTCGTGCGGCGTCGCGTCGGCCAGCACCTGCTCCTCGATGCCCAGGTCGCGGAAGATCTCCATCGCGCGCTGGTTGGTGATGTGTGCCCGCGGGGTGTTCGCGGTCCAGCGGTACTTCGTGATCATGATGTTGTCGACACCGAGCTCGCTCAGGAAGAGCGCGGCGGACGCGCCGGCCGGGCCGGATCCCACGACGAGGACGTCGGTGGTCACGACATCCTCGGTCTCGGGGACCTCGGTCTCTTGCTGGCCGTCGTCGAAGACTGGCATGTTCCTCACCTTTCCGAGGCCACGGCGGGGTGTGGGATCGCAGCCTCAGGGCGAGTCTTGCGGCCCGCTCGGGCCGCATCAAAGGTGGGGTCGCTGGTTGGCGGAAATGCGTACGCGACTAGCGCGCGAGCCACTCCCGGACGGCGGCGATCGTCGAGTCCGGCTTGCGGGCCCACTTGAAGTGGTCGATGCCGGGCTCGTCCAGGTGGACCCGCGCGACGTCGAGCCCGGGCATCCGGCGCTGGATCTCGTCGACCGTCGCACTCGGGGCCAGCCAGTCGCCCTCGATGGAGACGATCAGCGCGGGCTTCTCGAGCGCGCGCATGGCGGAGGTGATGTCGCGAGCCGGGCTGCCGAAGCGGAGCCGGCCGGTCCGGGCGTACCTGGCCCATTCCTTCATCAGGGTGCGGGCCTCACGCCCGGCGAACTTGAGCTGCTTGCCGGGGAAGTGGCCGACGACCCGGCCGACGACGCCCATCACCTGGCTGGCGACCAGGAAGCCCAGGCCGTAGTTGCGCCAGTAGGGCGTCTGCGAGGCGACGTAGATCAGGCCCGCGACCCGGTCGGGGTGCAGCGCGGCATAGGCGCTGGCGGCCTGCCCGCCGAGGCTGTGCCCGAGGACGTACGCCCCACCGGCCGCGGCCGGAATCAGCTCGCCGAGCCGGTCGACGGCGGCGGCGATGTCGTCGACCAGGTCGGCGTAGCCGAAGTCGTAGGACCAGCCGGCAACCCGCCCGCCGAGCTCCTCGTGGCCACGCTGCTCCATCCGGCCGACGTTGATCCCCGCCTCCGCGAAGGCCACGATCAGCTTGTCGTAGTAGCCCGCCGGCATGCCCATCGCGGGCACGATCAGCACCGTTGGCGCCTCGGGGTCCGCCGCACGGACAACCGTCAGCGTGAAGCTGGTGCCCTCGGCACGCTCGATTCCGTACGCCTCGGGGGTGGTCGTGGGGGTGCTCGTCTCGGTCACCCGACCAATGTTACTTGTGAGTAGCAACCTCCGGTAGTCGGGGATGGGGCCTTGAATCCGGACTGATCGCGCAGGTCGGCGGAGACCATGGTGACGTACTCCAGACCGACGCCACGCAGATCTCCCTCACGCCTGATGTCCTTGGCACGCTGCTTGCCCTCGAGGTGCAAGGAGGCCCCCGGGCCTGACGCGGGGTCGGGCCGGTCTCCCCACGCGGATCGAGTCGCACCGGCCGCACCACAGCAGGCCGCGCAGCGGAGTATTCCGGCGGTCGGAAGTGAGGAGATCGGGCAGCCACAACGACAGCATCGGCCAGACGTACGAATCCCGCACCTAGGGATCCACAACAATCCCCCGCCTGTGCACAACCCTGTGGATAACTCTGGAGAGCGGTGGATAGTCGGGATCAATCGGTCGGTTACTTGCGAGTAGAGCGACCGTTTGATCCCCGACTATCGGGTGAGGACTGTGTGGCCGACCGGGAAGATTTCGTAGCGACCACGCGCCATCAGGCCCCACAACCCGCGCGGAGCCAGCAGTACGACGGCGATCGCGACCGCGCCGAGCGCGACGAGATACCAGGTGCCGTAGGAGTCCAGCAGTTGCTGGAGCGCGAAGAAGATGACCGCGCCCAGGATCGGGCCCTCGATCGTCCCCAGCCCGCCGATGACCACGATGAAGATCATGAAGGCGGTGTACTGGACCGAGAACATCGAGTCCGGCGAGACCCGCAGCCCGTTGACCGCGATCAGCGCCCCCGCCAGGCCGGCACCACTGGAGGCGGCCACGTAGACGAGACGCTGCGAGCGCCGCACCGCGACGCCGAGCGACGCCGCCGCGACCGAGTCGTCACGGATCGCGGTCAGGCCGAGCCCGACACGCGAGCGCATCAGGGCGTACGTCGCGAGCACGACGACCACTGCCAGCGCGAGCGCCAGGTAGTAGACGGTCGCGATCCGGGTCACCCGGTCGACGCCCTGGAAGGCGGTGAGCGAGAGGCCGGAGCCGCCGCCGAAGCCCGGGAGCTCCTGGGTGACCAGCTTGAAGACTTCGGCCACCACCCAGGTGCCGATCGCGAAATAGCCTCCGACCAGCCGAAACAGCAGGAACGAGGTCGGGATGGCCAGGGCGGCGCAGACCACGCCGGCCGCCACGACGGCCACCGGGATCGGCAGCCCGACGACGTCGGCGAGCTTGATCACGCCGTAGCCGCCGGCACCGATGTAGGCCTGCTGCCCGATCGAGACGAGCCCGCCATAGCCGGCCATCAGGTTCCAGGTCGTGCCGAGGATGATCAGCGCGAAGAGCGTGACCAGGTTGGTCACGTCGCCCGGGCTGAAGACGAACCACGGCGCCGCGGCCAGGAAGACGACGATCGCGGCGAGGACGCCGCCGCCTGCGAGCGAGGGCCAGCCGCCGCGTACGACCTTCAGGTCTTCTTGTCTGGCGAGAGTTGTCGTTGTGGTGCTCATGCGACGACCGCCTTCGGGAGCAGGCCCTGGGGCCGGAACAGGAGTACGACCAGGAAGACCAGGTGACCGGCGAGGACGCCGTAGGCCGGGTCGATCTGGGCACCGACGGTCTGCGCGACGCCGAGGACGAGGCCGCCGAGGAGCGTGCCCCACAGCGAGCCGAGGCCACCGATGATGACCGCCTCGAAGGCGAAGATGAGGACCAGATCCCCGTACGTCGGGCTGAACTGCGTCGACATGCCGAGGAAGACACCGGCAAGGGCAACGGTGCCGATCGCGATCGCGGTGGCCAGGGCGTACATGTGCCTCTCGTCGATCCCCATGAGCGTGGCCGCCTCGGGGTCGTCCTTGGTCGCGCGCATCGCGCGGCCGATGCGGGTGTGGGAGAGGTAGAGCTGCAGGCCGACGATGACGCCGACCGCCACCACGAGCGTGATCAGCGAGAAGACGCCGAGCCGCAGGCCGCCGAGCTCGACGGACGCGGTCGACAGGGTGCCGATCGAGATCTTGCGGGAGTCGGCGGTGAAGATCTCCTGAAGCAGGTTGGCGCCGATGACGGCCAGGCCGAACGAGACCAGCAGCGGCGACAGCTCGCCGTGGCGCAGCGCCGGGTTGAAGAGACCGCGCTGGATCGCGTAGCCGACCGCGGCGAGCACCGGGATCACGATGACGATGGTGAGGAACGCCGGCATCCCGGTCTGCTGGACGAGCCAGTAGGCGAGGTAGGCCGAGGCGACGGCGAGGACGCCGTGGGCGAGGTTGACGATCCGCATCACGCCGAAGATGAGGCTCAGACCGCAGGCGAGGAGTGCGTACTGCCCGCCGAGCAGGACTCCCTGGAGGACCGCGTTGATCCAGTCCATCAGCCGACCTCCTGCTCGTCGACGCCGAAGTACGCCGCCTGCACCTGCTCCCGGGTGACGTCGGCCGCCGCGCCCTCGAGGACGGTGCGGCCCTCGAGGAGGCACTGCACCCGGTCGGCGACGGTGAGTGCCTGGGTGAGGTCCTGCTCGACCACGAGCACGGTCGTTCCCTTCGCGGCGATCGTGGGGAGCGCCTTGTAGATGTCGGCGATCACGACCGGGGCGAGACCCAGCGAGACCTCGTCGAGCAGGAGCAGCTTCGGGTTGGACATCAGCGCCCGGCCGATGGCGGTGGCCTGCTGCTCGCCGCCGGAGAGGTGGGCTCCGCGGCGCGTCCTCTTCTCCGCGAGCAGCGGGAACGCGTCGTAGACGGTCTGGAGGTTCCACGGGCCGGGCCGGCGTCCGTGCGCGCCGACCTTGAGGTTCTCCTCGACGGTGAGCGAGGCGAAGATCCGGCGACCTTCCGGCGTGAGCGCGATGCCCTCGCGGACCCGCCGGTGGGCGGGGGTGTGGGAGACGTTGTGGCCGTCGAAACGGATCTGGCCGGCGATCGGGCGGAGCAGGCCGGCGATCGTCTTCAGCAGCGTCGACTTGCCGGCGCCGTTGGCGCCGATCACGGCCAGCGTCTCGCCCTCGGCGACGGTCACGGTGATGCCGTGCAGGGCGCGGAAGTCGCCGTACGCGACGTCGATCGCGTCGACCTCGAGCAAAGTGGTCACGGGGTGTCGCTTTCCAGGTCGGGGGAGCCGAGATAGACGGCGGCGACCGCGTCCGAGGCCATCACCTCGCGCGGGTCGCCGGTGGCGACGACGTCGCCCTGGGCCAGGCACATCAACCGGTCCACGACCTGCAGCAACGCGTGCACGATGTGCTCGATCCAGACGACCCCAGTGCCGCCGTCGCGGATCGCGGAGATGGTCTCGATCAGCGCGGGCAGCTCGTGCTCGGTCAGACCGCCGGCGATCTCGTCGAGGAGCAGCAGCCGCGGCTGGGTGGCCAGCGCGCGGGCGAGCTCGAGCCGTTTGCGGTCGAGCAGCCGCAGCGAGCCGGCTCGGGTGTTGGCCAGGTGGGTCAGGTCGGCGGTCTCCAGCGCCTCCCAGGCCTGCGCGTTGGCCTCCTTCCGGCGCGTGCCCGCACCGAAGGTGGATCCGACCAGCACGTTCTCGTAGACGGTGAGCCCCTCGAAGGGGCGGGGGACCTGGAACGTACGCCCGATCCCGAGGGCCGTACGGCGGGCCGCCGGCATCCGGGTGACGTCGGTGCCGTCGAAGCGGATGGTGCCGGCGTCGGACGGAAGGGTGCCGGTCACCAGGTTGAGCAGCGTGGACTTGCCGGCGCCGTTGGGCCCGACGATGCCGAGCGCCTCGCCGGCGGCGACATGGAAGGAGACCGAGCGGGCCGTGACGACCTGGCCAAAGGATTTGGCCAGGTCGTCAACGTGAAGCAAGGTCACTTGAGCGCCTCGGGCTCGCCCCCGAGAGGTACGTCGGGCGCGAGCGAGTTCTGCACGACGACCAGCTCGAACGGGTGCTCCCCGCCCTCGACCTGGCGCCACTGACCGCCCGCGAGGGAGGTCTTGGCGACGTACGGCGGGACGTTCGCGTCCTTGCCCCAGGCGACGTCACCGACGACCGTGGAGACCTCGAGCCCGGCAAGCGCCTTGGTGATCGCGTCGGCGTCGGTCGAGCCGGCCTCGGTCACCGCCGCAGTCGCGACCTCGAAGAGCGCGTGCGCGAAGCCCAGCGGCTGGGTCCACTGCTTGCCGGTCTTCTCCTCGTACGCATCCGCCAGCTCCTGCGCGGACTGGCCGGTCAGCGAGGACTTGTAGGGAGCGGTCGGGGTCCACCACACCTCGGTGGAGAGGTTGTGGGCGATCGGGCCCAGCGCCTCGACGCTGCTCGGGAACAGCAGCGCCTTGCCGATGGTCGCGACCTTCGGGTTGTAGCCCTGCTGCTTCGCCTGCTGCCAGAACGTGGTGAAGTCCGGCGGGATCGGGACGCCGACCAGGACGTCGTGACCCTTGTAGGCGCTGATCTGGGCGGAGAAGTCCTTGGTGCCGTTGGGGTAGTTGCCCGGGTTGTCGATCTTGACGCCCGACGCCTCGGTCAGCGCCGGGAAGTTGGCGCCCCAGGCCTCGCCGTCGGGGTCCTTCGGGAACAGGCCGCCGGCCTTCTTGTTGTTCGGAACCTTGCCCCAGATGTCGGCGTAGACCGTCGAGACGTCCTCGAGACCCCAGAAGAAGTGGTAGCTGTACTTCAGCTCGGCCGGCTTGTCGCCGCTGCGGATCGCGAACGGCTGCCACGGGGCGACCGTGGTGATGCACGGGATCGAGTTGGCCTCGCACTGCTCCGAGACCGGGTTGACGATGTCGGGCGTCGAGGAGGCGACGATGATGTCGGCGCCGTCCTTGTTGATCAGGTCGCCGGCCACCGCCCCGGCCTTCGTCGTGTCGCTCTGCGCGTCGCGCACCACGATCTCGACGTCGAGCTCCTTGCCGCCGGCCTTGACCGGGTTGTCCTTGAAGTAGGTCTCCAGCTCGTCGACGACGAAGCTGTTCGCCTCGCCGAACGGCGCCGAGGAGCCCGTCTCGGTCGAGACGAACCCGATGGTGAGCGTGTCCTCGCCGCCACCGCCTTCGTCGTCGATGCCGCCCGACCCGCAGGCCGTCAAGGTCAGCGCCATCGCTGCGACACCGGCGGCGGCCAAGCTCAGGCCGCGTCCGGTGGTGAGTCCGTTGCGCACGTACGTCTCCTTAGAGAGTGTGGGGTGTTCGAGAGTGTCGTCCGCCACCGCCCCTCCTGGTGGGAAGCAGGGTCTGGTTGGCGGAAAATCGCATGGAAGACCTATCGGACTTTGGTGGACTTGTCACCCTTTCGCGCCGAGAAGTGAGTTCTGGGCACCGAGAAGTGAGTTCTGGCCCACGAAAGTCGACTTTCGTACGCCACAACTGAGGATTCGGCCGCCACAAGTGCGGACTCGGCTGGGAGTCAGGCGCGGGCGGCGCGGCGTACGTCTCCGGCGGCGACGCCGAAGCGCTTGCGGAAGGCCTGGGAGAAGTACGAGGCCGAGGTGAAGCCACACTTCTCGGCGACGTCGACGGTGCGGATGGCCGGGTCCGAGCCGGTGGCGAGCATCGCGTAGGCGAGCTCGAGGCGGCGGCCGAGGATGTGGCGGGGGACGCTGGTGCCGGCGTCGGCGAAGAGCCGGGACAGGTGGCGCTCGGAGATACCGGCGCCCGCGGCGACGCTGGTGGCGGAGAGGCCGGGGTCGGCGAGATGGTCCTCGATGAACGCCTTCGCCGCCGCCCGGTGGGCCGTGGCCAGCGAGACCTTCCCGGCGGTGGCGATCACCGAGATCAGGTCGAGCACCGCACCCTCGTCGGCCGGAACCGGGTCGTGGGGCCGCAGGGCGCGGCCGACCATCTGCACGAGCGCTCGGCCGTGCGGGTCCTGGTCGCGGCCGGCGTCGAGGACGAGCGGCGAGGGCATCGACGTCATCCCGGTGCGGGCCGCGAAGGCGTCTACCGGGACCTTGACCGCGAGCTCCTCGAGCCCGTGCCCGAAGCCCCGCAGGAAGGGCGCGTCGACGTCGCACACGATCAGCTGCCCGGGCCGGATGAGCTTGCGGCGGCTGGCGTACTCCAGGATCGCCTCGCCGCGGAGGCTGGCGTAGACGGCGATCGAGCGGGCGGGGATCTCCTTGACGAGGCTCGCGGGCCGCTCGACGACGTGGCGGGTGGCCCGGACCCGGGCCAGATGGATCTCGTCGAGCTGCAGGTTGACCTCCTGCGCGTCGAACCCGTGGCCGTCGATGGGACGACAGGAGAGCGCGACGAGGGCGCTGGCGTTGTGGCGTTCCCAGGCCTCGACCTGCGAGTCCTCGCTCAGCCGGCTGGTCTCGAAGACCTCGGGGCGGCGAACCCGCGCGACGAGAGGGGCTGGGGCGTCTCCGGCTGACGGCACGAGCCGACTCTACGGCGTGCCGAGAGTCGTCCGCGATGACTTAGGGAAGACTAACCTTTCTGGAATGGTTCAAGAAAAGGTGGCACAGTTGGTGTCACCACGAAAGACCAACACTTCAAATCTGGGGGACCCACCGAACATGGCCACGAAGACCGACACGAGCAGCGCCACCCACACCTCGCACCCCGCGTTCATCCCGAGCCCGGCGTTCGCGACCCAGATGCAGCGTCTGCTCGTCGATCTGACCGAGCTCAGCCTGCAGGGCAAGCAGCTGCACTGGAACGTCGTGGGCAAGAACTTCCGCGACATGCACCTCGTCCTCGACGAGGTCGTCGACGCTGCCCGCGACTTCACCGACGAGGTCGCCGAGCGCATGCGTGCGCTCTACATCCTCCCCGACGGCCGCACCGGCACCGTCTCCGAGGACACCACCCTCGCGCCGCTCCCGGCGACCGAGGTCGACACCGCGACGGCCGCCGACCTCGCCGCCGCCGCGCTCTACGCAACCTCGAAGACCGCTCGTGACATCCACGACGACATCGACTCCGAGGACCCGACCACCGCCGACCTGCTGCACGCGATCATCACCCGCGTCGAGCAGCTGGCCTGGTTCATCGACTCCGAGAACCGCGTCGCCAACCAGTCCAAGCCGGCGCAGCTCACCGTCTGAGCCTCCTCACCACGAAAGGCGCCCCGCGACCCGCTCGCGGGGCGCCTTCGCTGTATCGCCGAGTCGGCTCGTTCTGACTAAAAAACTCGTCGAGTCGGCTCGTTCTAACGCGCCGACTCGACGCGAAACCCGGTCAGAACGCGCCGACTCGGCACGAAGATCGTCATCGGCGCAGCAGGGTTCGTAGGTTCTGAGTCGGATCCGCGAGATCAGCGGGCCGTACGTCGACACCTCGGTCGATCAGGCGACGGGCCGCCTTGGCGGTAGCCGGGTCGTCGACCGCGACCGCGCCGATGACGCGCTCGCCGCGGAGAGTGAACACGGAGAAGGGCGGCTCGCCGAGGGTGCCGCGTACGACTCTGGTGTGCTCGGCGTCCGCCGACCGCATCTCACCGACGCCCTCGACGTGGAGCCCGTAGCGGTCCGACCACCACCAGGGCGCTGTCGCGGGTGGGGGCTCGGTCTCGAGGATCGTCGCCGCCGCCCGGGCACCGTCCAGCTGGGCGGCCTCCCAGTGCTCGGCGCGGTGGTGGTCGCGGAGGCGGGCGCAGTCTCCGACCGCGAGCACCGACGGATGGCTGGTCACCTGACCGGCATCGACCAGGATGCCGCGCGAGGTCTCCAGACCCGCGGCCTCGGCGAGCCCGGTCTCGGGGATCAGGCCGACGGCCAGCAGCACGGCGTCGAACTCGCGCGAGTCCGGCTCGCCCTTCAGCTGCGCGGCGACTCCGGTCGGCGTCTCCAGCAGCGTCTCGACCGTGGTCGTCAGCGCCTCCACACCGTGGTCGGCGTGCAGGCTGTGCAGCCACCTGGCCACCTCGATCCCGACCGCAGCGGCGAGGGGCGGGTCGAGCGGGTCGACCAGCACGACCTCGGCTCCCAGCCCCCGGGCGGTCGAGGCGACCTCGGCACCGATCAGTCCGGCTCCGACGATCAGCAGTCGGGCCCCGGGCACGAACTGGGTACGCAGCCGGTCGGCGTCAGCAACCTCCCGCAGGACGTGGCTCGGCGATCCGAACGCCGGCCGGACCGCGCGACCGCCTGTGGCGAGCACGATCCGATCGGCAGTCAGCACCCGTCCGTCGGCGAGCTCGACCTCGCCGTCGTCCGGGCGCACGGCGACCGCGACTGCTCCCCCGACCAGCGAGATCTTCTGGTCGGCGTACCACTGCGAGGGCTGCAGTGTGATCGACTCGAGGTCGCGACCGCCGGCGAGATACTCCTTGGACAGCGGCGGGCGGTCGTAGGGGAGCGCGTCGGCGGAGAGGAGCGTCAACTCACCGGCGTACCCGTTCTTCCGCAACTCCGCGGCCGTGGAGACGCCGGCGATCCCGCCACCGACGACGAGGACCGACGAGACGGTCACGGCCTCTCGCCGGGGAACAGGTACACCTCACCGTCGCGCACCTCGACGCGGTGCGGGACGGTGTCGCGGGTGGCCGGGAGCCCGTCGACCTTGCCGGTCTTGAGGTTGAACCGCGAGGAGTGCAGGGGGCATTCGACGTCGCCGTCCTCGACCCAGCCCTCGGCCAGCGAGGCGGTCTCGTGGGTGCAGGTGTCGTTGAGGGCCCAGCAAATGCCGTCATCGTCGCGCAGGATGGCGATGTCGTCCTCGGTGCCGGTGATGTCGGAGGAGATGGCGATCCCCTCACCCTCCGGGATGTCGTCGACGGACGCGACGCGGATGCCTGTGCTGCTTCCGCCGTTTCCACTAATTCCGGTCATGCCCCCATCTTCCAACGTGGGGGTAGAAGAACCGGCCACCTCCCCCGAGGTGGCCGGTTCGATTCCGTACGTCAGGACCGACGGATCAGTCCGGGCAGGTGTTGCGGTAGTCGGACAGGTTGATCGAGGTCGGCGCCGGGCAGAGGAACTGCGAGTAGCGGGTGTCGTCGTCGACGTACCTCTTCAGCCAGGTGACGAACAGGCGCCCTTGCCAGTCGTCGTCGGTGTTGGCGATGAAGTGGTCGCCGTTGTTGATCTCGCCGTACGCCTTCTCCCGGGCCCCGGTGGCCGAGGTGTAGAACGGGATGGAGTGCGAGCTGACCGGCGCGACGCTGTCGTTCTCGGCGCCGATGATCATGGTCGGGATCTGGATTCCGGGCCAGGTCTTGTCGGTGTGCCAGGGCTGCAGGGCGACCGCGGCCTTGATCGACGAGTCCTGGTTGGCCGCGGCGAGCGTGCCACCGCCGCCCATGGAGTGGCCGGAGACCGCGATCCGGGTCTCGTCCAGGCGTGAGGCGACCGTCGAGGAGGCGTTGTTCTTCAGGTACGAGACCGCCGCCAGGATCTGCGAGCCGCGGCTGTCGGGCTGGTCGTAGCGGGAGTTCGTGTCGATCGCGAAGACCACGAACCCGTGCGAGGCCACCCGGCGCGCGACGGCGGAGTAGGACGACGAGGAGGCCGTGTAGCCAGGGGCGAGCACGACACCGCCGTACGTCCCCGCGGTGGTGGAGGTGGGGTAATAGATCGTCCCGCCGCCGAAGCCGGTCACCAGTGAGGAGACCGAGGCGGTGGAGAGGGAGAACGTGCCGTTGTCCAGGACGCTGGCCGACGTCGGGTCCGGTCCGCGCTCGTAGGGGCTCTCCGCATCGGCCGGCGCGACCAGGCCGAAGAGGGGGAGAGTGACGGCCGCGGCGACCGCGGCGATTCGGAGAGAGAGTGATCTGAGCACCGAGCATGCTCCTTCGTCCGTCCGGCCCCGGACTGTCCGGGGATCCGGTTGCTACTCGAAGGTAGGGGCGCAACCGGGCGACCGACACCGGCACGGAGGCAGAAACTCGTTGGGCGCTTGTCACAAAACAGAAACACGGCGGCGTACGCAGGTGGGGCTGCGTACACCGCCGGTCTCTGTGCGGGATGTCCTCAGCAGTAAAGGTTCCCGCCCGGGTCCACCCCGAGCAGCGAGGTGATCTCGGTGTAGTTGTCGACACGGCTCTGCACCTGGGCCGGGTTGCCGCCGTTGCACTCGATGGCGCCGTTGATGGACCGGATGGTCTCGCCGAAGCCGGCACCGTTGACCATCGCCGCGTGCGGGGTCATCGTGCCCGGGCCGTTCTGGGTGTTCCAGTACCAGAGCCCGGTCTTCCAGGCGACCGCCGGATCGGTGGCGACGAGGTTGGGGTTGTTGAGCAGGTCGATCCCGAGCGCGTCCCCGGCGGCCTTGTAGTTGAAGTTCCAGCTCAGCTGGACCGGACCGCGGCCGTAGTACTGGTCGTTGCCCGCGGGACAGCCGTAGGACTGGTTGGGGTCGCAGTAGTGCGGGTAGTTGGCCTCGTTCTGCTCGACGACGTAGAGCAGGTCACCGGTCTCGTGGGCGACGTTGGCGATGAACGCCGCGGCCTCCCGCTTCTGCACCGCCTCGTCCCCAGCATTGGTGAACTCCGGGTAGGCGCTGAGCGCCTCGACGAGGCCCGCGTACGTGTAGAAGGGGTTGCGGTTGGGGAAGAGCTGGTTGAACTGCTCCTCGCTGACCGGGAATTCCCCGGCCACCGGTGCCGGCTCCTCCGGGTCGGTCGCGGTGCCGCCGATGTTCACGTCGATGCAGGCGTAGAAGGCGTTGGTCGTGTCGGCGACGTTCCAGACCGCGAGGACCTTCTGCCGGCCGGTGAACGACCCGAAGTCGACCTGGTGCTCGACGGTGGCCGGAGGCTGCGCGCCACCGTCGTCGAACTCGGCGATCTTGGTGCCGCCGATGAAGTACTGCCAGGTGCTGGTGCTGTGTCGGGCGCTCAGTGACCAGGTGAACGTCTGGGTCCGGCCGACCGGTGTGGCCTGCCAGTTCTTCGAGTCGTCGTCGAGCTCGGCGAACCTCGAGTTGCCGCCGGAGCAGCTGGTGAGGCCCTTCGGGCCCTCGACACTCTGCGGTTCGTACTTGATGTCCCCGCACTCGACGGTGCCGGCAGCACACTGGGCCTGCCTGCTCGGGGGGTTCGAGATGTAGCCGTGCGCACTTGCGGGGCTCGTCGGCAACATGGCCAGGACGGGCGCCAGCAAGATCCCGCCGAGAACGGCGATCTTCGTGGTAGTACGCATTCCAAACTCCTTGATGGGGGTTGAGAAGGATGGCGATCGAAGCCCTACTGTAAGGTTCCTTTACAGTTACCGTCTAGACCCTGCGTGGACAAACACCGGCTCAGGCCCTGCAATTGTTAGGTTGGCGTTCCGTACGCCACCCCTACCCGCGAAAGGAGCGCCGCCGATGTCGAGACCACCCAAGACACACCTGATCCGCGACACCAACGACCGCGCGGCGCTCGACCTGATGCTCTCGAACGGGCCGGTGACGAAGACCCGGCTCGGCGAGCTCGTCGGCCTCTCGAAGGTGACCGCGGGACAGCTGCTGACGCGCTTGGGCGAGCGTGGCCTGGTCGAGGTCGTCGGTGTGCAACAGGGCGGTCGCGGTCCCAACGCGGCGCTCTACGGCGTGGTCCCGTCGGCGGGCTATGTCGCGGCCCTCCACATCGGCCCCGACCAGATCACCGCATCGGTCGCCGACATCACCGGCACCGAGCTGGCCACCGGCGCGCTCGACCCCCACGAGGCCTCCGACCCGGTCGAGGCGGTGCGGGCCACCGTCGCCGACGCCACCCGGAGCGCGGGCATCACGATGCCGCAGCTCCGCTGCCTCTCGATCGGTACGCCGGGCATGATCGACCCGCGCACCGGGGACATCCGCTTCGCCAACGACCTGCCGGACTGGCGTGCTGGCGTCCTCGCGGACCTCCGCCGCACCTTCCAGCGGCCGATACTGATCGAGAACGACGTCAACCTGGCCGGGCTCGCCGAGCAGTCCGCCGGAGCCTCCCACGGCGTCAAGGACTCGGTGCTCGCCTGGATCGACCGCGGCCTCGGGCTCGCGGTGTTCGTCGACGGCCGCCTCCACCGCGGCGCCGGCGGTGGTGCCGGTGAGATCGGCTATCTGGCGGTTCCGGGCGCCTCCACACCCCACGGCACCGACAGCCCACAGCACGCGGCCTTCCAGTCGCTGGTCAGCGTCGAGGCCATGGACACCCTCTCCCGCGCCTTCGGGCTGAGCGGCAGCGGCGTGGACTGCGTACGCGCGGCCGCCGACGGCAACCCCGACGCCGAGCCGTTCCTGGAGGAGCTGGCCAGGAGGCTCGCCCTCGGCCTGGCGGGGATCTGCGTGGTGCTCGATCCCGAGCTGTGCGTGCTCGCGGGCGAGGTCGGGCGCGCCGGCGGATCGGTCCTCGCGGCGCGCGTGCAGAAGGCGATCGCTGCCCTCGGTCCCAACGTCCCCACCGTCGTCCCCACCGAGATCTCCGGCGACCCCGTGCTCCGCGGCGCCCTCCAGATCGGTCTCGACACGGCCCGCGACGAGGTCTTCACCCACCAGGGCTGACCCCGGCGAGGATCCGCCGGCGGTCAGGGGAACGCCCGATGTCATAGGTACCTTGTCTACCTATTGTCGAGGTGTGACCACACAGATACGCGAGCGCCGACCACGCGTCAGCCTCTTCTGCTTCCGAGCCGTCGCGGTGGCGACCGCGCTCTTCGCGATCGGGCAGCCGATCTTCATCGGCTCCTACTTCGCCGGGACCTTCGAGGCGCTGGGCCTCCACTCCGCCGGCGCGGTCGCGCTGCAGGGCCTCGGCCTGCTGCTGCCGATCGCCGCGGGCGCCGTCGTCGCGATGCGGGGGCGCTGGTGGTTCCTCATCTGGTCGGTCGCGCTCTTCTTCCTCATCCACGTCCAGGCGATCCTCGGCTACACCCGGGTCCTCCAACTGCACGTCCCGGTCGGCGTCCTCACCGTCGGCATCGCGGTGGCCGTGGCCATCGCCTCCGTGCGCCGCGGCGCCGGCAGCCCGCGGGAGGTCGGGCGATGAGGATCGGGCGACGCACACTCCTCGGCGCCGGGCTGGCCGCTCCGGTCGCCGGATCGCTGGCCGCGTGCGGTGAGGCCCCCGAGCAGACCGGACGGATCCTGCGCAGCGCGGCACGGCTGCCGAAGGCGTACGAGACTCCGTTGCCGTTGCCGCCGGTCAAGCGGCCTTCGGGCGAGATGATCGAGATCTCTCAGCGCACCGCGTCGGTGGAGATCCTGCCCGGGCTGCGGACCGAGATGATGACGTACGACGGGGTCTTTCCCGGGCCGACGCTGGAGACCCACCGCGGCGAGGCAGTGACCGTACGCCACACCAACTCCCTCACACTGCCGACCGCGACGCATCTCCATGGCGGGCACACCCCGGCGAAGAGCGACGGCTGGCCGACGGACCTGCTGGTGCCGCCGGGCTTCGAGGCGCACCACGCTCACCACACGGGTCATGGGGACGGTCACGGCGGCGGTCACGAGGCCATGGCCGACCCGAAGGCGCTGGTCACGACAGGAAAGCGGGACTACCGCTATCCGCTCGAGCAGCCGGCGACGACGCTCTGGTACCACGACCATCGGATGGACTTCACCGCCCCGCAGGTGTGGCGCGGGCTGGCCGGCTTCCACATCATCCGCGACGACGAGGAGGACGCGCTCTCGCTGCCACGGGGCGAACGGGAGCTGCCGCTGATGATCGCCGACCGGGCCTTCGACGAGGACGGCGCGCTGCGCTATCCGGCGCTCGACCCGGAGCTCCTGGGCGAGCCCGGCGTCGAGGACCGCTACATGGCCGGTGTGCTCGGCGACGTCATCCTGGTCAACGGTGCCCCCTGGCCGGAGGCGGAGGTCGAGGCGGCGCAATATCGGCTGCGGCTGCTGAACGCCTCCAACGCGCGCCGCTACGCACTGAGCCTGCGCACCTCCGACGGCCGGCCCGTGAAGTTCACCCAGATCGGCTCCGACGGCGGGCTGCTCGCCGCCCCGGCCGAGCACGGCGAGATCACGATGGCCTCCGGTGAGCGGTTCGACGTCGTCGTCGACTTCGGCTCGCTCGCGCCGGGCACGACGGTCGAGATGCGCAACGCCCTCGGCACCGGCCGGACCGCGCAGGTGATGAGGTTCCTCGTCGCTCGCCGCGCGACCGACGACGTCCGGATCCCCGAGCGGCTCGCGGACGTACCCGAGCCCGAGAAGCCCGACGGAGCGGTCATCCGCCGGTGGCACTTCCGTCAGGCGAAGGTGCACGGCCGCAAAGGCTGGGGGATCAACGGCAAGCCCTTCGACCCGGCGGTCCCGCAGGCCAAGGTGCCGCTGGAGTCCACCGAGATCTGGGAGTTCTTCACCGACGCACACCACCCGGTCCACGTCCACCTCTCGCCCTTCCAGGTCCTGCGGCGCGGCAACCACGGACCGGGCCCGATGGACCTCGGCTGGAAGGACACCGTCGACGTACGCCCGTACGAGGCCGTCCGGGTCAGGGTGAAGTTCGAGAGGTATGCCGGCAGGTTCCTCATCCACTGCCACAATCTGGAGCACGAGGACATGGCGATGATGGCCGGCTTCGAGACGGTGTGACCGACCGGGCCGATCAGCCGGTGAAGGGGACCCATGCGAAGCGGCCGATCGCCACGAAAGCGATCAAGACGAGGTAGGTCGCGTCCACCAGCGCGATCTTCCTCTCGCCACGGCGGATCCGCAGGATCACGGCACCGACCATGATCAGGGTCAGGCCGGTTGCTGCCAGCGGCACCAAGATCGGCGCGATGTCGAGCAGGGCAGGCAGGATCAGGCCGACGGCGCCGAGGATCTCGAGTGCTCCGATGATCTTGAGGGTGCTGGGTCGGAAGTCGAGGACCCAGCGCGAGGCGTCGCCCATCGTGGCCATCCTCTCCCTGGGGACCAACAGCTTCCCGAAACCGGAGAGCAGGTAGATGGCCGCCATCAGGCCGGCGACGATCCAAAGTGCGATGTTCATGAGTCTTCTCCTGGGCAGAATCGATGAGGTCGGTGGCCGCGGCGGACCCCAGGGGCGGGTCCGCCGCGAGCCTGAGGCGAGTTGGTGTCAGGCGTACTGCCCGGGCTGGTACTCGCCGCCGGGAGTCCGGGTGATCACGTTGAGGCGGTTGAAGGCGTTGATCAGGCAGATCAGGCCGACCAGGGCCATCAGCTGGTCTTCGTCGAAGTGCTTCGTCGCGTTCGCCCACGCCTCATCGGTGACCCCACTGGAGTCGGCGAGGCGAGTGCCCTGGTCGGTGAGCTCCAGGGCCGCCCGCTCCGCTTCGGTGTAGACGGTCGTCTCCCGCCATGCGCCGACCAGGTTGATCCGCAGCGCGCTCTCACCGGCGGCCGCGGCCTCCTTGGTGTGCATGTCGAGGCAGCCGCCACAGCCGTTGATCTGGCTGGCGCGGATCTTCACCAGCTCCTGCACGGCCGTCGGCAGTGTCGAGCCGGCGATGATCTTGTTCGACGAGATGATGTGCTTCGCCCACGCGGCCCCGATCTCGTTGCCCATCGGGTTGATCCGGCTTTCCATCTTGGGTCTCCTTCGTCTTCGGTTGCTTGCACCACTACGACGAAGGCGCTCTTCAAGAGGTAACAACCCGGAGCGAGGACGGGCGCGCTATTCGGGTCGCGGGGGCAGATCCATGGCGTCGAGGCGCTTGCGGTCGCTCACGGTCACCAGCTCGACGATCCGCCCCTCGACCACGGTGCACGCCACCAGGCCGAGCACCTTGCCGTTGGCGCCCCAGACCACGAACCCGGGCTCGCCGTTGACGCGGACCGGGAGTGCCGAGGTCATCGAGCGGGCGCCGCGAATGACCGGTTCGGCCACCTCGGCCGCGCCGACCGTGGTCAGCACGCCCTTCGGGTGGTACGTCCGCCAGGTCACGTTCGGGTCGAGCAGCGTGACGAGCCCTTCGAAGTCCCCGTTCCGTGCCGCGGCGAGAAATGCGTCGACCACTGCGCGCTGGCGCCGCGGCTCCTCCTGCGGCTGGGGTGTGCCCTGCACCTTCCGGCGGGCCCGGCTGGCGAGCATCTTGGTCGCGTCGGTGGACCGGCCGATGATCTCGCCGATCTCGGCGAAGGGCACCGCGAACATGTCATGCAGGACGAACGCCAGCCGCTCGGTGGGCGTGAGGGAGTCCAGCACCACGAGCAGTGCCATCCCGACCGACTCGGCGAGCATCGCGTCGTCCTCGGGCGCCGCTCCGCCGTCGACGGCGACCACGAGGTCGGGCAGCCGGTCCTCGTACGACAGCTCCGGCCGGGTCTTGCGCGAGCGGAGCACGTCGATGCAGACCCGACCCACCACCGTGGTCAGCCAGGCGGCCAGGTTGTCGATCGAGGCCTCGTCCTGGCGCGCCAGCCGGATCCACGCCTCCTGCACCGCGTCCTCGGCGTCCGCCCTGGACCCGAGCATCCGGTAGGCGACCGCCACCAGGCGCTCGCGCTGCTGCTCGAAGGCCTCCGCCGTTGCCTCGTGTGCACCTGATCCGGTCATGTCGTTACCTTCCTCGCGCGAGCTCCGTCATGGTGATGACGGGCCCGCAGGCGCCAACGTAACCGTCCGGCGCCCATCCACCGGCTCAGCTCGCGTCGAGCCGCTTCTCCATGTCGTCGAGGATCGACTCGACCCTCCGGTAGGTGTGGGAGCTGTAGGCGCCGATGCTGCGCTCGGCGGCGAGCGCGTCGCGCATCGCATCGAGGTAGCGCATCTGCAGGATCATCGTCTGCTCCATCACCGCGGGCCTGAGTCTCGGGGTCTCACGCACACCCGCGAGCACCCGAGGGAGGATGCTGTCCTTGAGCTTGGTCACCAGCTTCGGGTCGATCGGCTCGCCGTCGATGGTCTGCGACTCCAGCGGTCCGAGGGTGTCGATCGCATCCTCACCGACCTGGCGCAGCAGCTCCCGGAACGCGTCGTGCCGATCCTTCGAGGACTCACCGGGGAACCGCATCCGGCGGATCACCGCCGGGAGCGTGAGGCCGAAGAGCACGAGCGTGATGAGCGCGACCAGGAAGGCGGCGAGCACGACGGTCGCGCGGTGGGAGGTTCCGGCCGGGATGGTGTGGGCGGCGGCGACCGTGACCACGCCACGCATCCCGGCCCACCCGATGATCAGGAAGCCACGCTTGGTGATCGGCTCCCGCTCCTCGAAGTCGATGTCCGCCCGGCCCCGTGCCAGCCGTCGCCGGGCCGAGGTGATCCGGGCGTCCTCCCGGTCATCGGCGGGAGTCAGCGAGTCGAGCTTCTCCTCGAACTGGTCGAGGCGGGTGCGTACCTCTTCCTTGTTCTCCTCCCGGTCCCGGAGCGCAGGCCCGGCGAGCCCGAGGAACCGGAGCGCCACGAGCAGGCCGACCACGATCAGGACCAGCCCGGCCATCTCGCCCAGCGTGGTCTCGCCGCGGGCGGCGTCGACGAGCCCGGGCAGCTGGTAGCCCATCCCCAGAAAGACGCCGCTCTCCAGGATGAAGTTGAAGGTCGTCCAGGTGGTCGCCTGGGTCTGCCGGTCGCGGGCGCTGAACCGGCGGCTGCCGAGCCCGCCGGTGACCAGGCCGGCGACGACGACGGCGAGCACTCCCGACGCATTCAGCTCCTCGGCGGGGAAGTAGGCGATGAACGGCACCGCGAACGAGATCGTCGTGTTGAGCACCGGGTCGTCCAGGCGCTGGCGGAGCAGCACGGTGAGCCAGCCGATGACGGCGCCGATCACGAGCGCACCCAGCACGGCCCAGCCGAACTCCAGAGCCGTACGTCCCAGCGAGAACGAACTGGCCGCCGCGATCCCCGCGACGGCCGTCCGGAGGACGACGAGGGCGGAGGCGTCGTTGACCAGGCTCTCGCCCTCCAGCACCGTCATCACCCGCGGCGGCAGCCCAACGCGGCGCCCGATCGCCGTCGCCGCCACCGCGTCGGTGGGGCTGACGACCGCGCCGAGCGCGACCGCGAGCGGGAAGGAGATCTCCGGGAACAGCCAGTGGACGACCGTCCCGATCACCAGCGCCGAGACGATCACCATCACGACCGAGAGCCAGCTGATCAGCCGGAGGTTCCGCCGGAAGTCGATCACCGGCAGGTTGACCGCGGAGGAGTAGAGCAAGGGCGGCAGTACGCCGGCCAGGATCAGCTCCGGATCGATCTCGATCTCCGGCGCCCCCGGCAGATAGCTCGCCCCGATCCCGAGCCCCACGAGCAGCAGCGGCGCCGCCACTCCCGTACGCCGCGCGAACACCGACGCCGCGATCATGATCGCCAGCGCCGCCCCGACGATCAGCAACACCCGATGGTCCATGCTCAGGAGCCTAAGAGATCGTGCGGGGCGGCGCTGGGATCAGCGGAAGCGTCGCAGCCGGAGGCTGTTGCTCACCACGAACACCGACGAGAAGGCCATCGCGGCACCGGCCAGCATCGGGTTGAGCAGCCCGGCGACCGCCAGCGGGATGGCCGCGACGTTGTAGGCGAACGCCCAGAACAGGTTGCCCTTGATGGTCGCCAGCGTCCGCCGCGAGAGCCGGATCGCGTCGGCCGCGACCCCCAGGTCACCACCGACCAGGGTCAGGTCGCTGGCCTGGATGGCGACGTCGGTGCCGGTGCCCATCGAGAGGCCGAGGTCGGCCTGGGCCAGGGCCGGCGCGTCGTTGACGCCGTCACCGACCATCGCGACCACGCGGCCCTCCTCCTGCAGCCGGCGGACCACCGCGACCTTGTCCTCGGGGAGCACCTCGGCGATGACGGTATCCGCGGAGACCGGGATGCCGACCTCGGCGGCGACCGAGCGGGCCACCGTCTCGTTGTCACCGGTGAGCAGGACCGGCGTCAGGCCGAGGCGCTGGAACTCGGCGATCGCCGCGGCGGAGGTCGCCTTGACCACGTCGTTGACGACCAGGACGCCACGCGCCTGTCCGTCCCAGCCGACGGCGACGGCGGTGCGGCCCTCGCTCTCGGCCTCGGCCATCGCCAGGGCGAGGTCGCCGGGCAGGTACTGGCTCCACTCCTCGAGCAGGCGGACCCGCCCGACGAGGACGGCGTGGCCGTCGACGATGCCCTGCACACCCAGGCCCGGGACGTTGGCGAAGTCCTCGGCCGCCGGCAGGGTGCCGACGCGGGCCCCGGCCCCGGCGGCGATGGCGCGGGCGATCGGGTGCTCCGAGGCGTACTCGAGGGAGCCGGCCAGGCGTGCGATCTCGTCGGCGTCCTCGCCGGGCGCGGCGATGACGTCGGTCAGGGTCATGCTGCCGGTGGTGACCGTGCCGGTCTTGTCGAGCACGATGGTGTCGATCCTGCGGGTGCTCTCGAGCACCTCCGGTCCCTTGATCAGGATGCCCAGCTGGGCACCACGTCCGGTGCCGACCATCAGCGCCGTGGGCGTCGCCAGACCGAGCGCGCACGGGCAGGCGATGATCAGCACCGCGACCGCCGCGGTGAAGGCGGTGGCGGTCCCCGCGCCGGCGCCGAGCCAGAACCCGAGGGTGATGGCCGAGAGGGCGATCACGATGGGTACGAAGATCCCCGAGATGCGGTCGGCGAGCCGCTGAGCCGCCGCCTTGCCGGTCTGCGCCTCCTCAACCAGGCGCGCCATCTGGGCGAGCTGGGTGTCCGCGCCGACCCGGGTCGCCCGGACGACGATGCGTCCGCCGGCGTTCACGGTGGCTCCGGTGACCCCGTCACCGGGTCCAACCTCGACCGGCACCGACTCGCCGGTCAGCATCGCCGCGTCGATCGCGGAGGAGCCGTCCTCGACGATGCCGTCGGTGGCGACCTTCTCCCCGGGACGTACGACGAACAGGTCCCCGACGGCGAGCTCGTCGATCGGGATCCGGGTCTCCACCTCGTCCCGGAGGACGGCGACCTCCTTCGCGCCGAGCTCGAGGAGCGCCTTCAGGGCGGCACCGGCGCGCCGCTTCGACCTGGCCTCGAAGTAGCGGCCGGCGAGGATGAACGTCGTGACCCCGGCTGCCGCCTCGAGGTAGATGTTGCCGAGACCGTCGGTGCGCTCGATGGCGAAGCTGAACGCGTGGGTCATGCCGGGCTCGCCGGCGGTGCCGAGGAAGAGGGCGTACAGGGACCAGCCGAAGGCCGCCAGGGTGCCGATCGAGACCAGGGTGTCCATCGTCGCTGCGCCGTGGCGCGCATTCGTCCAGGCCGCCCGGTGGAACGGCGCCGCGCCCCAGACGACGACCGGTGCGGCGAGCGTGAGCGAGAGCCACTGCCAGCTCTCGAACTGCAGGGCCGGCACCATCGCCAAGAGCACCACCGGGACGGTGATCAGGGCCGAGACCAGCAGTCGCCGCTTGAGGAGGGCGACCGGATCCGTGGCCTCGGCGTCGGGAGAGGCACTCGACGGAGCCGACTCGTGGCGAGGCTCCTTCGCGCCGTACCCGGCGCTCTCGACGGTCGCGATCAGCACGCTCGCGTCGATGTCGGTGCTCTCCGCGGCGACGGAGATCTTCGCCTTCTCGGTCGCGTAGTTGACGGTGGCTGCGACACCGTCGAGCTTGTTGAGCTTGCGCTCGATGCGGTTCGCGCACGACGCGCAGGTCATGCCGTTGATCTCGAGCTCGAAGTCGGTCGTGGGTGCAGAGGTTCCGGAGACGGTCATCACTGGTGTCCTTCGGGTGGCGTGGATCGTGGTGCGCGCCAGCTCCCCGGGTGACGGGGAGCCGACGCGGGTGGCTCAGCCGGCCAGCTGGTAGCCGGCCTCCTCGACCGCGCGCTGAACCTGCACGCGGTCGAGCTCGTTCTGGGAGGTGACGGTCACCTGGCCGGTGGCCAGGTCGACGTCGACCGAGGAGACGCCCGCGATCTGGGCGACCTCCTCCGTGACGGAGCTGACGCAGTGGCCGCAGGTCATCCCGGAAACGGTGTAGGTGGTGCTGCACATGGTGCTTTCCTTTCTCTGTGGTGGACCCTGCTGAAGCAGGGAGTCAGTGGGCCGGTCAGTGGGCGTCGGCGACGGCGGTGAAGGCCGCGGTACGCACTTCGCCGGCGTGCTTGAAGTCGAGGAACAGCCGGTACGTCCCGGCCGAGGGCACCTCGGCGGAGAAGGTGATCTCCGGGCCGGGGTCCGTACGCCCGTCGCCGGGCGCCCCTTCGGGGTGGACGTGGAGGTAGGCGAGATCGCCGTCGCGGAGCGCGACCAGGTGCCCGTACGCCTCGAGGTAGGGCTCGAGGTCGGTGACCGGTTCGCCGTCGCGGGTCACGGTCAGGGTGAGGCGCGAGGTCTGCCCGGCCACCAGATGACCGTCCAGATTCACCTCGTACGGGCTGACCGTGCTGATGGCGGCGGCAGGCGGCAGCGTCTCGGGCTCGTAGGGGCCGGCGACGAAGAGGTCCTGACCAAGGGTCAGGCCCTCGGCCTCGGTCGCCGGCCGGAAGTCGGCGAAGACGCGGTAGGTCCCGGCAGCGGCCAGGTCGGCGGTGACCGACCAGGTGCCGTCGTCGGCCATCACGGGGTGCAGGTGCTCGTAGGTGGCCAGGTCACGGCGTACGACGATCAGGTGCAGCAGCTTGCCGTGGGCGGTCTCGAACCGGGTGACGGGCTCGTGGTCGGTGCCGAGGATCCGGAACCGCAGCGTGGCGGATGCCGAGCGCTGCGGGCGGTCCTCGACGACGTCGAGCGTGTAGCCCGCCTGGCTGACGTTGAGCCCGGTGGCCTCGGGCGCCGTCTTCGCGCCGTGTCCGGCGTGGCCGCCGTGGCCGCCGCCGCTGTCGTTCTCGGGTGCATGCTTCTGGTGGGTCGGGCGCTCCGGCTCGCCGAGAGGGCCGACGGAGGCACCCACGGCGGAACCCAGGCCGCCGAGGGCAACGACGGCTCCGGCGAACGCACCGACCTTGGCAATGGCGTTCATGTGATTTCTCCTGGCTCGAATCTCGATGACTCTCGATGACGTGCCAGAGGTTGCTCGGCGAATCTGTCCGCGGACTGTCCCGGGATTGTCGGGGCCCGGACAGATATCCGATCGGCGCATGAGCCCGGTCTGACTACGATCTCGTTGTGCTGCCGACCCCGACCTCGCGTGACATCCGGTTCGGGCTGCTCGGCACCTTCGAGACCACGATCGACGGCGACACCGTCAAGGTCCCCGGGTCGGCCGAGCGGGCCCTGCTCGCGGTGCTGCTCCTCGCGCGCGGCCGGATCGTGCCCGCCTCGGCGCTGATCGACCGGCTGTGGGCCGACTCGTCGCTGCCGGCCGATCCGTTGAACGCCCTCCAGCTCCGGGTCTCCAAGCTGCGGCGGGTGTTCAAGAACGCCGGTCTCGACCTGGTGCAACGCGACGGCGGCGGCTACCGGGCAGCGGTCGATCCGGGCTCGATCGATGCCGAGGACTTCGAGCGCCGGATCCGTCGGGTCCGCGCATCGGTCGCCGGAGCCGGGAGCCCGACCGACGACGATCTCGGCGCCTACGACGCGGCGCTCGGGCTCTGGCGCGGCGACGCGCTCGCCGACTTCGCCACCGAGCCCTGGGCGGTGCCCGAGTCCGTACGGCTGGAGGACCTCCGCCGGACGGCGTACGCCGAGCGTGCTCAGATCGCGCTGTCGCTGGGCCGGCACGCGGAGGTGGTCACCGATCTCGAGCCGCTGCTGCGTACCGACCCGACCCATGAGGCCATGGCCGGCCTGCTGATGGTCGCGCTCTATCGCGCCGGCCGACAGGCCGACGCACTCGAGGTCTTCACCCGCACGCGGACGACGTTGGACGCCGACCTCGGTCTGGAGCCGTCGGCCTCCCTCCGCTCGCTCCACGAGCGAGTGCTCCGGCAGGACCCGTCACTCGGCTCCTCCGGCGAGGTCACCCTGTCGACCCCCGCGACCGGGCCCCACCGCCCTAGGTCCGGCCTCTCCAACCTGCCGACCGACCTGACCCCGCTCGTCGGCCGCGAGGAGCTGCTCGCGTCCCTGAGCGAGCGGGTCGGTACGTCCAGACTCACCACCCTCGTCGGCCCCGGCGGGTCCGGGAAGACCGTCCTCGGCCTGCAGACCGCGCAGCGCGTCGCCGACCGGTTCCCGGACGGCACCTTCCTCGTCCGCCTCGCCGCGATCCGCAGCCGGGAGCACATCGTGCCGGCCGTCGCCGCGGCAGTGGCGATGCCGCAGGACGGCTCGGCGATCGACCTCCAGGAACGGCTGGCCGACTTCCTCGCCGACAAGCATCTGCTCCTGGTCATCGACAACTGCGAGCATCTCGTCGACCACGTCGCGACCCTGGTCGAGCAGCTCCTGACCCGCTGCCCCCGGCTCACCGTCATCGCCACCAGCCGAGAACCCCTCGCCCTGCCGAGCGAGGTCCAGACCCTCGTCGGACCGCTCCCGACGCCGCTCGACGACGATGACGCCGAGGCGATCGCGGCGACCGCCTCGGTGCAGCTCCTGATCCGCCGGATCGCGACGGTCCTGCCCGGGATCGAGACCGACCAGGAGGAGGCGTACGCCCCGCTCGGCCGCATCGCCCGCGCGCTCGACGGCATGCCGCTGGCGCTGGAGCTGGCCGCGGCCCGGGCGGCCTCGCTGTCCCCGAGCGACCTCGCCGACCGGCTCGACCAGCGGTTCACGCTTCTCACCTCGGGAGCGCGAACCGCGGAGGACCGCCAGCGCACGCTCCGCGCGACCGTGGACTGGAGCTACGACCTGCTCGACGACCTCGAGAAGCGCGTCTTCGAAGGGCTCGCGGTGTTCCACGGCGGCTGGACCCTGACCGCCGCCGAGCAGATCCTCGCCGACGACGAGACCGACTCGAACCAGATCATCCATGCCGTCGGCAGGCTCGTCGAGCAGTCCCTGATCGTCGCCGAGCGAGGCCCGGTCACCCGCTATCGCATGCTCGAGACGCTGCGTGAGTACGCCGCCGACCGGCTGGCACAGACGGGCCGGAACGACGCCCTGGCCACCCGGCACGCGCACTACTTCAGCCAGGTCGCCGAGCGGTCGGCGCACGCCCTGCGCGGGCTGGGTGACGCCCGCGCGAGACACCTCCTCGTCGACGAGCAGGCCAACGTACGCTCGGCCATCGCGTGGCTGGAAGGACCGGCCGGCGACATCGACGCCGCCCTTCGCCTGGCTGGTCATCTGGGCCTCTTCTGGCATCAGGGCCGTCATCTCGAGGGCCGCCGGATCCTGCGCCGGCTCCTCGAGCAGGAGCGCGGTTCGGACACGGCGCGGGCGGCTGCCCTCCAGGCGGTGTCGCTGGTCGAGCGTCCCCGGGCCTGCGTCGTCCACCCCCATCCACGGTGCGCCGAGGCGGCCCGCGACAGCCTCGCGATCTTCCTCGAGGACGGTGACGCCGACGGGGCCGCGGTCTCGCGGGTGCTGCTCGCCGTCGAAGGGGTCAACGGAGGGGACCCGGAGGCCGCCGCGCTCCTCGACGAGGCCGAGGTGTGGTTCCGGGAGCAGGGGGACCGTTGGGGTCTCGCCGTCGCCGGCTTCGTCCGGCTCGAGACGGCGCTGAAGGCCAGGGACGAGCCGGCCGCGATACGCCTCGGGCGGGCCACCGCGGCCGAGTTCGGTCACCTCGACGACCCGTGGGGTCAGAGCGCGGTCCTGTACCACCTCGGCTGCGGCCTGCGGGACTTCGGACGACTGCGGGAGTCGGCCAGGACGCTCGAGCAGGCGATCGACGTCGCCGCGTCCGCGGGCATCCACAACAACGTGCAGTGGGCCCTCGCCGACCTCGGAATCACCCACCTCGAGCTGGGGGACGAGGAGTCGGCCCGGGACGCCTTCCGTCGCGCGGAGCTGGCTTCTCGTCACGTCGGGGACCGCGCCGGGTCGGTCCTCGCGACGTACGGACGGGGCCGGCTCGCCGAGCGTCAGCAGGACTGGTCGAGCGCCATCTCGCTGTTGTCGAGCGCGATCCAGGGCTTCGAGACGCTGGAGACGCCCGCGATGACGGCGAAGGCCACGCTCGCGCTGGCCCGGTGCCACGAGCAGGCCGCCGAGCCGGAGGCGGCCGCGGAGCGCTACGACGAGGCGCGCGCGCTCGCCCTCGCCGCCGGCGAGACCGCCGTCGCCGCCCAGGCGGAGGAGGCGCTGGCCCGGCTGAACAACGGCCGGACAGTCCAGGGACAGTGACGCGGGACAGGTTCTCTTCACGCGGTCGGAAGGCCGCCCTGACGAAAGAGAGAACCATGTCTTCCACAGCATCCCCGGCGGCGGGTGCCAACAGCCGCCGCTGGCTCGCCCTCGGCCTCATCGCCGCCGCCCAGTTCATGGTCATCATGGACACCTCCATCATCGGAGTCGCACTCCCCGAGATACAGCGCGATCTCGGATTCGCCCCGCAGGACCTCAGCTGGGTCTTCAACGCCTACGTAGTGGCCTTCGGCGGCCTCCTCCTGCTGGGCGGCCGGCTCTCCGACCTACTCGGCGCCCGACGGATATTCGCCATCGGGTGGCTGGTCCTCGGAGTCGGCTCCCTCGTCGCCGGACTCGCTGACGGTGTTGCCGTCGAGATCGCCGGCCGCGCCATCCAGGGCGCCGGATCCGCGCTCATCGCACCGTCGGCGCTGACGCTCCTGTTCATGACCTTCGGGTCGAACCCGAAGGAGCTGACCAAGGCTCTCGCGCTCTACGGCGCAGCCGCCCCGGCCGGCGGAACGGCCGGCGTGTTCCTCGGTGGCGTGCTGACCGAGTATCTGTCCTGGCCGTGGGTCTTCTTCATCAACCTGCCGATCGCCATCGGCGTACTCCTCCTGACTCCCGGTGTGATGCCGGCGGGCACGGCGCAGCGCGGCCGGATCGACGTTCTCGGCGCCCTCACCGTCACCCTGGGCCTCGCCGCGGTCGTGTTCGCCGTCGTACGTGCCCCCGAGCAGGGCTGGGGATCGCCCAGCACGCTCATCGCCGGTCTCGTCGGCATCGCCCTGCTCGGCGCCTTCGTGGCCCTGCAGGCCGGCTCGGCGGCGCCGCTGATGCGCCTGGGTATCTTCCGGGCGCCGAACCTGGCCGCCGCCAACATCGCCCAGCTCCTGCTCGGCGCAGCCTGGATCCCGATGTTCTTCTTCATCAACCTCTACCTCCAGCAGGTGCTCGGACTGGGTGCCTTCGAGTCCGGCGCCGCCCTGCTGCCCATGACGGTGACGATCATGCTCGGCATGGTCGCCGTCGCCCCGCGGCTGACCGCCGCGTTCGGACCGAAGGCGATGACCGTCGGCGGCCTCGTCGTCCTCGGGATCGGCCTGGTCTGGCTCTCCCGGATCGACGCCGACGGCAGCTTCGCCGTCGACGTGCTCCCGGCGACGCTGGTCACCGCGGCGGGCATGGCGCTGGCGTTCATCCCGTCGCTGAGCACCGCGCTCGGCGCGGCCGCGCCTGAGGAGGGCGGCCTCGCCGCCGGGATCGTCAACACCAGCTACCAGGTCGGCTCGGCGCTCGGGCTGGCGGCGATGACGGTCGTCGCCTCCGCGTACGGCTCCGACCAGGTCGGCGACCTGGCCGCCATGACCGACGGCTTCTCGGCCGGCTTCCTCGGCGCGGCCGGCATCGCTCTCGCCGGTGCCGTCGTCACCGGGATCGGCTGGAAGACGGTGCGCACCGCGACCACCTCCGAGTCGGTTCCCGCCGGCCGCTAGCAGTCCAACCCTCTTCGTGGCCCCGGATCCGTCCGGGGCCACGAAGGCACAAGGAGACCGCCATGCAGACCATCCAGCTGTACGTCGAGGGCATGCGTTGCCCTCGATGCGTCCGTGAGGCCACGGCTCGGCTCCGGGACCTCCCCGGGGTCGCCACGCTCACCGCCGACCGCGGCACCGGCCAGATCACCGTCACCGGAGACGTCGCCGCCGCCGACCTGCTCGACGCCTTGGCCGGCAGCAGCTTCACAGCCGAGGTCGTGCCCGCCGCTACTCGGCTCGCACAGCCAGTCCCGCGGCGATCGAGGCCATGACGCTCGGGTCGCTGAGGGTGGTGGTGTCGCCGACATCTCGGCCCTCGGCGACGTCGCGCAAGAGGCGGCGCATGATCTTGCCGGAGCGTGTCTTGGGCAGCTCCGGGACGATCGTGATCTGCCGCGGCTTGGCGATGGCCCCGATCTCTTTGGCCACGTGGTTGCGTAGCTCCTGGATCAGCGCCTCGCCGGTGTTGCCGTCTCCGGAGCGCAGGATCACGTAGGCGACGACCGCCTGGCCGGTGGTCTCGTCGGCGGCGCCGACGACAGCTGCCTCGGCGATCCGTGGGTGGGAGACCAGGGCGGACTCGATCTCGCTCGTGGAGAGGCGGTGACCGGACACGTTCATCACGTCGTCGACGCGGCCCAGGATCCAGATGTCGCCGTCCTCGTCCTTCTTGGCACCGTCGCCGGCGAAGTAGTAGCCGAGGTCCGCGAAGCGGGTCCAGTACGTCTCGACGAAGCGGTCGTCGTCCTGCCACAACGTACGCAGCATGGCAGGCCACGGCTTGGTGAGAACCAGGTAGCCGCTCGACCCGTTCGGCACCGAGCGACCCTCCTCGTCGACCACGTCGGCGCCGATGCCGGGCAGCGGCCGCATCGCCGAGCCGGGCTTGCCGGCGGTGACCCCGGGGAGGGGGCTGATCATCATCTGACCGGTCTCGGTCTGCCACCACGTGTCGACGACGGGGCAGCGGTCGCCGCCGATGACGTTGCGGTACCAGAGGTACGCCTCGGGGTTGATCGGCTCGCCGACCGATCCGAGGAGCCGCAGCGAGGTGAGGTCGTACCTGTCCGGGATCTCGCGTCCCCACTTCATGAACGTCCGGACCGCCGTCGGGGCGGTGTAGAAGAGGGTCACGCCGTACCGCTCGATGATCTCCCACCAGCGACCGCGGTGCGGGCTGTCCGGAGTGCCCTCGTAGAGCACCTGGGTGACGCCGTTGGCGAGTGGGCCGTAGACGATGTAGCTGTGTCCGGTGACCCAGCCGATGTCGGCGGTGCACCAGTAGACGTCCGTGTCCGGCTTGAGGTCGAAGACAGCATGGTGCGTGTAGGCCGCGCCCGTCAGGTAGCCGCCCGTGGTGTGCAGGATGCCCTTGGGCTTCCCGGTCGTGCCCGAGGAGTACATGACGTACAGCGGGTGCTCGGCATCGAACGCCTCGGGCGTGTGTTCAGGCGAAGCGCTGTCGACGACGTCGTGCCACCACAGATCGGTGGCGTCGTCGAAGGGCACGTACTCCCCGGTGCGACGTACGACGAGAACGTGGTCGACCGGGCTCTGGCCGCCCAGCCGCGCCAGGGCGGCATCGACGGCCGGCTTCAGCGACGACGGGGCCCCGCGGCGGTAGCCGCCGTCGGAGGTGATGACCAGCTTGGCCCGGCAGTCCTCGATCCTGGAGGCGAGGGCCTCGGCCGAGAACCCGCCGAAGACCACGGTGTGGGTGGCCCCGATGCGGGCACAGGCCAGCATCGCGACGATGGCCTCGGGGATCATCGGCAGGTAGATCGCGACCAGGTCGCCACTGACCACCCCGAGGTCGGTCAGCGCGTTGGCGGCTCGGGACACCTCGTCCTTGAGATCGGCGTAGGTGAGGTCTCGGGTGTCACCAGGCTCGCCGACGAAGTGGAAGGCCACCTTGTCACCGCGACCGGCCTCGACGTGACGGTCGACGCAGTTGTACGCCGCGTTGAGCTTCCCGTCCGCGAACCACCGCGCGTTGGGTGCGTCGGACCAGTCCAGCACCTCGGTGAACGGCTCGGCCCAGGTCAGCCGCTCCCCCTGCTCGGCCCAGAAGCCTTCGAGGTCGGACTCGGCCCGGGCGTACGCCTCTTCGGTGACGTTGGCGGCAGCGGCCAGGTCGGCCGGTGGCTCGAAGCGGGTCGGATGGTCAGTGCTGAGCAGTTTCTCGGTCAAGGCGCTGTGCCTCCTCGTCTGTGAACAGTCGCGACCGGATCAGGAACCGCACGCCCTCGGGCGCCTCCAGGGAGAACCCGGCGCCGCGTCCGGGGACGACGTCGATGGTGAGATGGGTGTGCGACCAGTACTCGAATTGCGAGCGCGACATCCAGACCGGCACCTGCTGGTCCAGCCCGATGTCCAGGTCGCCCAGGTGGATGTCGGCGTCGCCGAGCATGAAGTCGCCGCTCGGGTAGCACATCGGGGCGGAGCCGTCGCAGCATCCACCGGACTGGTGGAACATGACCGGCCCGTGGATACCGACGAGGCGGCGGAGAAGGTCCGCCGCCCCGTCGGTCACGGCGACCCGCGCCGGAAGGGAGGAGGCGTGGGTCGCGCTCATCAGAAGAACCCGAGTGCGTCGGGGCTGTAGCTGACGAGCAGGTTCTTGGTCTGCTGGTAGTGGTCCAGCATCATCTTGTGGGTCTCGCGTCCGATGCCGGACTGCTTGTAGCCGCCGAAGGCCGCGTGGGCCGGGTAGGCGTGGTAGCAGTTCGTCCAGACCCGGCCGGCCTTGATCTCCTTGCCCGCGCGGAAGGCCTGGGACCCGTCCCGCGACCAGACGCCCGCGCCGAGGCCGTACAGGGTGTCGTTGGCGACCTTAAGGGCGTCGGCCTCGTCGTCGAAGCTGGTCAGCGACACGACCGGGCCGAAGATCTCCTCCTGGAAGATCCGCATCGAGTTGTCGCCCTCGAAGACCGTCGGCTGCACGTAGTAGCCCTCGGCGAGGTCGCCCTCGAGGACGTTCCGCTCGCCACCGGTGAGCACCTTGGCGCCCTCGTCCTTGCCGATCTCGATGTAGGACAGGATCTTCTCGAGCTGGTCGTTGCTGGCCTGGGCACCGATCATCGTGGTGTCGTCGAGCGGGTTGCCCTGCTTGATCTTCTCGACCCGGGCGATGGCGTCGCCGACGAAGTCGGAGTACATCGAGCGCTGGACGAGCGCACGCGACGGGCAGGTGCAGACCTCGCCCTGGTTGAGGGCGAACATCGTGAAGCCCTCGAGCGCCTTGTCGTAGAAGGCGTCCTTCTCCGCGGCGACGGAGTCGAAGAAGATGTTCGGGCTCTTGCCGCCGAGCTCCAGGGTCACCGGGATGATGTTCTGGCTGGCGTACTGCATGATCAGGCGGCCGGTGGTGGTCTCGCCGGTGAAGGCGACCTTGGCGACGCGCGGCGAGGAGGCGAGTGGCTTGCCGGCCTCGACGCCGAAGCCGTTGACGACATTGAGTACGCCGGCGGGCAGCAGGTCGCCGACCAGCTCCATCACCTTGAGGATCGACCACGGGGTCTGCTCGGCGGGCTTGAGCACGACCGCGTTGCCGGCGGCCAGGGCGGGGGCGAGCTTCCAGACGGCCATCAGGATCGGGAAGTTCCACGGGATGATCTGGCCGACGACGCCCAGCGGCTCGTGGAAGTGGTACGCCACGGTGTTCTCGTCGATCTCGCCGATGGTGCCCTCCTGGGCACGCAGCACGCCGGCGAAGTAGCGGAAGTGGTCGATGGCGAGCGGGATGTCGGCGGCGAGGGTCTCTCGGACCGGCTTGCCGTTCTCCCAGGTCTCGGCGACGGCGATGGCGGTGAGGTTCTCCTCCATCACGTCGGCGATCTTGAGCAGGATGTTGGCCCGCTCCGTCGTCGAGGTCTTCCCCCACGACGGAGCGGCAGCATGTGCGGCATCCAGGGCGGCCTCGATGTCCTCGGCCGTGCCCCGGGCGATCTCGGTGAACGGCTTGCCGTTCACCGGCGAGATGTTCTCGAAGTAGGCACCCTTGACCGGGTCGACCCAGGCGCCACCGATGTAGTGGCCGTAGCGGCCTTGGACGGTGACCAGCGAGTCGGGCTGGCCAGGAGCTGTGTATACGGTCATCGGGATTTCTCCTCAGGCAGTTCAGGCATTGGGGCGTGATCGTGGTCACAGACGCTAGGAACGCCGAGGTTGCAGCAACGTTGCGTTCACCGCAGGAGACCGATGCAACGTGAATGCAACCTTCAAATGTGACCCTCATCACTTGAGGAGGTCCGGATGAACGATACGAAGCAGAACCCCTCCATGCGCGCAGCCGTGGCGGACTCGTGGCACCGGTCGGCTGCCGCCGGGGTGACCGCAGACGACGCGCACGCGCCGATCACCCTCCCCGAGGACGAGCTCCAGGACGTACGCGCCGCCCATCCGCTGGCACGCGTCTTTCCGCTCCTCGACGACGTGCTCGGGCAGGCGGCGCGCGACTGCGACGCGATCATGGCCGTCTCGGACGAGGCCGGTCAGCTGCTCTGGGTGTGCGGTGCTCCCGCGGCGCTCCGGCGCGCCGAGCGGATCGGCTTCGTCGAGGGGAGCAACTGGGACGAGCGCCTCGCCGGCACGAACGCCCCCGGGCTCGCGCTCCGGCTCGAGCGGCCGACCAGCGTCGTCGCCGCGGAGCACTTCCGGCGCTCGGTGCAGCAGTGGAGCTGCGCCGCCACCCCGATCCACGACCCGGGCGACTCGCGCCTGCTCGGCGTCCTCGACATCACCGGAGGAGACTCCATCGTCGTGCCCCAGACGATGGCGATGGTGCGCGCCACCGCGAGGCTCGCGGAGTCCGAGCTCGCCCGCGAGCAGCTGCTGCCGAGGCAGCCCGAGACCCGGCCCGGCTGGGCACGCATCGCCGTGGAGACCCTGGGCCGTCAGGACCTGCTGCTGTCGATCGACGACGGCCGTGGCCATCGCGCCCAGCTGCGGCTCTCCCCTCGTCACAGCGAGATCTTCCTGCTCCTCGCCAGCGCTCCGCGCGGCCTCTCGGGCGACGAGCTCGCGGTCCTCCTGTACGAGGACGACGGCGGCTCCTCGACGCTCCGTGCCGAGCTGAACCGGCTGCGCAACCTGCTCGGCGAGGAGTTCCTCGCCTCCCGGCCCTACCGGCTCACGACCGAGGTGACCGGCGACTGGCTGGGCGTGGAGGCACGGCTCGCGGTCGGCGATGTCCCGGGCGCGCTCCGCTGCTACCGCGGCCCGATCCTGCCGCGCTCGGTCGCGCCGGGCGTGGTCCGGCTCCGCGAGACGCTGGCGCAGCAGCTGCGCGCGGCGGTGCTGCAGTCGGGTCAGCCCGACCTGGTCTCGACATGGACCCGATCGGCGTGGGGCGCCGACGACTACGAGATGTGGCTCCGGCTCCAGGCGCTGCTGCCCTCCGGCTCCCCGTTGCTGGCCCTCGCCGACGGCCAGCTCGCCCGGCTGGACCGCGAGATCGGTCTCTGAGATGACCGCTGGAATGGCGCCCACGACGGCGGTGATGGCACGCAGCCGGGAAGCGGCTCCTCAGCAGGAGCAGGCGACCAGTGCCCCGCTGGACCAGGTGGTGAAGTTCCAGGCTCCCGAGGTGGTTTTCGGGCACAACTCGCTCGAGGAGGCGGGCTACTCCGCCGCCCGGCTCGGCGCCCGGCGACCGTTCGTCGTGACGGATCCCGGCATCGTCGAGGCCGGCTGGGTCGACGCGCTGCTCCGGCTGCTCCGCGCCGAGGGACTCGTCCCGGTGTTGTGGACCGATGTCACGCCGAACCCCAAGGACCACGAGGTACGCCGCGCCTACGAGAGGTACGTCGAGGCCGAGGCCGACGTCATCGTGGCCATCGGCGGCGGCTCCTGCATGGATGCCGCGAAGGGCGTCGCGGTGCTCTCGGGCAACGGCGGCGACATCCTCGACTACGCCGGGATCGACCAGATCGCCCGGCCGATCCCGCCGATGCTGATGATCCCGAGCACCTCGGGGACCGGGGCCGACGTCTCCCAGTTCTGCATCGTCACCGACACCGACCGCCGGGTGAAGATCACGATCATGGGTCGCGCCCTGGTGCCGGACGTCTCGATCACCGACCCCCGGCTGCTGATCACGATGCCGGAGGCGCTCAACGCCGCGACCGGCCTGGACGCGCTGACCCACGGCATCGAGTCGTACGTCTCGCTGGCGCACAACCCGCTGGCCGACGGGCACGCGATGAGCTCGGTCGCGCTCGTCTGCCGGCACCTGCGCTCGACCGTCACCCACCCGGCCGCGATGGAGCACCGCGCGATGATGGCGCAGGCGAGCCTGCAGGCAGGCCTGGCCTTCACCAACGCGATCCTCGGCGCGACCCACGCGATGAGCCACCAGGTCGGCGGACTGCTCGACGCCCCGCACGGCGTGGTCAACGGTGTCCTGCTTCCGCACGTGATCCGCTACAACGCGCGCTCGGTCCCGGAGCGGTTCGTGGGCCTGGCCCGAGCCGCGGGCCTGCCGGTCGACGGCGTACCCGGTGACGTCGCGGCCGAGATGCTGGCCGACCACGTCAGACTCCTGGCCGACGATGTCGGCGTACCCCGGCGGCTGCGGGACCTGGGAGTCACCGACACCGATCTCGACACCCTGTCGGTGACCACCCTCGACGACGCCTGCCTGACGACGAACCCGCGACCGGCGAGCCGTGCCGAGATCCACGCGCTCTTCCGAGAAGCCCTGTGAAGGCGATCCAGTGAGCGCCCCCGATCTGGCTGCACTGACCGGCGTACGTTCCGGCAAGCGCTCCTACTACCGCGCCTTCCTGCGCTCCGACGAGCGCATGCAGCAGGCCGTACGCGCCATGGACTCGATCTCGCGGGCGCTGGTGCGCACGGTCGAGGGTCCGCGAGCGCTCCTGGAGGAGGTCGCCCGCGCGGCCGCGGTGCACCTCGCCGCGGAGTGGACGATCCTGGCGCTGGCCGACGGCCACCTGACCGGGGCGAGACCGAGGTTCATCGTGGTCGGTCATGACGGCCAGGTGGTCGGTGACGAGGAGGAGCTCCCCGGAGTCGTACGCCGCGAGCTCGGCGCGATCCGGGCCGGACACGCGACCGGGGCGCCCGGGCCGGCTCGCTGGGTGCGGGTGCCGATGACGCTGGAGAGCGTCATGATCGGCAGCCTGGTCGGTCTCCACGGGCTCGCCGACGATCCGGAGCCCGGGGACCTGTCGGTGCTGCGGATCCTGGCCAACGAGGCCGCGGTGGCGCTGCACACCTCCGAGCAGTACCAGGCAGGGCTCGCCCAGCACCGCCGCGCCCAGCGGCTCTACGACGAGGTCGGTGCCCGGGAGCGCGACCTCGAGCAGCGGACCCGCGAGCTGCGCCAGGCCGAGGAGCGGCTGCTGGTGGCGCGCCAGCGCGAGCTGGTCGACCACGAGCGCCACCGCATCGCGCGGGAGCTCCACGACAGCGTCACCCAGTACGTGCTCTCCGCCGGGATGTCGGTCGAGATCGCCCGGGGCGAGACGGAGGACCTGGGGCCGGCCGGCGAGCGGATCACCGAGCTCCTCGGCACCGCCAAGCAGCTCACCCAGGACGCCGTCGAACAGCTCCGCCGGGCGATCTACGCCCTGCACCAGCCGCACCGCGACACGGTCTCCTCGCTTCCCGAGCTGCTGCACGAGGTCGCCGAGCACCACCGACCGCACCTGGACGTGTCGGTGCGGGTGGAGGGCGAGGTGTGCCCGATGCCCGCGGAGGCCAAGCACGACATCGCCCGCGCGGTCGGCGAGGCGCTCTTCAACGTGGCGATCCATGCCGAGGCCACCCAGGCGGTGCTCCGGCTCCGCTACCGCAAGCACGAGCTCTACGTCGGGGTCGCCGACGACGGCCGTGGGGATCCGGGCCTGCTCGCCCGAAAGCTTCGGCTCGAGCGCGGCGCCTCGATCGACGGCAGACACCGTGGCCTGGCGAACATCGAGACCCGGATCTGCGAGCTCGGTGGCACCGTCGCGTTCCGGCGCTCGCACCTCGGCGGTGTCCGGGTGGAGCTCCGGGTGCCGCTGCCGGTCGTGGATCGCGGCCGAGGAACGATCTGCGGGCTCATCGAGGACCCGCAGTAGCCGCTTCGAGGAGGAACCCGATGAACACGCTCAGCCCACCCCAGATGGCCCCTGCCCAGGCCCAGGCCACAGCCGGCATCGACGTACTGCTGGTCGATGATCACGCGATCGTCCGTCAGGGTCTGCGGTCGATCCTGGAGCGCGAGCCGGGCCTCCGGGTCGTCGCGGAGGCGGCGACGGCAGCCGAGGCGCTGGCCAGGGTCAACAGCGCTCGCCCGGACATCGTGCTGCTCGACCTGAAGCTCTCCTCGTCCTCGGATGCCGAGGGGCTCGAGCTGTGCGCCGCGCTGACCCAACGGCACCCGGAGGCGCTGATCCTAGTGCTGACGACGTTCCTGGACGAGCAGCTGGTGATGCAGGCGATCCGCGCCGGCGCCCGGGGCTACGTCGTCAAGGACGTCGACACCACCGGGCTGGTCCGGGCGATCCGGGACGTCGCGAGCGGCGGGAGCGCCTTCGACGCGCGCTCAGCGGCAGCGATGATCCGTGGCGTGAACATGCCGGTGACCAGCGACGACTCCGAGCTCACCGCCCGCGAGCTGGAGGTGCTGGAGCTGCTCGCGCACGGGCTGTCGAACCGTGCCATCGGCCACCGGCTCTACATCTCCGACACCACCGCCAAGTTCCATGTGGGCAACATCCTGCGGAAGCTGGGCGTCAGCCGCCGGGCCGAGGCGGTGTACGAGGCGTCCAAGCTCGGCCTCCTCTGACCCGGCGGCCGCAGACGTCACGGCACCGGCAGGACAGTGCGGTCCCAGGTCGTGTTCACGATGATCGCGGCGGAGGCGTAGAGCGCCACCAGGGCGTCGAGGATCAGCACGTAGCCGGCGGTCTGGCCGAGAGCGACGCTGCCGAGGAACGACCCGAAGGCCGCTAGGTAGAAGACCCCGGCCAGGAGCACGAAGATCACGATCGTGGTGGTGTTGGTGCGCAGCGCGGCCAGCAGCATGTAGGTCGTGAACAGCGCCCAGGCCAGCAGGAACATCCCCGTGATCGCGGCCCCACCCGAGGTCACCATCGGGCCGTAGAACTGCACCAGCAGCGCGTAGGAGAGCCAGAACCCGGCGTACGCGGTGAACACCAGGGCCGGGAACGTCTCGCCCCGCCGGAAGTGGACCAGGCCGGCCACGAGCTCGGTCGCGAAGCCCAGCGCCAGCGCGAGGGGCAGGACGGCCGGCAGGGCAGCCGCGTCCACGATCCCCGACATCACGGTGGCCAGGACGAGCGCCGAGATCCCGAAGCTGGCCAGCCCGAGCGGGAACGGGTCGCCCCACGTCGTCGGCGCGGCGCCCTGCGTGGTGTCCAGTGCATCGATGGATGTGTTCGTCATCGGTTCCTCCAAGGGTTCAACCGTCGTCCGGCTGGGCCACGGTTCTCACAAAGTAGTGACGTACGACACACCGACGGACCCGCCGAGTGGGCGGTAGCGCACCTGCCCTCGGGTAGCCCTCCAGCGCGGTCGCGTGCGACCGACGGACAGGTCGAACCGGGCCTTGACCAGGCCTGACGCGGCGCAGCGAGGACAACCGCTCGTCCGCGTCGCCGACGGACAGGTCACCACCGGAGAGGCGCGATCAGCGGTCGGTGTCGATGACGAGCCAGCCACCGTGGTGCTCCACGACCCGGTGCGGGTGTCCCGAGGCCGCGCCCCAGGCGGCGAGGTCGTCCAACGAGACCGTCCGGACGTGCCCCCAGGTCTCGTCGGGCTCCTCCTCGAGAGGTACGGCGATCACGACCCGGCGTCGCGCCACCCGGATCGCCTCCGCGACCGCCCGGTCGCCGAGGCTCGGCTCGATGTGCTCGAGCAGGTGGATCAGCAGCACGTTGTCGGCGGCCCGGTCCGCCCACGGCAGCCGGGTGGCGTCGGCGGCTCGCGTGGTCAGCGGCACCTCCAGCCGGGCCGCCGCGGCGCTGAGCAGCGTGACGGTGCCTGCGGAGAGGTCGGAGGCGGTCACCTGCCGTCCCGCGGAGGCCAGCCGCAGCGAGAGGAACCCGAAGCAGCAGCCGACCTCGAGGACCGAACCGGGTGCCAGCTGCTGCTCGACGAAGCGGTAGACGGGGGCGTACTCGGCGACGGTTCCGTGAGCCGGGGCGGCAGGACCGGGCCGGTGCAGCGCCTGCTCCACACGCCGCAGCGTGTTGCGGTAGAACGCCGCCCAGGCCTGCTCCGGGTCCGGAGCGCTGCTGACCACGATCCCGGTGAAGAGCCGCTCGAAGAGGTCCGGGCCGCGCAGCCAACCCGGCTGAAACAGCTCCTCGGCCAGCAGACCGGAGAGGTCGTCGTCGATCTGGTCCGTACGCAGGCAGTGGATCAGATGGACCTGGTGGCCCTCGCGGTGCACGTCGAAGTGGCGGGTGCGGATCGTGCCGAGATGGCGGCGCGGGCGCGGGCCGTGCCAGGCCCGGACGCTGACGAGCTCGTCGCGGTAGACCCCGGCCTCGGGACCGGGTCGCAGCGCGTCGATCACGTCCAGGTCGCCGGGCGGCGTGGTCATCGGCCGACCGACATCGTCTGGGTGACGTTGTCCAGCCCCCGCAGGTTGCGTACGACCTGGACCTTGTCGCACCACTCCGCGTACTCCGGCAGGTCGCAGCCGCCGAGCGCCCACGAGTAGCGCGGCTCGGGGGTGAGCCAGATCGTCGATCGGGCGCGCCGGGTGAGCTCCTCGAAGGCGGCGAAGCCGGGATCCTTGCCGTTGCCGCGTCCGTCGCCGAGGATCACCAGCGTGGTCCGCCGGTTCACGGCGGAGCCGAACTGCTCGAGAAACTGCTCGAAGCTGGCGCCGTAGTTCGAGTCGGCGTCCACGTCGAGCACCCCACCGGCCGGCAGGCCCGCCAGCACCAGGGACAGCGCATCCTCGATCCGGTGCTCGGCGAAGAGGTCGGTGATCTCCACCAGGTCCTTCACGAACGCGAACGACCGGACGGACGTGGCGACCGACTGCAGGCTATGCAACAGGTGCAGCGTGAAGCGGGCGGTGGAGCGTACGGACAGGGAGACGTCGCAGAGGACGAGCAGCCGCGGCCGGTCGTGCGCCTTGGCGACGGTGACCGGCCGGAACGGCACGCCGTCGTACTTCATGTTGGTGCGCATCGTCCGGCGGCCGTCGACGATGCCGCGCGCGGCGACCGTACGCCGCGGGCGCGGTGCGCCGTGGAGCTTCCTGAGCAGCCGGCGCAGCGACTCCTCCAGCGCGGCTCGGTCGTGCTCGGCCACGGTCTCGGCCTGCGCCGCCTGGATCTCCCGCGACTCGATCTCGCGCTCCATGCTCATCAGCCGCTCGAGGTGGTCCCGGATCCGCTCGGGGAGCGAGGCCAGCCACGGGGAGAGCGCCGTGCGCAGCTCCGCGAGGTCATCGTCGTCGTCGATGCCGCTCTCGGGTTCGCGTTCCTCGAGCCAGCTCAGCAGCGCGATCTCCTCCTGCACGGACAGCTCGGTGTCGAGCTGCATCCCGCCGTCCCGGATCAGCTCGCCCGGGTTGCCGGGGTTGTGCATCCGGCTCGTCGAGAGCTGGACCCGCGCGGCCTCCCCGGGGCTCGACTTCGGGTCGTTGGAGAGGACGATCTCGTCGGTGAGCGCGGCGATGTCGATCTTGTTCGCCTCCTGGTGGAGGTTGTAGCGCTGCGCCATGTCCTCGGGCTTGAAGTACTCCTTGATGTCGTCCGGCTTGCCGTGGCTGTGCCCGTCCTCGGGCACCTCGCCCGGCTCCTCGGAGAGCGTGAAGTCGGTGAGCTCACCGTCGTCGGAGAGGTCGTCGTGGGTGTGGCCGTGGTCGTCCTGCTCGTCGACGACCGGTCGCAGCCCGAAGAACCGGTCGAAGACCAGGTCGAACGTGGCCAGGTCGCGGCGGTCCTTGACCAGGCTCGCGGTCAGCGCGGCGTGGAGCACGTGGCGCTGCTCGAGCACCCCCGGCTGGGCGACCGCGTGCATCGCGTCGATCACCTCGGCGGTGCTGACGCGTACGCCGTAGAGCCGGAGCAGCCGGATGAAGCGGTGGAGTGCGGTCTCCATGTCGGGCCCCGATCCCGGCTCAGACCGGACGCTTGCGGGCCGACGGGAACGCCCTGTTGCCCTGGCTGGTGGACACCGAGGGAGCCGTACGCGGTCCGGTGCCGCCGGCACCGCCGTAGTAGCCCGCGTTGTGCCGGCCGGGCTGGTCCTTCGCCTTCCGCTCGGCGCGGCCGTCGACGTCGTCGTGATCCTCGGCAGCCGGAGCGTGGGAGTGACCGTGGCCATGTCCGTGGCCGTGGCCGTGGCCGTGCAGGTGGTCGGGGACCTCGGCGTTCGGGTCGACCAGCCGCGGCAGCGCCTCCATCACCCGCTTCAGGTCGCGCTCGTACTTCACCACGACGTTGAGGGTCGTCGAGAGCACGTCGGCGGTGAGCTCCTCGACGCCGAGCACCGCCAGCGTCCGGGCCCAGTCGACGGTCTCGGAGATGCTGGGCGCCTTGCGCAGCTCGAGCTCGCGGATGCCCCGGACGATGTCGACCAGCCGCGCCGCGAGGGAGTCGGCGAGCCCGGTCTCCTTGGACCGGATGATCTCCAGCTCACGGATCGCGTCGGGGTAGTCGAGGAAGAGGTGCAGGCACCGGCGCTTGAGCGCGGCGGAGAGGTCGCGGGTGTTGTTCGAGGTCAGGACGACGTACGGCATCGTCCTGGCGGTAACGGTGCCGATCTCGGGGATGGAGATCTGGAACTCGGCGAGCAGCTCGAGCAGCACCGCCTCCAGGGCCTCGTCGGCCCGGTCGACCTCGTCGATGAGGAGCACCACCGGGGTGTCGGAGTCGATCGCCTCGAGCAGCGGTCGCGCGGCCAGGAACCGCTGCGAGAAGAAGACCGAGTCCTGCTTGGCGATCCTCTCGACGGCCTCGTTCAGGTCGGCGGCGTCCTCGACGACCTGGCCGATCTTCTCGCGCAGGATCTGGGTGTAGAGCATCTGCTTGCCGTAGTCCCACTCGTAGAGCGCCTTGGTCTCGTCCTGGCCCTCGTAGCACTGCAGCCGGATCAGGCGCCGTCCGGTCGCGGCGGCGAGGCTCTCGGCCAGCTGGGTCTTGCCGACGCCCGCCGGGCCCTCGAGCAGGACCGGCTTCTCCAGCCGCGTCTGCAGGAACACCGTGGTGGCGAGCCGGTCGTCGGCGAGGTAGCCGCACGTCGCCAGTTGGGCGCGGGTGTCCTCGACGTCGATGAAGCCCTGGATCGGTTCGGTGGTGGTCGACACGTGCACTCCTCGAGGTGGTGGGGGGCGAGGTGGCGGGTCCGGCTGGTGTTCTCAGCGGGCCGGACCCGCCACGGATCGATCGGCAGGGACGATCAGCCGAGCAGGTCGTCCAGGTCGCCGTTGAGGCAGTGGTCGACCACCGGACGTACGGTCTCGAACGTGCACTCCTTGGCGTTGCCCGGCGTGCAGGCGTCGCCCAGGACGTGGTTGGTGATCCGGTCGACGTCCGTGTCGTCGCCGACGATCTCCTTGGCGTTCTCGTAGTACGCGGTCGGCCCCTGGCCGAGCCGGTTCTTCGAGTAGGTGTCCTGCTTGACGTCGACGAACCGCTCGGTGATGCCGACGTCGCGCAGCAGCCGGATGGCCGCGGCGAGCGCCGCGTCGGCGGCCTGCACGTCGGTCATGCCGTGGGTGTCGACGCCCATCGCGCGGGCGATGTCGGCGAACCGCTTGTAGTGCGTGGGCATGTTGAACGCCCAGACCCGCGGCAGCGCGATGGCGTTGTTGAGGCCGTGGTGGGTGTCGTAGAACGCACTGATGGCGTGGCTGATCGAGTGGATGATGCCGAGGCCGCCGGAGTTGAACGCCTGAGCGGCGATGTACTGGGCGTACATCATCCCCTCGCGGCCGCCGAGGTCCTGGCCGTTCCAGACCGCCTGCCGCAGGTTCTCCGAGGTCAGCTTGATCGCGTGCAGCGCGTTGCCGAGCGAGGGCTGGAAGTTGATCCGGGAGACGTACGGCTCGCTGGCGTGCGCCAGGACGTCGAAGCCGCACTGCGCGGTGTAGTCGACCGGGCAGTCGAAGTAGAGCACCGGGTCGTCGATCGCCAGGCTGGCCACCGAGGCGTCGTCGAAGGCGACGTACTTGTGCGGGTTGTCCGGGTCGGTGGTGGTGTCGGTGATGACGTACGCCCAGGACGTCTCGGAACCGGTGCCGGCCGTCGTCGAGACGGCGATGTGCGGCGGGTTCTTCGGGTTCTCGGACATGTTGAAGCCCTCGAACTCGTTGACGTTACGGCCGTCGTGGGCGACCGAGATGCGCGCGCCCTTGCAGGCGTCGTGCGACGAGCCGCCGCCGATGGAGACGAACGAGTCGCACTCGTTCTCCTGGTAGAGCTTCACCGAGTCCATGACGTTGTAGTCCTTGGGATTGGACTCGACCTTGTCGTACACGACGACCTCGAGGCCGTGGTACTTCATCGACTCGACGATCTTGGTGACGATGTCCGTGCCGCGGAGGCCGGACGTCATCACGAGGGTCTTGCGGAAGCCCATCTTCAGAGCCTCGGGCCCGATCATCTCGTGAGCGCCGGGCCCCATGAGGGCTCGAGGGAACGGGTGGAACTCCTTGATGGGGAAGGGCTTGAGTAGTTCGTCGACCTGCATGGCAAACCTCCGTTGGTGTGTGACGCTCAGCACATTAGGTACGCCGACAGAGCCGCGAACAGGCGAGGAACGGGAAACAGGCCACCCCGGGAGGGGCCGACCTACCCGTTGGGAGAGGTGCCTCCCTGGCCGGTCTTCTGGCCAGGTCGGCGCGGCAGCAGACAGGTCATCGAACGGGCTCTGATCGCGCCGGCCCACAGGCCTGCGCCGTACGCCATGTCGTCGAGGCGCCGGGCCAGCGGCCGGTATCTCGTGCCGGGGTTGTCGACCTGGGCGACGACGACGTCGACAAGCAGGGACGCGGCGAGAGCGCGCCTGAGGAGCCTGCTGTGCGGGGCGAGGAGCACGGTCAGCGGCCACCAGTGCCGCAGCAGCAGCGCGGCCTCCTGGCGGACCGTCCAGCCGAGGCCCTGGGCACAGAGCTGGACCGCGAGCCGGTCCCGTCCGGGGGTCTCCGGCAGCCGTCGTCGCAGCGAGAGAACGCCGTACGCGATCCCGACCGCGGCCACCGGGAGGGACCACCGGCGGTGCACCATCAGCGCGGCCGCGGTGGCCGCCATGCTCGCGGTCATCACCGCCGGAGCGCCCTTGCGGCCGTGGCGGACGGCGAGGTCGGCGCCGCCGGTCCCGTAGAGGTACTTGCGGCCCAGCCAGCCACGGATCGTCGTGCGGGTGTCGTGCCAGGCGATCTGCTCCGGGTCGTAGCGGACGACCTCGCCGGCCTCGACCAGCCGCCACACCAGGTCGACGTCCTCGCCCACGCGCATCGACTCCTCGAACCCCGACCCGAGGCGCTCCGTACGACCCACGAGGCAGGCGCTCGGCAGCCAGCCCACCGCGGCGCCGGGGCGTACGACGCAGGCACGGGTGCCGAGCGCGAGCGAGGAGTCGTCCTCGTCGAAGCGCTCGAACCACCGCGGCGCCCGGCTGCGGGCACGGCTGCGGACCAGCGGCGCCACCAGCGCTACTCGGCTGTCGGCGAAGTGGCGGGAGAGCGCCAGCAGCGTGCTCACCTCGACGGTGACGTCGGAGTCGATGAAGGCGACGTACGGGGTGCGGACGGCCCCCAGGCCGGCGTTGCGGGCGCCGGCGGGGCCGAGGTTCTGCGGCAGTCGTACGAGCTGGGCGCCGTGGCGGCGAGCGACGTCCGCGACTACGTCGGGATCGTGGGAGTCGTCGTCGACGACGATGCAGCCGAGACCGGCCAGCGGACCGAGAGCACGGTCGAGCTGGTCGGGCCGGTCGCGTACGGGGATCACGACGGTGACCTCGGCCGGATCCACCCCGGGGCCGTCGAGCACGGGATCGGCCAGGTTGCCGTCGACGAGCCTGGCCGCGAGCGCCTCGGTGGCCGCGTCGACCACCGTGATCTCGCCGTCGTCGAGACGGGCCAGCGCGCCGTCGGTGAGCCGGACGGCACGCAGCGGCGAGCCGCCGACCAGCAGGCGCCGGTCGATGCGGCGTACGTCCTCCCGGACTCGGACCCGGAAGCCGATCGGGAATCTCACCCCACTGCCACGCCGCCGGGAGCCAGCACGTCCATCGTGGTCTGCTCGATCATCATGGCGAGCGCCTCCGCTCCCTCCTCCGCCGTTGCGCCGGTCGGGTCGCCGAGGACGCCGTTAACGGAGACCGCCGCGACCCCGCCCGCCCGCATCGCCGGGAGGATCTCCGCGAGCGGCCGGGTGTCGCCGGGCTCGGCCAGGTCCATGCGTACGGCCTCGGGCCGCAGGTGCAGCATCAGGGACGTCTCGGTGCGGCCGGCGTGCAGGTCGAACTCCTCGGTGCGGCACGGCAGCCAGCACGCGGTCTGCCGCTCGAAGGTGAGCTGGTTGACCGCGCTGGTCAGCGCGGCGGCGTTGCCGCCGTGGCCGTTCACCAGCACCACCCGTTCTGCCCAGGTGCGGGCCGAACGGACGAGCTCGACGACGACCAGATGGAGCGCATCGCTTCCGATCGACACGGTGCCGGGGAAGGACTGGTGCTCGCCGCTGGAGCCGATCGCGATCGGCGGCGCAGTCCAGCTCTCGACACCTTGCTCCGCGAGCCGTTCGGCCACCCCCTGCGTGACCGCGGTCGCGATGGTCGTGTCGGTGTCGAACGGCAGATGCGGTCCGTGCTGCTCCAGGGAGCCGACGGGCACCAGCAGGACGGTGCCCCGGCGCACCTGCGGCCAGGTGGCGTCACCCAGTGTGTACATGGAAGCCGTCCGGGACGATCAGGTGCTCGGGCCGCAGCTCGGTGACCGACCCGAGCGCCAGCCCCCGCAGCGCCGAGTCGATGCCACCGCTCAGCACGTCGAGGACGTTCTCGACTCCGGCCTGGCCGTTGGCGGCCAGACCCCACAGATAGGCCCGGCCGATCAGCACCGCCTTCGCACCGAGCGCGAGCGCCTTGACGACATCTGAGCCGCGGCGTACGCCTCCGTCCATCACCACGTCGACCTGGTCGCCGACGCGGTCGGCGATCGGCTTGAGCATCCGGATCGCGGCCGGGGTGCCGTCGAGGTTGTTCCCGCCGTGGTTGGACACCGAGATGCCCGCGACCCCGGCATCGACCGCGCGGAGCGCGTCGTCGACCCGGCACACGCCCTTCAGCACGAACGGGGTGCCGCTGATCTGGTGCCACTGCTCGCGCATCCAGGCGACGTCCTCCCAGCTCGGCGGCGGGGTGGTCATCCACTCGTAGTAGGCACCGAAGAACGTCGGCGCGCTCCCGCCCGGCGGGGCGAGGTTCGGGGCGGTGAGATCGGGGAAGGAGCCCGTACGCCCGAACTGCCACGCCCACCGCGGCCTTGCCGCCACCTGTGGCGCCAGCCGCATCATCGTCCGCAGGTCGACCTTCTCCGGGATCTCGGGGCTGCCCCAGTCGCGGCCCATCGAGAAGGACCAGTCGAGCGTGGCGATCAGGCCCTGGGCGCCGGCGGCGTGCGCCCTCTGCATGCGCTGGACGATCGTGCCGCGGTCGCCGGTCCAGTACATCTGGAAGAACGTGGTCGCGCCGGTCGCGGTCACCTCCTCCACCGACCTCGAGGCGAAGTTGGAGAGCCCGATGATGGTGCCGCGGGCCGCGGCGGCCCGGGCGACCGCCACCTCGCCGTCGGGATGTACGGCCTGGACCCCGGTCGGGCTGATCAGCACCGGCAGCGGGATCGAGTGGCCGAAGACGGTCGTGCCCAGGTCGCGCTTGGCGTGCTGTCCGACGACGTGGGGCGCCCAGCCGAGCTCGGCGAACGCGGCCTGGTTGTCGGTCATGCTCTGGCCACGCTCGGAGCCGGCGACCAGCGCACCGTAGACCGGCTTGGGCAGCCGGCGCCGGGCTCGTTCCTGAGCCACCGCGACCGACTCGAACCACGGATTTCGCTTCCAGGGGTTCTCGAGCTTCACGACAGGTCACCTCCGGCGAGCGGGTCTTCGTTGCAGGCCGAGACGGGGCGCCGCCTGGTGGCACCGAGATTGAGCAGCACCGGTGCGTTGCGGCTTGCCTGGCTGCGCGAGTGGTCCTGGCTTGCGGTCGGCACCGAGCGGTCGCCGGCGAGCGCCGTCTCGCCGTAGCCCTGGACGCACTCCGGGTCCGGGCCGTCCAAGGGCAGCCCGGTGAAGAACTTGGCGGCCATGCAGCCGCCGCGGCACGCGTCGAAGTGCTGGCACTTCGTGCAGGCTCCGCCGGTCTGCGGCGAGCGCAGCTCGGTGAACAGCGGCGAGGACTGCCACACCTCCTGGAAGCCGCCCTCACCGAGCAGGTTGCCGGCCAGGAACTGGTCATGGATCGCGAACGGGCAGGCGTAGACGTCGCCGATCGGGTCGATCAGGCACACCACCCGCCCGGCGCCGCACAGGTTGAGCCCTGGGAGCGACTCGCCGTAGGCGGCCAGGTGGAAGAAGGAGTCACCGGTGAGGACGTCCTCGCCGTGCGCCATCAGCCAGTCGTAGAGCTCGCGCTGCTGCGCAGGTCTAGGGTGCAGCTCGTCCCACACGTCCGCGCCGCGACCCGACGGGCGCAGCCGGGTGAGACGCAGGGTGGCGCCGTACTCGTCGGCTATGGCCTTGAAGTCGTCGAGCTGGCCGATGTTCTCCCGGGTGCAGACGACGGAGATCTTGGCGTCGGAGAAGCCGGCGTCCCGGAGGTTCCGCAATGCCAGCAGCGCGGTGTCGTACGAGCCGGCTCCGCGGACGCGGTCGTTGACCTCCGCCGTCGCGCCGTCCAGGGAGATCTGTACGTCGACATAGTCGGTCGAGGCCAGGAAGGCGGCGCGCTCGGGGGTGATCCGGAAGCCGTTGGTGGAGAACTTCACGCCGACCTGGTGGTCGACGGCGTACTCCACGAGCTCCCAGAAGTCGGGGCGGATCGTCGGCTCGCCACCGCCGATGTTGACGTAGAAGATCTGCATGCGCTGCAGCTCGTCGATGACGGCCTTGCACTGCTCCGTGCTGAGCTCGCGCGGGTCACGCCGGCCCGAGCTCGACAGGCAATGGGCGCACTCGAGGTTGCAGGCGTACGTCAGCTCCCAGGTCAGGCAGATCGGGGCGTCGAGGCCGAACTCGAACTGCTCGACGAGGCTGCCGCCCGCGGGACGGGCCTTGGGAGTGGTGGGGCGTTCTGGTGCGAGGGTCACACTGCCTCCTCATGGCGGGGGCGGATCATGTCGGTCTCGGCGAGGGCGCGGAGCGCCGCTGCGTACGCGTCGTGCTGCTCCGGCGGGATGCCGGCGGCATCGAGCGCGCTGCCGAGACGGGGGTGATGCTCGAGGAGCCGGACCACCTCGACCAGCTCCGGCCGCTTGAGGAAGGTCAGCTTCCGATTGCCGAAGTGGTAGGCGAGTGCCCCGAAGGGCTCAGGACGCAGCGCCACCGAGGGCGAGAGTGTCCACGGCTCCTCGAGCATGCGATCGGGCATCAGTAGACGCCGCACATTCCGTCGATCGAGACCTCCTCGATGAGGTCCTCGGTGGCGACGTCGGTCGGGTTCGACTCGTTCTGGGGTTCCATCTGCTGCTCCTCTCACGGGGTGACCGTTCGCACGTTAATCACGGCGTGAGCGGAGCAACCTCCCCGATCGGAGAGTCTTCCGGGCAGGATCAGCGAGGTATGGCCGCACCCGGCCGGGCCACCACGTTGAGCAGCGGACGGCCCTCGGCGAAGCGGCGCAGCTGTTCCGCCACCAGGCGCTCGGCGCGCGGGTAGAAAGTCGCCGCACCACCGCCGACGTGCGGGGTCACGATGGCGCCGGCCATCGACCACAGCGGGTGATCGGCCGGGAGCGGCTCGGGGTCCACGACGTCGAGAGCCGCTCGCAGCCGCCCGGTGGCGAGCTCGGCGAGGAGCGCGCCGGTGTCGAGCGTGCGGCCCCGGCCGATGTTCACCACGAGCGCGTCGTCGGGCAGCAGCGCCAGCTGCTCGACGCCGATCAGGCCGATGGTGCCGGGCTTCTCCGGGAGCGTGAGCACCACGATGTCGGCGGTGGGCAGCAGGCTGGGCAGCTCGTCGACGCCGTGCACGTCGCGGTCCGGGTCCGCCGTGGACGCGACCCGCACGACCTGGGCCTCGCAGGCGAGCAGGCGCTGCTCGAGCGCGGCACCGATCGAGCCGTACCCGACGATCACCACCCGTGAGTCGGCCAGCGACCTGGTGTGCTCCGGCTGCCAGCGGCCGGCCTCCTGGTCGCGCACCCAGCGGGGCAGCTCCCGCTGCGCGGCGAGGATCAGGCCCAGCCCGTGCTCGGCGGCGCTGGCGTCGTGCAGGCCACGCCCGTTGCACAGCGTGACCTCGGGACCGATGAGCGGGAGCACCTTCTCCACACCCGCGCTGAGGCTCTGTACGGCACGGAGCGCAGGCATCAGCGGCAGCAGATCTCGTCCGGCGCTGCGGCCGTACGGCAGGACGTAGAACGCCACGTCGGAGACGTCGGCCGGCGGAGAGCCGGTGCCGTCGTACACCTCCACCTGCAGGCCGTCGGGCCAGCCGCCCATCTGGCCCTCCAGGTGGGCCCACGGGACGAGTGCGCGCATCGAGTCGCTTCCTTTCATTGGTGTTTTCGTGCTCACTGCAGGATCAGGCTGGCACTGGTCGCGAGGAACCGTTCCAGCCGCTCGCGGTCCGGCAGGCCGTCCTTGTCGCCGGCCGAGGTCGTGGCCAAGGCACCCACGGCGGCGGCCCTCTCGAGTGCCGGTCCGATCCCCAGACCGTCGAGATGGGCGCTGATCAGTCCGGCGGCGAAGCCGTCGCCGGCGCCGACGGTGTCCACCGCCTCGACCCTGAACGCGGGCTGCCGGATCGTGCCTTCCGGGCCGAACGCGACGGCACCGGCACAGCCGTTCTTGACCACCACGCGGGTGACGCCCGTGGCGAGATAGTGCTCGGCGATGCTCTCGGGGTCGCTGTGACCGGTCAGCACCCGCCCCTCCTCGACCCCCGGGAGCACCCAGTCGGCGAGCGCCGCGACCTCGTTCACGACGGCCACCATCTCCTGCTCGCTCGCCCACAGGGACGGGCGCAGGTTCGGGTCGAACGACACGCTCGCGCCGCCCGCCCGAGCCGCGGCGATTGCCTGGAACGCGAAGTCTCGCGCCGTCTCCGAGATCGCCAGCGGGATGCCGGTCAGGTGGAGATGCCGGGCAGTGGAGACGTACGTCCTCATCGGCTCGCTCCACGCCAGCCGGCTGCCCGCGGAGCCGCGGCGGAAGTAGACCACCTCCGGGTCGCCACCGTCGGCCCTCGACTTCAGCTGGAAGCCGGTCGGCGCTTCACGGTCGATCTCGACCCGCGACAGGTCGATACCGCAGCGGCCGAGCTCCTCCTCGATGAACAGGCCCAGCGGGTCGTCGCCCAGGCGCCCGGCCCAGCCGGAGCGATGCCCCAGCCGGGCCAGCCCGGTCGCCACGTTGGTCTCGGCTCCGGCGGTCGCCTGCACGAAGGTCGCCGCCCGGTGCAGCGGTCCGCTCTCCTGGGCGACGAACATGGCCATCGCCTCACCGAAGGTGACCGCGTCGATCCCGGTCATGCCGCACCCCTCTCCGTACGCCGCTCGAGCAGGCCCTCGGCCACCGGGTTGACCAGCTCGCCGATCCCGGCGACGCTCGCGGTGATCTGCTGTCCTGGCCGGATCGGAAGGCTGGCCCCCGGGGCGCCAGTCAGGATCACGTCACCCGGCCCGAGCGGGAGGAACTCGCTGACCCATGCGACCACCTCGGCGACACTTCGGGCCAGCTGGTTCGTGCCTGTCAACGGCGACGTCGCGTCGTCGACCGCGAGTGCGACCATCGCACGGCCCGGGTCGAGATCGGTCTCGATCCAGGGGCCGAGCGGGGTGAATCCGCGCTGCCCCTTGGCGCGGGTCCACAGTGGATCCTCGGTCTGCAGGTCGCGCCCGGTGACGTCGTTGGCGACCGTGTAGCCCAGCACCGTGCCCGAGCTCCCGATCACGACCGCGAGCTCGGCCTCCGCGTGGACCAGTCCGAGCTCGACCGGCACCGGCACCGGGTCACCGGGTCCGATCACGGACCGGGCCGGCTTGAGGAACGCCTGCGGCGGCAGCAGCCGGTCGCCCGGCCCGGTGTTGTGGGCCATCCCGACCACCGTGCGCGGCTCCACCGGAGCCAGCAGGCGAGCATCGGCGAGGGCCACCCACCGGTCCTGGCACCGGATCTCCTCCGCGAACACGTCCTCGATCAGCCGGTAGCCGTCGGTCTCGACCACCGCATGGTCGATCCCGTGGGGATGCTCGATCCGGGCGATCCTCATCGAGCCGTCCCCGAAGCCGGCTCCGACACTGTCTTCGCAGCTGGCGCCCTGACCAGCAGCATCACCACAGCGGCCAGCGCCAGGCAGCCCGCCATCAGCAGGAACGACGCGTCGGTGCTCCCGGTGGTTCCGTTCAGCCAGCCGACGAGGTAGCTGCCCGCGAACCCGCCGAGCGCACCGAAGGAGTTGATCAGCGCGATCGCCGCTCCGGCCACGTTGCGCGGCAGGAACTCCGGGATCTGCGCGAAGTACGGCCCGTACGGCGCGTACATGGCACCGCCGGCGATTGCGAGCAGCAGGAAGGAGAGCCAGAACTGGTCGGGCCCGAGCAGGTAGGAGCCGTAGAACGCCACCGCGCCGAGCAGCAGCCACGGCCACACGAACCGGCCACGCGTCCCGGCGCGGTCGGAGGCTCGGCTGTTGACGATCATCAGCACGACCGCGAGGACGTACGGGATCCCCGAGATGAGCCCGGACATCCCGATGCCCTGGCCCGAGGCCGCCTTCACCATCGAGGGAAGCCAGAACACGAAGCCGTAGACCCCGACGCTCCACAGGAAGTACTGCAGCGAGAGCAGGATGACGTTGCGGGACCGGAACGCCTCGCCGTAGCCCTTCATCGGGGTCAGCGCACGCTGCTCCTGGTTGAGCTGGTCGACGACGGCGTCGCGCTCGGCCGGGTTGAGCCACTTCGCCTGCTCGGGGTGGTCGCTGACCATGGCCCGGAACACGAACGCCCAGGCAACCGCGGGCAGGCCCTCGATGATGAACATCCACCGCCAGCTGGTGGCCTCGATGAGGAAGCCGGACACGACCGTCAGCCACAGGACCGTGACCGGGTTGCCGAGGATGAGGAAGGTGTTGGCGCGGCCGCGCTCGCGGCTGGTGAACCAGTGGCTCAGGAAGATCACCATCGCCGGCAGCACCGCCGCCTCGACGACGCCGATCAGGAAGCGTACGACGATCAGCGCGGTCGCCGAGCTGAGCAGCCCCTGCACCGAGGCGAGCACGCCCCAGGCGATGAGGCTCCAGAAGATCAGCGACCGTACGCTGCGCCGCTCGGCGTAGATCGCTCCCGGGATCTGGAAGGCGAAGTAGCCCAGGAAGAACGCCGCGCCGATGAGCGCGGAGACCGCTGGCGTGATGGCGAGCTCCTCCTCCATGCCGCCGGCGATGCCGATGGAGAAGTTGGAGCGATCGAGGTAGGCGAGGCTGTACGTGATGAAGACGATCGGCAGCAGGCGTGCCCAGCGCTGCGTGCCGATCGTCGCGCCGGAGTCGGCGCGGGTCTCGGAGGTGGTCATCGGGTTCCTTTCGCTCCACTCCCGCGTGGCGGAAGTCACTTTCACCATGCGAGTGTGGCGGCGGCCACATCGGCCCGTCAACGAGTTCCTTCCATCTTTCAGATATCGCTTCCACGATATGGAAGGAACTATGGAAGGATGGCGCCATGGATGACACGACGGATGCGGCAGAAAAGCGCGACATGGTCGGCAAGGCGCTGCTCCTGCTGGACAAGCTCGCCGCCTACCCCTCCGGCGTACCGCTCTCCGCGCTCAGCCGGGAGACCGGCTTCCCGCTGAGCACCTGCCACCGGCTCGCGGCGGCGCTGATCCGCGACGGCTTCGCGACCTTCGACGAGGACAGCAAGCGCTACTCCCTCGGGCTCAAGGTCTTCTCCCTTGCCCAGTACGTCGCCCACCGCCGCGGCTTCGCCGGCTCGGCGCTGCCCGCGCTGGAGGAGCTCACCGAGCAGACCCGCGAGACCTCGCTGATGTCGGTCCGCTCGGCCCACAACCAGCTCTACGTCCACCACGTCCAGGGACCTCAGCAGGTCAGCGTGATCGGCACCCCGGGCGGCCTCGGACCGCTGCACTGCACCTCGATGGGCAAGGTGCTGGTGGCGTTCGCCCCCGACGCCGAGCGGAAGCAGCTGGTCGATGAGCTCGACCTGGTCGCGAAGACACCGCGCACGATCTCCGACCGCGCCGCGTTCGCGGAGATGATCGACCAGGTGCGCGAGCAGGGGTACGCCGTCGCGGACGAGGAGCACGAGATCGGCATCCGCGCGCTCGGCGTCCCGGTTCTCAGCCCGGACGGCCATGCCGTCGCGGCCGTCTCGATCGCCGCGCCGTCCTACCGGATGGAGATGGCCCGGATGGTCGAGCTGCTCCCGCACCTCCAGGCTGCCGCCGAGCGGCTCTCGATCGTCCTGCCGATCACCTCGCGGCGTACGTGAGGACCTGCTGACCGAGCGGCGTGAGCCGGCCCTCCTCGATCACCAGCTCCCAGCCGTGCCCTGCCTCGGCGGGCACGAACTCCGAGGACGTGGCCTGCGCCAGCGCCTGGGCGGCGTCTGCCTCCTCGGCACCGTCGGTGTCCTCGGCGACGGCGATCAGACCCGGCGTCCTGATCGAGTCGGCGACCGAGGCCAGGTCGACACCCGCCCAGTTCGACGGCCCCGACAGGTCGACCCAGCCGTCGACGTCCACGCCGGCGGCGACGGCCCGGACGGTCTGGCTGCCTCCCATCGAGGCGCCGACCAGCACGACCGCCGCGTCCGGCCACTGCTTCTCGACCTCGTCCAGCGCGGCCCGCACCTGCGGAACCGGGTCGTCGGGATCCTTGATCCCGCAATCGGCATCGCCATAGCCGCAGAGGTCGAACGAGAGGCCCGCGACGCCCTGGAGAGCCGCCAGGATCGCGAAGTCACCCCAGCCGCAGCGGTCCCCGTCGGTCTGGTGGAGCATCACCAGCACCGCCGACGGGTCCTGATCGTCCGGAGGGGAGAAGCGGATGGCCGGCAGCTCGAGGTCCTTGCCAGCGACCTGCATCGGCTCCACCCCGGCGTCGGTCTCCGGCAGGAAGCACCCGCCGAGCTCACCCTCGATATAGGGGCCGTCCGTCGGCAGCACGGGACCCGACTTCTTCGCCTTGCCCGGACCACCATCCCCCTCGGCACCGTTCTCCGCACCGCACCCGGCCAGCACGATGCCGAGGATCGCCGCCCCGACCGCTACGCCCTTCACGCTCCGCATATGTCAATATTGACATATGAATGATCCCGGGGTGACCACTTCCAACCTCGGCTTCGCGATCCTCGGCCTGCTGGCACGGCGGGCGAGCACCGGCTACGAGGTCGCGCAGCGGATGCGGCAGCCGATCGGCTACTTCTGGACCGCCCGCCACTCCCAGATCTATCCGGAGCTGAACCGACTCGACGCCGCCGGGCTGGTCGAGCACGAGGTCATCGAGGGCGCCGGCCCCCGGCCGACGAAGCGCTACCGAATCACCGAGACCGGTCGGGACGCCCTGGCGGCATGGGTCGTGGGCGACCTCGAGCCCCAGCCGGTCCGTGACCTGGAGATTCTCCGGCTGTGGTCGATCTGGACCGTGGAGCCCGACGCCGCCACGGAGCTGGTCGGCCGGCTCGAGGCGGTCCACCAGGACGTCCTCGACCGCTACCTCGAGGAGCTGGCCGAGATCTCCGACCGCCCCGGCGTCCGCGACCCGTCGAACCCGCTGTTCGCCACGCGGATCACCCTCGAAGGAGGCATCCGGTCACGGCGTACGGCACTGGAGTGGTGCGCCTGGATGCGCGCGGAGTTCGCGGCCGCCGGACGCTGATCAGCCCAAGGCGGCGGCCTCGGCGGCAATTGTGGTGTCGTCGCCGTGCCCGGTGTGGACGACCGTCTCGCCGGGAAGCGTGAACAGCTTGGCCCGGATCGACGACTCGATGGTGGGCCGGTCGCTGAAGGAGCGCCCGGTCGCCCCGGGACCACCCTGGAAAAGGGTGTCGCCGGTGAAGACGCACCCCAGCGAGGGCACCGACAGACAGACCGCCCCCGGCGCGTGACCCGGGGTGTGCAGGACCGTCACAGAGGTGTCGCCGATCTCGATGACCTGTCCGTCGGAGAGGTCCGCGTCCCACAGCTCGTCGGTGTGGGTGAGCTCCCACAGCGGCCGGTCCTCGGGATGCAGCAGGATCGGGGCCCTGACGGCCTCGCGCAACGCCGGCGCCACGCGTACGTGGTCATCGTGGGCGTGGGTGCAGACGATCGCCTTCACGCGGCGACCGTCCACCACCGCCAAGATGTCCTCCACCGAGTGCGGTGCGTCGATGACCAGGCACTCCTGGTCGTCGCCGATCACCCAGACGTTGTTGTCCACCTGATGCGTCTCGCCGTCGAGGCTGAAGGTGCCGCTGGTGACACCGTGGTCCACACGTACGGCCATCAGAGCACCACCACCGAACGCAGCACTTCGCCATGATGCATCTTCTCGAAGGCGGCCTCGACGTCGCCGATCCCGATCTCCTCGCTCACGAAGGCGTCCAGGTCTAGACGCCCCTGGCGATAGAGGTCGACCAGCATCGGGAAGTCGCGGCTGGGGAGGCAGTCGCCGTACCAGCTGGACTTGAGCGCGCCACCGCGACCGAAGACGTCGATGAGCGGGATCTCGGGCACGGTCATGTCGGGCGTGGGCACACCGACGAGCACGACGGTGCCGGCCAGGTCCCGGGCGTAGAAGGCCTGCTTCCAGGTCTCCGGGCGGCCGACCGCCTCGACGACGATGTCGGCGCCTTCGGCTCCTTCGTACGTCTCCGAGCAGATCCGTCGGATCTCCTCGACCGGGTCGGTCTGCGAGGAGTCCACGGTGTGCGTCGCGCCCATGGCCGCGGCGCGCTCGAGCTTCTTGGCGTCGATGTCGACGGCGATGACCGGGCTCGACCCGGCTAGCGCCGCACCGGCGATCGCCGCCACCCCGACACCGCCGCAGCCGATGACCGCCACCGACCTCCCGCGGGTCGCGCCGCCGGTGTTGATGGCGGCACCGATGCCGGCCATCACGCCACAGCCGAGCAGGCCGACGGCGGCGGGCCGGGCCTCCGGGTCGACCTTCGTGCACTGACCCGCCGCGACCAGCGTCTTCTCCGCGAAGGCGCCGATGCCCAGCGCGGGCGAGAGCTCCGTGCCATCCTCGAGCGTCATCTTCTGGGTGGCGTTGAACGTGGCGAAGCAGTACTGCGGCTCACCGCGCTTGCACGCCCGGCAGCTGCCGCAGACGGCGCGCCAGTTGAGCACCACGAAGTCGCCCGGCGCCACGTCGGTCACGTCCGGACCCACCGCCTCGACGATCCCGGCGGCCTCGTGACCCAGCAGGAACGGGAACTCGTCGTTGATCCCGCCCTCGCGGTAGTGCAGGTCGGTGTGGCACACCCCGCACGACTGGATCTTCACCACCGCCTCGCCCGGCCCGGGCTCGGGAACGTTGATCGTCACGAGCTCGACGGGCGCACCCTTGGCACGGGCGATGACGGCCTTGACCTGCTGCATATCTCTCCTCTCAAGGCACCGGAGGCATCCGGTAACTCGTGATTCATCCTGGGGGTTCGTGATATATCTCGGCAAGGGCCGGTCTCGGCGTCCGAGGTTTTCCCGGGTCAGGAGCCCGGCCCACGCCCGTCGGCCGGCTCGAACTTCTCCCGGTGGATGAGCCGGGGCGCCATCCGGCGCCGCTTGAACGCCTTGACCCCGGCCTCGACCAGCGCCGGCGAGCCGCACAGCCAGCCGGACCAGCGACGTGCGCTGGCGACGTCCTCGACGAAGGCGTCGGGCGCATAGCCGCTGCGGTGACCGGGCCGCGTCTCCCGGGAGAGCACGGTGACGAAGCTGAAGCTGCGATACCTCTCGGCCAGCTCCTCGAGGCGGTCGGTGTCGTAGAGGTCCGCCTCGGTGCGTACGCCGTGGTAGAGCACCATCATCCGGTCCGGATGGCGTTCGAGCGCGGTGCGGGCGATGCCGAGCAGGGGCGCCAGCCCGGTGCCACCGGCGATGAGCACCATCGGCTCTCCCTCGTCCTGATCCGCCTCCGGGACGTGGAAGTCGCCCAGCGGGCCGCGTACCTCGACCCGGTCACCGACCGCGACCGACCCGAAGAGCCAGTCACTGGCCACACCGCCGGGGATGCGGCGTACGTGGAGCTCGAGGACCTTGTCCTCCTGGGCCGTGTTGGCGAGCGAGTACTGGCGCCGCTCGGCGGTGCCGGGGACGAGCACCTCGACGTACTGTCCCGCCGAGAACGCGAGCGGCTCCTCGAGGCCGAGCCGGACCCGCCGGGTGTCGCGGGCGACGTCCTCGACGTCGACGACGGTGGCGGTGAGGTCACGCAGCACGTGGGTGGCGCGGCCCATCTCCGTGCCACGCAGCGCGACCTCGGTGTCCTCGAGCGGCCGCGCCTGGCACGCCAGCGCCAGACCGCTCGCGCGCTCGTCCGCGGTCAGCGTCTCGAGCGGCGAGTCGCGGTGGTCGACCTCGCCGCACAGGACCTGCAGCTTGCAGGTGCCGCAGGTGCCCTGGTTGCAGGAGTTCGGCATCCACACGCCGGCACGGAGGAACGCCTCCAGGATCGACTGGTCCTCGGCGCACTCGACGCGGCGGCCGGAGACACTGATCGCGGCGGACATCGCTCAGACCTCCCAGGTGCAGTGCAGGCTGGTCGGGCCGCGGAATCCCCAGCCCCAGAACTCCACGCCCTCACCGGTGTCGCGCTCCAGGTTGGGGATCGCCTCGAAGAGCTCCTCGAGCCCGATCCGCATCACCTGGTTGGCGTAGTAGATCCCGGCGCACGCGTGGTTCCCGGCGCCGAAGGCGAGGTGCGGCAGCGGCGGCCGGTGCAGGTCGTACGCCGTGGGCGCATCGTATTTCCCGGAGTCGTGGTTCGCAGAGCCGTAGGAGAGGATCACCGGAGTCCCGGCGGGCAGGTCGACGCCGGCGATCGTGACCGGCTTGGTGCTGATCCGCGCCGTCGCCGACCAGATCGGGGAGGTCCAGCGCATGCCCTCCGAGATGGCCCGCGGCAGCAGCGACGGGTCGTCGACGACCTCCTCCAGCTGCTCGGGGCGGCTGAAGAGGCCGACCAGCGTCGAGGCCATGCCATGGCCGGGCTCCTGCATCGCGCCGAGCAGGTAGACGTAGATGGTGGGGTAGATGTACGCGCGGTCGCGGGTCTTCCCCGGTGGCATGCCGTCGTGGAGCCAGTGGGAGATCGCGGTGTTCTCGGGGTGCTCGATCCAGCGGTCGATAAGGGGGTCGACGACCGCCTGGATCTCGGCCCTGGCCTCGTCACCGGGGGTGAACCCGTCAGGGTTGGTGAACTCGCCGTTCTCGTCGACCGCGGCGTTGGTGAACGAGACGCTCAGCTTGTGGAACCACTCGCGGAGCTTGTCGGAGGAGACCGACTGCAGCCCGAGCAGGTCGCCGAGGGAGCGTACGGAGACGGGCTCGCAGTACTCCGCGACCAGCTCGGCGCGGCCGCGGTCCTCGAACTGCTCGACGTAGTCCCGCGCGATCGGGCGGACCAGGTCGTCCACCCAGCTGTCGACTTCGGCCGGCTGAAGCTGGGGCTCGACCATGCCGCGCAGGTCGGCGTGGATGTCGCCGTTGACGCCGATGATCGCCGGGTGTCCGAAGGTACGTCCGCCGGCCGGGGTGATCACCGCCTCGAAGTCGGGGCTGGTGGCGACCTCGCGGCAGATCTCCGCGGTGGAGGCGACGTAGGAGCCGAGGACCGGGACGAAGGCGAGCGGCGCCTCGCGGCGAAGGCGCTCGTAGGTCGGATAGGGGTTCCGCTCGAGCTCGGTCATCGTCACGTCGTCGAGCCAGGAGAGGTCCTGCGTGCCGGGTTGCTGCGTGGTCGTCATGGGTGCTCCTCGAGAGGTGGGAGGTTCCGAACAGGACTCGAAAGTAGGTCGGTCCGCGCGCCCCGGCGACACGGATTGCGCGGGTTCAGCACCCAGAACGCGACCAATTTGTGACGCTCGTCTCAGGTACGCTCTGCGGCATGGCCGGTCGTATGCGAGCCGCTCCCAGAGACTGGGGGCAGGCCTCGCGCGTCGTGGCCCAGGCATACTTCCCGCACGAGCTCCGGCCGGTCGGCGGCGCTCACGAGCCGCGGCTCACGCTGCGTACGCTGGATCTCGGTCCGGTTCTGATCGGCCACGTCGGCTGGGGCGCGGATGTGGCGATCGAGTGCGACTACCCGAGCGCGTACGAGGTGAACATGCCGATCACCGGCCACCTGGAGAGCCGCGGCCGGTTCGGGGAGCTCACCTCGGTCGTCGGCCAGGGCACCGTCTTCCGGGCCGACACCCCGTCCCTGATCAGCCACTGGGACGCGACCTGCACCGTGCTCGGCGTGAAGTTCGACAGCGACTGGCTGGAGGTCGAGACCGAGCGGATCCTGGGCACCGACCGCGTCAACGCCCGCGCCCTCCTCCCGGAGCAGCTGTCGCTGGAGCGCGGCCGCGGACGCGCCTGGCATCACCTGATCACCAACCTGGCCACCAACCTGCACGACCCGGACATCTTCGCCGACAGCGAGCTCGTACGCCGCCAGCTCGCCGGCGCGGTCGCCGCCGGCCTCCTGGAGGTGTGCTCCCCCGACGGCGGCGTCACCGCGGCCGCACAGCCGCGGACGATCCGCCGCGTGGTCGAGGCCCTCCACGACGACCCGGCCCGGGCCTGGACCGCCGCCGACATGGCCGCCCTCGCCGGCACCAGCGTCCGCCGGCTGCAGGAGGGATTTCAGCAGTGGGTGGGAAGCGCGCCCTCCCACTACCTCCTCGACATCAGGCTCCAGCGCGCCCACGCCGAGCTCACGACCGACCCCACCCTCAGCGTCGGCGACGTCGCGGCGCGCTGGGGCTTCTCCTCCGCGAGCCGCTTCGCCGCCGCCCACCGGCGCAAGTACGGCACCGCCCCGTCGGCCATCCGGCGCTGACGGGTCTAGCTGCGCGGCGGCACGACGAGGAACCGCTCCAGCAGGCGACGCTCTGCTTCTTCGTCGTCGCCCGGATTGGAGAGGAACGACAGGATGATGCGCAGGATCCAGTCGGCCAGGTCGGGATCGGTGGCTTCCGAGTCGGAGGCGAGGTAGCTCTGGGCGACGCCGCGGATCACCGGGGAGTCGTGGAGGACCTCGCGCAGCAGGGTGCTGTCACCGGCGTACCAGGCCGCGAGGTGGGGCCGCTCGCGCACGGCAGCGAGGCAGGCGATCACGGCCTCGACCACGCGACTGCGTGGATCGGACACGTCGGTCGCGGCCTGGGCGACCTGCTTGGTGATGAGCCGCGCTTCGCGATGGGCGAAGGCGTAGATCAGGGCCTGCCGGTTCTCGAAGTAGCGATACAGGGTCGCCCGCGAGCAGCCGGCCGCGCGGGCGACCTCGTCCATGCCCGGCTTGTCGACCCCTCGCTCCACGAAGAGCGCGCCAGCCGCGTCCAGGATCCGCTCGGCGGCGAGCTCCGTCCGCTCCACCTCGAGCCAGCTCATCCGGCCACCTCGACATGAAGACTGACGGGCCTGCGTACGTAGCTCCCCGGTGCCCATCGCAGGGAGTCGTGGTCGACGGTGAAGGACGGCATCCGGGTGAGTATCTCGGTGAGCGTCACCCGGCCCATCATCCGGGCGGCCGCGGCGCCCAGGCAGTGATGCGCCCCCTGGGCGAACGTCAGGATCTGGCGCGGCCGGCGGGTGACGTCGAGCTCCTCGGCGTCGGCGCCGAAGACGCGCGGGTCCCGGTTGGCGGCCGCGTAGCAGAGCAGGACCTTCTTCCCCGCGGGAATCGTGACGTCGTGGATCGTGACGTCGCGTGTGGTGGTCCGGGCGAGCCCCTGCACGGGCGAGGTGAGCCGCAGCAGCTCCTCGACAGCGGCCGGTACGTCCTGTAGCGCGAACTCGCGCTGGTCGGGGCGGTCCGCCAGCAGCGGCAGGCCGCCGCCGAGCAGCCCGGTCGTCGTGTCGTTGCCGCTAGCCACCATCGTGAAGGCGAACGCGAGCACCCGCAGCAGGCCGGCGTCGTCGTCGGCCTCCCCGGCCGCGACGAGGTGGGAGACGGTGTCGTCACCGGGCTCTCGCCGGCGCCGCTCGATCAGCTCGGCGAAGTAGCCCATCAGCTCGGCGGCGGCACCGGCTCCGATGCTCTCGTCCTGAGCCGCGTTGGCCGTCACGATCGCGTCGGTCCACACGTCGAAGCGCCCCCAGTCCACCTCTGGAACGCCGAGGTAGTGAGCCACCACCATGCTCGGTAGCGGCTTGAAGAGCTCCGCCACGATGTCGCCTCCACCGGCCGCCCTGAGCTGCTCGACCCGCTCGACCACGAACCGGGTGACCCGAGGAGTCACGTCCTCGACCTGCTTCGGCGTGAACCCGCGGTTCACCAGCTTCCGGAACGCCGTGTGCGCCGGCGGATCGGTCATCACCATCGGCGGATTGTCGGCCAGCCCGATCCGCTCGAGCTCGTCATGAGCCGTCGTCAGCCCTCCGGTCGAGCTGTACGTCTCGTGGTCACGCACCGCGGCGTAGACATCGTCGTGCCTGGTCAGGACCCAGTAGTCGCCCCGAGCGACGTGGTGGACCGGGTCGTGCTCGCGCAGCGCGGCGTACATCGGCCACGGGTCGGCCCACGACTCCCCGGTCAACGGGGTGTACGCCGCCAGCGTGTGAGACACATCTGAATCCATGTCTCATACGATCAACAAATGACCCGGGCTTGTCAATGGTTCGCCACTACTACTGACAGCCGCCGAAACCCCGAAGTCGCCCACCGACAGCCGGATGACTATTGTCTGTGATCGGCGTCACAAGCGCCGCCAGCACTACATTTGGCGCCACAAGCGCCACGCACATATCGAGCAAGGAGGCGGATATGAGCACGACACCTGAGGGCGTGCAGGAAGCGGCCGCGGCAAAACGCGGAGCGTTCTCATCGCGACAGGTCTTCATCTTCGCGGCGATCGGCTCAGCGGTGGGCCTGGGAAACATCTGGCGTTTCCCCTACGTCGCCTACGACAACGGAGGTGGCGCGTTCGTCATCCCCTACATCGTGGCGCTGCTGACAGCCGGAATCCCGTTCCTGTTCCTCGACTACGCACTGGGCCACCGCTACCGCGGCTCCGCGCCGCTGTCGTTCGCGCGCCTGCGTCGCGGCACCGAGGGCCTGGGCTGGTGGCAGGTCGGCATCTGCTTCATGATCGCCATCTACTACGCAGCCGTGATGGCGTGGGCGGTGCGCTACACGATCTTCAGCGTCACCAAGGCCTGGGGTGACGACCCGGAGGGCTTCTTCTTCGGCGAGTTCCTCAAGGCAGGCGATCCGGGCGTCGACGCCACCCCGGTGTGGGGCGTGCTGATCCCGCTGCTGCTGGTGTGGGTCGCGATCCTGGCCGTCATGCTGCTCGGCGTCCAGAAGGGCGTCGGCGCGACCTCGGCCATCTTCATCCCGATCCTGGTCGTCGCCTTCGCGATCCTCGTGGTGCGCTCGCTCTTCCTCCCGGGTGCGGCCGATGGGCTGGACGCGCTCTTCACCCCGGACTGGGGAGCGCTGACCGACGCAACGGTGTGGGCGGCGGCGTACGGACAGATCTTCTTCTCGCTGTCCATCGGCTTCGGCATCATGATCACCTACTCCTCCTACGTGCACAAGCACACCGACATGCCGGGCGCGGGGCTCGTGGTCGGCTTCGCCAACTCCAGCTTCGAGCTGCTCGCCGGCATCGGCGTCTTCGCCGCGCTCGGCTTCATGGCGCAGGCCAACGGGGTCGCCGTCGGCGAGGTCGCCACCTCTGGCATCGGGCTGGCGTTCGTCGCCTTCCCCGCGATCATCAGCGAGGCGCCCGCTGGCGCCCTGATCGGGGTGCTCTTCTTCTTCTCCCTGGTCATCGCCGGTTTCACCTCGATGGTGTCCATCGTCGAGGTCGTGATCTCGGCGGTGCGTGACAAGTTCGAGATCACGCGCACCACCGCCACAATCGCGGTCACCGTGCCGATGGCTGTGCTCAGCCTGGTGTTCTTCGCCACCACGAGCGGGATCTACGTGCTCGACATCCTCGACCACTTCATCAACCAGTTCGGCATCCTGCTGGTCGCCGTTATCTCGATGCTGATCATGAGCTGGGGGCTGCGAGTGCTGCCGACCTTCAGCGACCATCTGTCCGACGGCAGCTCGATCGTCGTGGGCGCCTGGTGGCGGATCCTGGTCAGCATCGTCGCTCCGATCGGCCTGGTCCTCGTGCTCGGGCTCTCTTTCTGGGAGGACGTGAAGACCCCCTACGGCGGCTACCCGGGCTGGATGCTCGCCGTCTTCGGCTGGGGCGCGGCCGGAGCGGTCATCGTCTTCGGCTTCCTGGCCGCTCAGGCCAAGTGGCGAGACCCCGAGGCTCTGTCCCCGGTTCACTTCAACGAGAAGGGAGCACAGTCATGAGCGGCTCCGCCATCGTCATGATGCTCGTCGCGATGCTGGTCATCTGGGGAGGCCTGGCGCTGGCCGTCGTCAACCTGCGACGCAGCCCTGACCTTCCGCGCGAGGACGAGATCCGGCGCGACCTCTGACGGGTCACCGACCCGAACACACAGGGCCTGTTTCGGAACGCGGCGTGAGTCGCGTTCCGAGACAGGCCCCTGTCGTTGAGTCGCGCAAATCATCCGCCCGCGAGGGCGACACCATGGCGCTCGGTGACGGACAGGATCGCGGCCATCGAGTCAGCGGCCGGCTGCCCCACGGGAACAGAACTGGCGAAGTCGGCGAAGAACCGGCCGGCGCCGTCGCCGGTGGTGATCGCGAGAGCTCGGGCGGAGTCGCCGACGACCTCGAAGGTGCCGGGGGTTCCCGCCGGGAAGACGACCAGCCCGCCGGGCTCGACGTCGTACGACCTACCGTCGACGTACGCCGTGATGCGGCCCTCGAGCAGGTACAGCACCCCGCTCCACGGCGAGACGTGCGGCGGCGTCATCGGGGCGGCGGGTGCGATCACCTCGAAGACCTCGAAGGCCCCTTGGGCGTCCTTGACGGCGGCTTTGGCGACATGGTCCCCGTCGATCATGGGGCTGTGGTGGCCCTCGTGGGGCCGTACGTAGGTGGTGCTCATGACTGCTCCTTCGGTCGGGTGCTTGTCAGCATCCGCCGCTGAAGCAGGAGCGGCGCGAGTAGTGCGCTACTCGACTCCCAGAGGGTCCGCCAGCCCGGCTCGTTCGGAGACGCCGAGCTTGTGGCCGGCCCGGTAGAGGTGACCCTCGACGGTGCGCACCGACAGGGTCAGTCGCGCCGCGATGTCCTTGTTCGACAGCCCCCGGGCGGCCAGTGCGGCGATCTCGCGCTCGCGGGCGGTGAGCGGCAGGGGCCGGGCGGCGACCACCAACGCTGGGGTGCGGGCACCCGACCTCTCCGCCAACTTCGCGGCGACGGCCGCCGCGGTCAGGGCCGATCCCTGCCGTCCCGCGCGGCGGTGTACGTCGGCGGCCTGCGCGGCCGCGTCGCCCGCGGCGACGAGGTCACCGAGCCGGGCCCAGGCATGGGCCGCTTGGAGCAGCGCGTCGCCGTCCTCGTCGGCCCAGGCGCGGGCATGGACCAGAGCCGCGTCGGCGCGAGGACCCAGCCCGGCGAGCGGGGCGAGGCGGCGGGCAGGCGCCACGGTCGTGTCGCCGAGCTGGACCGCGGTCTGCCAGGCGAGGACCTCGTACGCAGGTGAACCCGCCTCACGAGCGAGATCCGCCGCGGCGACCGCGTGGCCGATCGCCTCGGTCGTCCACCCCGCCGCCGCAGCACCCCACGCCAGCGCGAGGCGGTCGTCGGGCAGATAGAGCCGGTACGCCGGATGGTGCCCGGCAGCCACGCCGGCCAGCAACGGCTCGGCGTTCTCCGGCTGACCGGCCTGCGCGAGGGCGGTCGCCAGCAACGTACGGCACCGGAATCGGAACTCGTGGCCGGAGCCCCCCAGCGCCGCCCAGGCCTCGCGCAGCGAGAGCAGCGCATCGAGCAGACGGCCCTCGGCAAGGGCCGCGTGACCTGCGACGACGAGGCCCATGAGCCTGGCCGGCCCGGGGAGGTCGGCCGATGCGGCCCGCATCCTCCGGGCCAGGTCGGCGCCCCGGTCCGGCGTGCCGGCGAGACGGTGTCCGAGCACCTGGAAGTCGGCGAGCCCGAAGCCGGGGATGACGGTCGGCACCCGGTCGGCGGCCAGCCCACCCACGACTGCGGCCTCATCGAGGAGCTCGCGGTCACCGGTGACGGCGGCCGCCGCGGATGCGGAGGTGGCGACGAGGATGCCGGCCAGGTCGTCGGGAAGCTCGCTCCGCAGCAGCTGCGGCGCCCGGGCGAGCACGCCTGAGGTCTCGCCGTCCACCAGATCCAGGACGAGCGCCATGGCCGCGACGTGGGCCAGGGCTGCCCCGGTGGCTTCGGCGGCGGCCAGCGCCTGATGGGCCTGGTCAGGACGGGCCATCGTGAAGAGCAGGTTGCCGGCACGGTGCAGCTGCACCATCGCGACCAGCCCCGGGTCGGGCGCGTCGGCGATGACGTCCACCTGGATCGCCTCGGCCTCCTCCCCGCGGCTGAGCCAGGAGAGCGCGGCACCGTGCACGACCCTGGCGGCGAGATCGCCGGTGCCGGCCGCCGCGCGCGCCAGCCGCTCGGCCAGCGGCAGGTCGTACATCCGGGTCGCGGCCTCGGCGGCCCGCAGGAACAGCTCCGGTTCCGGGGGCAGGTCTGAGTCGAGGGTCAGTACGGCCCGCGGGATCGGGTCCGGTTCCGGGTCCAGGGTCTGTGCCACCCGGCCGCGGAGACGGCGGGCACGCAGCGTGCCCATCGCGGCGCGGCGTACCTCGCCGTAGAGGGGGTGCGCCAGCCGGGCGACCACGCCATCGGTACGCACCAGCCCCCGGCTCTCCGCCTCCTCGAGGTCCGTGGCCGAGGTCAGCGCGGACAGCGTCGGGACCGCCACCGGCTCGGCCAGGGCGACCAGGTCGACGACGTCTCGCACCCCTGCTGCGAGGTCCCCGATCTCCCGCTCCAGGAGACCGGCGAGCTCCGGCGAAATCGCGGGCTCGCTGGTCCAGCGCCAGATCCCGGACGCCGCGCTGAACCGGCCCGCCGACACCTCACCGGCCAGCAGATGCCGCAGGAACAGCGGGCTGCCCTCGGTCATCGTCCACAACCGGTGCGCGGAGTCCGTGTCGACCGGACCGCCGAGCACCTGGGCGATCAGGCGCGTGCTCTCCTCGGCATCCAGCGGCACCAGATCCAGCCGCGGCAGGTGGTCGTCCTTCCACAGCGACGTCACGATGTCGGGGGCGGGCTCCCCGGTGCGGAGCGTGATCAGCACCGGAGCCATCCGCCGGGCGACGACCCGGTGCACGACGATCGCGGAGTGCTCGTCGAGCAGGTGCGCGTCGTCTACGGTCAGCACGAGCGGCAGCTGCCGGGTGATCTGATCCAGCGCCCGGCCGATGGTCTCGGCGGCCTCTCCGGGCGGGACATCGAGCAGCCCGGCGAACGCGCCGAGCGGGAACGGCCGGGCGGCCGTGCTGCCCTGGGCGAAGACGACGGATCCGCCATGACCGGCGGCCGCCAGCGCCTCACGGGCGAGCCGGGTCTTCCCCACGCCCGCCGGACCCGCAACGATGACGCCCGCCGCACCGGGCCGGATCGCCGCCGCCACCCTGCGCAGCTCGTCGTCCCGGCCGGTCAGCGGCCACGGCCGCTCCATGGCGTCAGGCTAGCGACCCGGTTTCGCCCGCGCATCACTCAAAAGTGGGCTCCGCTCAGAACGGCTCGATCGCGAAGCGCCCCCACGCGATGAAGATCAATGCCGCGAGAAAGAGCAGGTCGCCGAGGAGCTCCTTGTATTCACCGCGCCGAATCCGCTCGGTGATCGCTCCGGCCATGTAGAGCGCCATGCACGACGCCGCGACCGGCACCAGGATCGGCGCCACGCCGACCAGCCCCGGCAGCACCAGCCCGATGCCGCCGAGCACCTCCAGGACACCCATGAACCTCACGTTCCCGGGCGTGAAGTCCTCCGGCCATCCCAGCTTCGCTGCGTACTTCTCGTACGGCATCGTCAGCTTGACGATGCCGCCGGCGACGTAGGCGATGCCGAATACGCCGGCGACGATCCATAGGGCGATGTTCATGATGTGTCTCCAGGTGTCCAGTTGATTCCGATGTTCACCCCCTCAGACGGGACACGCGGTGCATCTGTGACATCGCTACTGACGTGCCATCGCGATCCTGAACCGCTCCTCCGGGTCGATGTAGTGGTCGTGGACGTCGTCGCCGAGGTCGATCTGGACCCACGCGATCTTGCCGCTGAACCGGCTGGTCCGGCTCGTGTAGTCCGAGGAGACAGACGTACCGGACTCGTAGCCGATGTCGGTGGTCTCGTCGGCCGAGAAGACCATCGGCTGGGTCACCTCCACCCGTCCCGACCCGACCGGCTTGCCGTCGTCGTAGAGCGTGACGTCGCCGCCCTTCGCGAGGCCGCCGCCGTCGTACGCGAACTCGACCCGGACCTGGCGGGTGCCGGCCGCGACCAGGGAGTCCGAAACGACAGGGAACTCCTGGATGCCGAGCACGTTGTAGACGAACTTGAGCCGTCCGTCGCGGGCGAAGAACGTCCAGCCGCCGAACCGGCCGCCCTGGGCGATGATCACGCCCTCGGCACCGGTGTCGGGGATCGTCACCTCGGCCGTGACGGAGAACGACTTGTTCTTGATGCTGACCACGCTGTTCTCCGACAGCCGGCCCATGCCGGGGAAGAAGAGCTGGGTCTTGCCTCGGACGAGCGTCGGCCTTCCCGCCATCGTGGGCTCGAGCCGCTCGCTGGTGCGGTCGTCCATCGGCAGCACTCCGTACTTCACGGCCTCGATCAGCCAGAGGCGCTGCAGCGCGGCGAGCTTCTCGGGGTGCTCCGCCGAGAGATCCCTCGCCTGGCTGAAGTCGGTGTTGCCGTCGTACAGCTCCCACACGTCGTCGTCGAACGCGGGCAGGTCTCCGCCGACCATCACCCACGGGGTGCGGTGCTTGGTGACCGCACTCCAGCCCTTGTGGTAGACGCCGCGGTTGGCGAACATCTCGAAATACTGCAGGTCGTGCCGCTCCGGCTCGCTCGCGCCACGGAAGGTGTAGAGCATGCTCGTCCCCTCCATCGGCGACTGCTGAACGCCGTTGACCATGGCGGGCTCGGGCAGCCCTGCCGCTTCGAGGACGGTCGGTGCGAGGTCGATGACATGGGTGAACTGGGGGCGCACCGAGCCCGGGTCATCGATCCCGTCCGGCCAGTGCACGATGGTGCCGTTGCGCGTGCCGCCCCAGTGCGACGCGACCTGCTTGGTCCACTGCAGCGGCGAGTTCATCGCCCACGCCCAGCCGACCGAGTAGTGGTTGTAGGAGCTGGGTGAGCCGAACTCGTCCATCTTCGCCCGCATGAACTCGGGCGTCTCCAACGCGGCCATGCCGTTGAAGTTGGCCATCTCGTTGAAGGCACCGTTGACGGTTCCCTCGGCGGAGGCCCCGTTGTCGCCGATGATGTAGTAGACGATGGTGTTGTCGAGTACGCCGAGGTCGGCGATGGTGTCGATCACCCGGCCGACGTGGTGGTCGGTGTGCTCGAGGAAGCCGGCGTACACCTCCATCTGACGGGCGAGCACGGGCTTGAGGTCGTCCGGCATGTCGTCCCACGCGGGGATCTCGTCGTGGCGGGCGGTCAGCTCGGCGTCTGCGGGGATGACGCCGAGCTCCTTCTGCCGCGCGAAGGTGCGCTCCCGGTGGGCGTCCCAGCCGTCGTCGAACTTCCCGGCGTACTTGTCGATCCACTCCGGGGGGACGTGGTGGGGAGCATGGGTCGCGCCCGGCGCGAAGTACGCGAAGAACGGCCGGTCGGGCATCAGCGCCTTCTGCTGGCGGATCCACGCGCACGCGTGATCGGCCAGGTCCTCGGTGAGGTGATAGCCCTCCTCGGCCGTCGCGGGCGGCTCGATCGGGGTGGTGCCTTCGTAGAGCGCGGGATCCCACTGGTTGTTCTCACCGCCGATGAAGCCGTAGAACGTCTCGAATCCTCCGCCGGCCGACGGCCAGGCGTCGAAGGGCCCCATCGGCGACGACTGCCAGACCGGGACCTCGTGGCACTTCCCGAACTGTGCCGTCGAGTACCCGTTGAGCTTGAGTGTCATCGCCAGCGGCGCCTTGGTGTTGGGCCGCACCGAGCTGTTGCCGGGCGCCGAGGTCGCCGTCTCGGTGATGCTGCCCATCCCGACGGAGTGGTGGTTGCGGCCGGTCAGCAGCGCCTGCCGCGTCGGAGCGCACAGCGCCGTGGTGTGGAACCGGTTGTAGCGCAGGCCGTTGCCCGCCAGCCGCTCGGCGACCGGCGTGGCGCAGGGCCCTCCGAACGCGCTCGACGCTCCGAAGCCGACGTCGTCAAGGAGTACGACGAGCACGTTGGGCGCGCCGTCCGGCGGCAGCAGCGGCTCGATCGGCGGGTACTTGGTGTCTGGGTCCTTGGCGTCGTACGTCGTGTGCCCCGAGGCTGGTCGGTCCGGAATCGGCAACATGGTCCGGGCGTGAAGGTCGGGACGGTTCGGCATCGCGGGGTGCTCCAGTCATCGGTGAGGTGTTCACCGAGCGTCGCAATCGACTGCGTGCGCGTCGTCACCCCTACAGGGTGATCGTCTGTTGCCTCAACGCCCTGAAATGCACGAAGCCCCAGGGATTCCCTGGGGCTTCGGTGGTGGTGCGCGAGGGGGGAGTTGAACCCCCACGTCCTTTCGGACACACGGACCTGAACCGTGCGCGTCTGCCTATTCCGCCACTCGCGCGTGCAGCACAGGAAACGTTAGCCCACGGGCGCCCACCGACCCAAAACGACGGCACCCCGCTCGCCTTGACGCTGGTGGTCACCCGATCGTGGGAGGATCGAAACCACGCAGAATGCGGGAAGTGGCAGATCCCCTAGGGTGCACCGATACGATCGGGCCGAATCCCGGGGACCACTATGCCCGTACGCGACTGACCACCCACCCCGACCGGCCCACCCCCGGCACCTGAGAGGAGCGCAACAACGTGAGCGGCCTGCAGAAGTTCGAGCAGAAGTTGGAGCAGCTCATCTCAGGCGCTTTCGCGAAAGCGTTCCGGTCCGAGGTGAAGTCGGTGGAGATCGTCGCCGCGCTCCAGCGCGAGATCGACAACAACGCACAGGTGCTGAGCCGCCAGCGGCGCCTGGTCCCCAACGACTTCTTCGTGGAGCTGTCCTCCAGCGACCTCGGCAAGCTGGAGTCGTACGGACCCCACCTCAAGGAAGAGCTGAAGCGCCAGCTGATGGACCACGCCGAGGCGCAGGGTTTCGTCTTCCCGGGCCGCGTGAGCATCGAGTTCGGCGAGGCGAAGGACCTGACAATCGGCCGGTTCCGGGTGCGCAGCCGCGCCCAGGCTGCGGTCTCCGGCGCCGACATGAGCGACACCCAGGTGAGCCGCGCGCAGGCCTACCTGGAGATCAACGGCACCCGGCACCCGCTCCACGGCAACCTCGTCGTGGGACGGGGCACCGACGCCGACCTGCGCATCAACGACCCAGGCATCAGCCGCCGCCACATCGAGTTCCGCTCGAAGCAGGCCGGCGACCGTGTGCGCGTCGAGGTCTATGACCTCGGCTCGACCAACGGCATGCTGGTCAATGGGCAGAAGATGGCGAGTGCCACCTTGGACGACGGCTCTCAGGTGCGCATCGGCACCACCGTCATCACCGCGCATATCGTGGAGGAGCGCCGTTGAGCGAGCTGACCCTGTTCCTGATCCGGGTCGCCTATCTGGCGATCCTGTGGATCTTCGTGCTGGCCGCGTTGTCGGTGATCCGCTCCGACATGTTCGGCGCGCGGGTCACCAACGCCTCCGCCGGCGGCCAGCCCGCGGCCCCGCCTGCTCGCGGCAAGGCTGCCGCGGCGAGGGCACCGCGGCGCGGCGTACCCACGCATGTCGCCGTCACCACCGGCTCCAACGCCGGTGTGACCGTGCCTCTCTCGCAGGCACCCATCGTCATCGGCCGCGGCAGCGATGCCGCGATCATCCTCGATGACGACTACGCCTCCACCCGCCACGCCCGGATCGCCGTCTCTGGCGACCAGTGGTTCGTGGAGGACCTCGGATCGACCAATGGCACCTACATCGGGTCCGTCCGGATCAATCAGCCGACCGCCATCTCTCTCGGGACCCAGGTGCGGATCGGTAAAACAATCCTGGAGCTGCGCAAGTGACCGCTGCGACCGACCCCACCCCCGACCCCGCACCTAGCCCCGGCTCTGCCGACGGACGACCCTTCCGCCTCGAGTTCGCGGCGGTCTCGGACGTCGGCCGGGTGCGCAAGGACAACCAGGACAGCGGGTACGCCGGACCCTGGCTGCTCACCGTCTGCGACGGTGTCGGCGGCGCTGCCCGCGGCGACATCGCCTCCAGCACCGCCGTCCAGCAGCTGCGCAAGCTCGACGAGGAGCCGGCCCTCGGGCTGGTCGACGACGACCTGATCGGCCTGGTCTCCCACGCGCTGCACATGGCCCACGACGAGATCGGCCACCTGGTCGACCACGACCCGACGCTCAACGGCACCAGCACGACCTCGACCGTGGGCCTCTTCGACGGCTCCAAGCTGACCGTCGGCCACGTGGGCGACAGCCGCGCCTACCTGCTCCGCAACGGCGCTATCCACCAGGTCACCCACGACCACACCTTCGTGCAGACGCTTCTCGACGAGGGGAGGATCACGGAGGAGGAGGCCAAGACCCACCCCCACCGCAACCTGATCCTCAAGGCCCTCGACGGCACCCGCGAGCTCGAGCCCGACCTGTTCATCGTCGACCTCGCCGCCGGCGACCGGCTGATGTTCTGCAGCGATGGTGTCTGCGGCTACGTGGACGACCCGCGGATCGCCGACATCCTGGCCACCGGCACGCCGGAGTACGCAGCGGTCGAGCTGGTCCGGGTCTCCCTCGACTCCGGCAGCACCGACAACGTGACCTGCGTGGTCGCCGACGTGGTGCCCAGCGACACGATCCCGTCCCCGGGCCTCGAGGCCCAGATGGTGGGTGCGGCCGCCGAGCTCAAGCGGAGGACCACCAAGACCGGTCAGATGACCGCGCTGTTCCGTGGTCACCGGATGGGCGACACCGGCGAGCTGGACCCGATCGACGAAGAGATCCCCGACGGCGCGATCGCCGCCGACCCGGAGGAGATGCGCTACGCGCTCCAGGCGCCGGCCAAGTATCTGAAGCTGCGCTGGGCCTTCGGGCTGCTGACCCTTCTCGGTGTCGTCTGGATCGCCGTTGCGACCGCATTCGTCTGGTCGCAGAACCAGTGGTACATCGGCGAGCAGGAAGGCAACGTCACGATCTTCCGTGGCGTACCCACCACGATGATCGGCCTCGACCTCTCCGAGCCCTACCAGACCTCGAACCTGAAGGTCGACGACCTGGCCGAGACCTACCAGAACCAGCTCGAGGACGGCATCCACAGCAAGGACCTGGCCGGCGCCCAGGAGAAGGTGCAGTCTCTCGCGGACCAGAGCGCCGCGGACGCGGGAAGCGGGTCATGAGCGGTTTTACACCGGCGAGCTCCATGCCCGTTTTCGTCCACCGGTCGCGGCGGGGAGCGGAACTGGTCCTGATGATCCTGGCCCTGGCGGTCGGGATCGGCGCGTACGCCGCGGTCGGTCTGGGGGTGAAGGAGGAGATCCCGGTCGACATCGTCGGCTACGGCACCTGGCTGGTCGCGCTCCTGGTGGCGGCCCACATCGGCGTACGTCTGCTGGCTCCGTACGCCGACCCCGTGCTGCTTCCGCTGGTGGCGATGCTCAACGGGTTCGGTCTGGCCGTGATCCACCGGCTCGACCTGTCGCGCCCGGCGGCTGAGAATGCGGACTTCGCAGGCCAGCAGCTGACCTGGATGACGATCGGCGTGGCGCTGTTCCTGATCACGCTCTTCGTCGTGCCCGACCACCGGATGTTGCAGCGGTTCACCTACACCGCCGGCCTCGGCGCGGTGGTCATGCTGATCCTGCCGATGCTCCCGATCATCGGCAAGGAGATCAACGGCGCCCGGATCTGGATCAACGTCGGTCCGGTGGGCTTCCAGCCCGGTGAGGTCGCCAAGGTGCTGCTGGTGATCTGCTTCGCCGGCTATCTGGCGGTCCACCGCGACGCGCTCGCCCTGGCGGGGCGCCGATTCGCCGGCATCGACCTGCCCCGCGGCCGCGACCTCGGGCCACTGCTGATGATGTGGGTGATCAGCCTCGCGATCCTGGTGCTGCAGCGCGACCTCGGCTCAAGCCTGCTGTTCTACGGCCTCTTCGTGGTGACGCTGTACGTCGCGACCGAGCGCAAGGGCTGGATCGTCGTCGGCGGCCTGCTCTTCGCAGGCGGGGTTTTCGCCGCGCTCAGCCTCTTCAGCCACGTACGCGTCCGCGTGCTGACCTGGCTGAACCCGTTCGACTACTACCCGGAACCCCTCAACGGCACCTCCTCGACGCAATTGGTCGAGGGACTGTTCGGAATGGCCTGGGGCGGCATGATCGGCCGTGGCTTCGGCTCCGGCATGCCCTATCGGATCCCCTACGCCAACTCCGACTTCATCGTTCCGGCGATCGGCGAGGAGCTCGGTCTGACCGCGCTTCTGGCGCTGCTTCTCTGCTACGGCCTGATCGTCGAGCGCGGCCTGCGCACCGCGATCGTCGCCCGCGACGACTTCGGCAAGCTGCTCTCTGTCGGCCTGGCCACCTCGATCGCGCTGCAGACCTTCGTCGTCGTCGGCGGCGTGACGGGGCTCATCCCGCTGACTGGTCTGACCACACCGTTCCTCTCGTATGGTGGATCCTCGCTGGTCGCCAACTGGGTGATCGTGGCCCTGCTGTTGCGCGTCTCGGACCAGTCCCGCCGTCCACTGCCGACGGCGCCGTCCGATGAAGATCTCGCCGCTGAGGAGACCCAGATCGTCAAGCTCGACAAAGGGGCGCTGAACAAGTGAACCGCCCCATCCGCACGCTGAGCGTCGGTTGCCTGATCCTGTTCGTGGCGCTGATGCTGAACCTGACGTACGTCCAGTTCTTCAAGGCGAACTGGTACAACGACCGGGCTGACAACCGGCGGGTCACCGAAGAGGCCTACTCGCGGCAGCGCGGCGACATCCTGGTCGGCAAGAAGGCGATCGCCACCAGCAAGCCGAGCGACGACACCTACGAGTGGCAGCGCACCTACCCCGGCGGCAAGAAGTACGCCCCGATCACGGGTTTCATGTCCTATTCCTTCGGCCAGAGCGGGATCGAGCGCTCCCAGGACTCGGTGCTGTCGGGCAAGGACAACAAGCTCTTCACCAACCGTCTGGTCGACCTGGTCACCAACTCCGAGCCGTCAGGCGGCAACGTCGAGCTCACCATCGACCCGAAGGTCCAGGACGCTGCGTACGAGGGCCTGACCGCTCTCGGCGACGACGTCCAGGCGGCGGCGGTGGCGATCGAGCCGAGCACTGGCAAGATCCTGGCGATGGCCTCCACGCCGACCTACAACCCGGACAAGCTGGCGACCCACGACTTCAGTGCTGCGCAGAAGTCCTACAACCAGCTCTCGAAGGACGACGACGAGCCGCTGCTCAACCGCTCCATCCAGACGGCGCTGCCGCCGGGATCGACCTTCAAGCTGGTCACCGCCGCGGCCGCCATCGAGAACCTCGGCATGGACGGCGACAGCATGGTCTACGGCGGCGCGTCGCTCGACCTCCCCGGGACCACGACCGACCTGCCCAACCTCAACGGCACCAGCTGCGGCGGCGAGCAGATCACCCTCACCCGCGCTCTCGAGGTCTCCTGCAACACCGCGTTCGGTTCACTCGGGATGGAGCTCTCCGACGAGGAGATGCAGGACCAGGCCGAGGGGTTCGGCTTCGGCCAGGACTACCTCGACGACATCGGCCCGCTGGCCGAGAGCCAGTATCCGCCCAACGACGGCAAAGCCGAGCAGGCCCGTGCCGCGATCGGTCAGCAGAGCGTGATCGCGACCCCGCTGCAGATGGCGATGGTCTCGGCAGGCATCGCCAACGGGGGCGAGGTCATGAAGCCCTACCTCGTCGACCGGGTCACCTCCTCCTCGCTCGACGTCATCGACCAGGGCAACCCGACCCCGATCGACAACCAGCCTGCGGTCTCGCAGGACACCGCCGAGATCCTGACCCAGATGATGGTCAGCACCGTCGACAACGGCACCGCCGAGGCGGCGGCCATCGACGGCGTGAGCGTCGCCGGCAAGACCGGCACCGCACAGACCACGCCGGACAAGCCGCCGTACGCCTGGTTCACCTCGTTCGCCCCGGCGGAGAACCCGTCCATCGCGGTCGCCGTGATGGTCCAGAAGAGCGGCACCGAACGCAGCGAAATCGCCGGCGGACGGCTGGGCGGACCTATCGCGAAGGCCATGATGGAGGCAGCGATCTCATGAGTCGTTACGTATTCCACGAGCTCATCGGCACCGGCGGGATGGGCGAGGTGTGGCGAGCGACCGACACGACCCTCAACCGCGAGGTCGCGATCAAGCTCCTCAAGCCCGAGCACGCCGAGGATCCGATCGGCCGCTCCCGTTTCGAGTCCGAGGCGAAGCATGCCGCGGCGCTCCACCACCCCAACGTGGTGGCCGTCTACGACGTCGGCGAGATGCCGACCGCCTCCGGCCTGATGCGGCCGTTCCTGGTGATGGAGCTCGTTGACCACAAGCCGCTCTCGGAGCTCATCCGTGACGGGCGGCCCCTGGCCCCCGAGGTCGTACGCGACCTGCTCGGTCAGGCCGGCGACGCGCTGGCCGCGGCGCACCGGGCCGGCATCGTGCACCGTGACGTGAAGCCCGCCAACCTTCTGATCACCCCGCAGCGCAAGGTGAAGGTCACCGACTTCGGCATCGCCCGCGCGCAGGCCTCGACCGGCATCACCGGCACCGGCCAGGTGATGGGCACTCCTCAGTACCTCAGCCCCGAGCAGGCGCGTGGCGAGAAGGCCACCCCGGCCTCCGACGTCTACTCCCTCGGCGTGGTCGCCTTCGAGTGCCTGGCCGGCTATCGGCCGTTCCAGAAGGAGACCCCGGTCGCTACCGCGATCGCCCACCTGCACGACCCGGTCCCGCCGCTGCCCGACCACGTCCCTGCCGATCTGGCCGCGATCGTGATGCGGAGCCTGCAGAAGGACCCGACCCTCCGCTACGCCGACGCGGCCGCGTTCACCAGCGCGATGATCGGTCACGGCGCCGCCGACCAGGACGCCGATGCCACCACCGTCGTCGCCGCGGCGCCCGGCGACGCGACCGCGACGTCGGTCATGGACCCGGTGCCCTCACCCACTCAGAACTACGTCGGCATGCAGGGCGCCGCGGGCGGTCCCGAGGGCCCGCCGCCGCCTCGCTACCAGGACCCCTACGACCGTTACGACGAGGACGACGAGCAGAAGCCCTGGTACAAGAAGCCGTTCAACATCATCGTCATCCTGATGCTCGTGGCCGTCATCGTCGCGATCATCTGGATCATCTCGACCCTCGCCATGGACCCGAAGACCCCTCCGGCCAACGACACGTCCACCACCCCTTCGGCCTCCCCGACTCCCACCCCGTCGGAGGAGCCCGAGGAGGAGCCGAAGGCCGTCGAGATCGACGAGGACGCCTACATCGGCCGCAACGTCGATGAGGTGCGCTCCGAGCTGGACGACCTCGGTCTGAAGGTCAAGGTCGCGGTCCAGGACAACGACGGCAGCTACGAGCCCGACACGGTCGCCGGCCTCGACCCGACCCGCAACCTCTACGAGGGCGACCCGATCACCATCCGCTACTACGGCGAGCGCCCAGTGGTCGAGCCCCCTCCCGCCGAGGAGGAGCCCGACGAGGAAGAGAGCGACGAGGAGGAGCCGACCGACGGAGAATCCTCCGACGGCTGGGGCGTCCCGGAGCTCCCCGGCGACGAGACTGGCGGCGGCAACGGCAACGGGGGCGGCAATGGCTGAGGGAGCTCTCCTGGCCGGTCGCTACGAGGTCGGCGAGCTGCTCGGCCGCGGCGGCATGGCGGAGGTCCGCAAGGGCACCGACCACCGGCTCGGCCGGGTGGTCGCGATCAAGCGCCTGCGGGTCGATCTCGCCAGCGACGCGACCTTCCAGGCGCGTTTCCGGCGCGAGGCGCAGTCCTCGGCCAAGCTCAACCACCCCTCGATCGTGTCGGTGTACGACACCGGCGAGGAGAAGTCCGACGACGGCGTCGCCCAGCCCTACATCGTGATGGAGTTCGTCGCCGGCCGCACGCTGCGTGACGTACTCCGTGAGGGTCGCAAGATCCTGCCCGAGCGGGCGCTGGAGATCAGCTCGGACGTACTCAACGCTCTCGACTACAGCCACCGTAACGGGATCATCCACCGCGACATCAAGCCGGGCAACGTCATGCTGACGCCCGCCGGTGACGTGAAGGTGATGGACTTCGGCATCGCCCGGGCGCTCAACGACGCCCAGTCCACGATGACCCAGACCGCGGCTGTCGTCGGCACCGCCCAATACCTCAGCCCCGAGCAGGCCCGTGGCGAGCAGGTCGACGCCCGCTCCGACGTCTACTCGGCAGGCTGCCTCCTCTACGAGCTGCTCACCGGCCGTCCGCCGTTCGTCGGCGACTCTCCGGTCTCGGTGGCCTATCAGCACGTACGCGAGCAGGCCCAGCCTCCCTCGGCCCACGACCCCACGCTGACCCGTGAGCTCGACGCGATCGTGATGAAGTCCCTGGCCAAGCGGGTCGAGGATCGCTACCAGTCCGCGCAGGCGATGCGCACCGACATCGAGCGCTACCTCGCCGGACGTCCGGTCCAGGCGACCGTGCCCCCGAGCATGGACCAGACCCAGGTCGCCCAGAACCGCGCTGTCGGCCCCTACGGTGGCGACCCCACCAACGGTGGCTACTACCCGCCTCAGGACGACCGCCCCGAGGGCCCGCGCCCGTGGGTGCTCGTCCTGCTCGGTCTGGTCATCATCGGCCTCATCGGGTTGGGCGCCTACTTCCTGCCTGCCGCCCTCGGCCCGCAGAGCACCCCGGCACCCGACGTCACCGGCCTGACCGAGGAGAAGGCGAGGGCCGAGCTGAGCACGGCCAAGCTGAAGGGTGAGGTCAAGCGGGAGGCGAGCGACACGGTCGCGGTCGGCGTCGTGATCTCTCAGGACCCGCCCGCCGGCCAGGACGTCGAGGAGGGCAGCACCGTCACCCTGACGGTCTCCACCGGTCCACCCAACCGCGAGATGCCCAACGTGGTCGGGATGCAACAGGCTGCTGCGAAGGACCTGCTCGAGGGCGCGCCCTACAACTTCACGGTGAAGATCGAGACGGCCCCCTCCGACAAGGACAAGGGCACCGTGATCGAGTCCGACCCGGTCGCGGACCAGAGCGTCACCACCGGCGAGAGCACCGAGGTCCTCCTCACCGTCTCCAAGGGCCCGAAGAAGGTTCCGAACGTCGTCGGCAAGACGTCCGAAGAGGCGAAGGAGATCCTCCGCAGCGCCGGCTTCACGCCCGTGGTCAAGGACGAGCCCAACACTGAGGAACCCAAGGGCACCGTCGTCGAGCAGACGCCGGCCAAGGGCACGCCGCTCGCGCAGGACGGCGAGGTGATCATCTTCGTCTCGACGAAGGAGGAGGCCCTGCCGAGCTGTCAGACACTGGTGCCCGGCACGGACCCGGCCAACCCGTCGGCCTCGGCCACCCAGACCGCCGAGCCGGGCGACCCGCCGACGTGTGACCCGGCGCTCCCGCCGAGCACCCCGGCGGCGCCGTAGCCCCCGCTGGTCGAGCCCGCGAGCGCCAGCGAGCGGTGTCGAGACCAACACAGTCCCATCGAGCGCGGAGGGACCGTGTTGGTCACGACGAGCTGGCTGAGGCGATCGGGGTCGGCGTCGACGATCAGGTCGGCCGGTGCGTCGATCTCGTAGGTGACCGGCCGCCC